>NZ_JBQQBV010000007.1:0-307029 GCF_052246355.1 Streptomyces sp. 3N207 | reverse complement strand
CCGACAGGCCGGGGTATCAACATATCTGGCGTTGACTTTTGGCACGCTGTTGAGTTCTCAAGGAACGGACGCTTCCTTCGAAACCGTCTCACCGGCTTCTCCGGACGTTTGCCCTTTCGGTGTTTCCGACTCTATCAGATCCGTTTTCCGGCCCGTTTCCGTGCCGTCTTCCGAATCGGATTTCCCCTGTCGGCGGGGCGCCTTCCGGCTGACCGCTACTTTAGAGCCTTTCCCCGCCCGGCTCCAAATTGAGCCGACCCGCAAAAGCAATTCGGCATGCCGAACAGACCCCTGCGAAGGGAGATGGTGCTGAGTAGAGGTTTCTGCCGGAGCGGCAGGAGTGGTCGACAGAAGCCACGACAGGCCGCTGACAACCCGAGGAACCTTACGGATCGATGGCAGGTGTGTCAACTGCGGGCCTCGTTTCCGTCAACCGTCGTCCCGATCCGTGGCGATGCGGTCCTTGTGGGAGAGGCGGCCGGCCGTGAAACAGAGGCGGTAGAGCGGGGAGTTGTCGAAGGTTGCGGTCCGGTAGAAGCGGCACTCGTTCGTGTGGGACGGGTCCGGTGGGGCGCCGGGTGGGCGTGACTCCTCGTCGAACTCGTACGACGGGAGACGAGGTGCCACGGAGGTTTCGGCGTCGCCTATACGGAGGTCGGCGTAGGTGTGCCGGGGCAGGACGGACTGGTGGGAGGTGTAGAGCTGGAAGCCGTACATCAGCACGGCCAGGACGGCGGTGGCGGCGGCCGGGATCCAGAGGGCGTTGACGATGCCTCGGCGTACGCGTTGCCGGGCCTGGGCCAGTTCCTCGCTGGAGCGGGACGGGCCGGTGAGCGGCTCGGGCTCGGTCGGCGGGTGCGGGTCCGCGGCAAAGGGGGTGAGGGGGAGGTGGGCCCGTACCTCGAAGCCGTTCTCGGTGGGGTGGGCCCGGAAGGTGCCGCCGGCCTGGCGGACGCGTTCGTCGAGGCTGATCAGTCCGGTGCCGGAGCCGACTCCCGGGGTGGGCGGTGCGGCGCTTCCGGTGCCGTTGTGGACCGTCACGTCCAGGGCGGCGCGCTCTCGCTTCAGCTCGACGGTGATGGTGGAGCCGGGGGCGTGCTTCGTCGCGTTGGTGACGGCTTCCTGGACGACGCGGTGGGCTGCTCGGTCGACCAATGGGGGCAACTCGTCCGCTGCCGTGTCGTGCGTTCCGTGCTGGTGCAGCGTGATGCGGACGCCGGAGGCGGCGGTGCGGGCGACCAGGTCGGGGACGGTCTCGGACGGGGGGAGCTGTGCGCTGTCGGTCGCGTCCTGGCGGAGGAGGCCGATGATCTGGCGGAGGCGTTCGGTGGCGTCGGCGGCGGCCTGACGGAGTTCGGCGGCGGAGGCACGGGCGGCGTCGTCCACACCTGGGGAGACCTGGAGCGCGGCGGCGCGTACGGCGATGAGGCTGAGGTCGTGGCCGAGCGAGTCGTGCATGTCCCCCGCGATGCGGGACCGTTCGCGCAGCCGGGTGCGTTCGGCTACCAGCTGCTGTTCGCGCTCCATGCGGGCGGCCAGTTCCCAGCCCGCGCTGTGGAGTTCGTACTGCTGGCGGCGGAAGCGGCCCAGCAGCCAGGGGAGGACGGCGGCGAAGAGGACCGTCGTGACCAGGGTGAACCAGTCCCACAGGTCGGCGCCCGGCAGTGTCAGGGCGAGCGCGAGTCCCGCCGCGCAGAGGGCGAGCGCGGCGGCGAGCGACGGGCGGGCGTCCTGCGTACGCCGCCCCAGCAGAAAGCTGAGGGCGACCAGGGCCGGGCTGAAGGTGCTGGTGAACAGCTGGGGTGTGGCGGCGAGGCCGAGCGCTGCGGGGACGGTCGCGGCCGCCAGCGGGGCCCGGCGGCTCAAGGGTGCCGCGACGGCGAGCAGGGGCGCCGCGAGGAGGCGGAGCCAGAGCGGGACCTCGGAGAGGGAGGGGAGGGGGTAGGCCATGAACAGCCACAGGGCCAGGTCGGCCAGGGCCTCGCGGACCCGTCGGCGGCGCAGGGCCTCGCGGAGCCGGCCCCGGAAGCTGTGGGCGCGGGCGGGGGTGTTCACGTCGGTCACCGTACGCGGCGGGTCCGCCCGGAACATCTGTCGAAAGTGGAGGGTGGCCGACGACGATCGTGCGCTGCTCGGCGCCTGGTGTGCTCCGTACGTTCCGGTGCATGAATGACGCGATAGTGCACGCGGTCGAGGGGTTCGTCAGTACGCCGTGGGTGTATGCGGCGCTGTTCGGGATCGCGATGCTGGACGGGTTCTTCCCGGTGGTGCCGAGCGAGACGTTGGTGATCACGCTGGGCGTGTTCGCGGCGGCGGAGGGGGATCCCGCGCTGGGGCCGGTCATCGTGGTGGCGGCGCTCGGCGCCTTCGCCGGGGACCACATCTCGTACGCGATCGGGCGGCGTTCGGGGGTGCGGGTCCTGGCGCGGTTGGGGGAGGGGGGAAGGGCGCGGCGGGTCTATGAGCGGGTGGGGCGGATGCTGGCGGAGCGGGGCGGTCTGGTGCTGGTGGCGGCCCGCTACATCCCCGGCGGGCGGACGGCCGCCACGCTCACCACCGGTGCCACGGGGTTTCCGCGTCGGTCGTTCACGCGGTTCGACGCCGTCGCGGTGGTGAGCTGGGCGGTCTATTCGGCCTGCCTGGGGTATGTGGGCGGGGCCGCGTTCGAGGAGACGCCGCTGTACGGGGTGGCGCTGGGGCTGGCCCTCGCGTTCACGATCACGCTGGTGCACGAGGGGGTGCGGGGGTTGCGGGCGCGCGCCGGGGGCCGGGCGTAGCCGGGGCCGGGGGCGGCCCCGGGCTGCTCGTGCGGTCAGCTGCCGAGCTCATGGCTGCGGTCGCGGGCTGCCTCGATGGCGTCGATGAAGGCGGCGCGGACGCGGTGGTTCTCCAGTTCGCGGATGGCGTTGATCGTCGTACCGCCGGGTGAGGTGACGTTCTCGCGGAGGGTGACGGGGTGTTCGCCGCTGTCGCGGAGCATGGTGGCGGCGCCGACGGCGGCCTGGACGATCAGCTCGTGTGCCTTGTCGCGTGGGAGGCCGAGCTGGATTCCCGCGTCGGTCATGGCCTCGACCAGGAAGAAGAAGTAGGCGGGGCCCGAGCCGGAGAGTGCGGTGGCGGCGTCCTGCTGGCCCTCGGGGAGGCGGAGGGTCTTGCCGACGCCGCCGAAGATCTCGTCGGCGAGCTTCAGATGGTCCTCGGTGGCGTGGCTGCCCGGGGAGATGACGGACATCGCCTCGTCGACCAGCGCCGGGGTGTTGGTCATGACGCGGATGACCGGGGTGCCGTCGGCGAGCCGCTGTTCGAGACAGCGGGTGGTGATGCCGGCCGCGCCGCTGATCACCAGACGGTCCGCGGGAACGTGCGGGGCGAGCTCGTCCAGCATCGCCGCCATGTCCTGGGGCTTGGGGGTGAGGATAAGGGTGTCGGCAACGCGGGCAGCCTCCGCGTTGCTGACGGACTCGACCCCGTAGCGCTCGCGCAGTTCGGCCGCGCGTTCCGGGCGGCGCGCTGTGATCAGGAGACGGGAGGGCGACCAGCCGCCTCGGAGCATGCCGGAGAGCAGCGCCTCACCGATCTTGCCGGTGCCGAGGACCGCGACTTTCTGGGTGGTCATGGGGTGTTTCACCTCGTGCCTCGTCGTACTGGACCCTCCCCCGGACGCCGTCCGGGAGGTGCCCCCAGGGACGGCTGCCGTGGCGGGCGGGATTCCATCCTCGCACCAGGCGGAAGCGCTTCAGGCCGTACGGCGGCGGAGGGTGGCGGCGCCGAGGGACAGGACGAGGAGTGCGCTGCCCGCGACGATGACCGCGTCGCGTACGAAGTCGCCGGTGGCGTCGGCGTTCCTGAGGACCTCCGTCATACCGTCGACGGCGTAGGACATGGGCAGCACGTTGGAGATCGCTTCCAGCGCCGGCTGCATGCTGTCGCGGGGGGCGAACAGGCCGCACAGCAGGATCTGCGGGAAGACCATCGCGGGCATGAACTGCACCACCTGGAACTCGGAAGCGGCGAACGCGGAGACGAACAGTCCGAGTGCCGTGCCCAGCAGGGCGTCGAGCAGTGCGATGAGCAGCAGCAGCCAGGGCGAGCCGGTGATGTTGAGGTCCAGGAACCAGACGGCGACGCCGGTGGCGAGGGATGCCTGGACGATGGCGAGCGCGCCGAAGGCCAGCGCGTAGCCGAGGATCAGATCGGCCTTGCCCAGTGGCATGGACAGCAGCCGCTCCAGCGTGCCGGAGGTGCGTTCGCGCAGCGTGGCGATGGAGGTGACCAGGAACATCGTCACCAGCGGGAAGATGCCCAGCAGCGAGGCGCCGATGCTGTCGAAGGAGCGGCGGTCCGCGTCGAAGACGTAATAGAGCAGCACGAGCAGCAGGACCGGGACGAGCAGCAGCAGCGCGATCGTCCGGGGGTCGTGGGCGAGTTGGCGCAGGACGCGGCGTGCGGTGGCGAGCGTACGGGCGGCGTTCATGAGGTGCCTCGCTGCGAGTGGGTTGCGGGGTGGAGGGGTGCGTGCACGGCGGCACCGTCGCGGGCTGACTCGACCAGCTTGAGGAAGGCGTCCTCGACGGTGTCGCTTCCGGTGGTCTCGCGGAGTGCCTGCGGGGTGTCGGCGGCCAGCAGGGTGCCGTCCCGGACGAGGAGCAGGTGTTCGCAGCGGTCGGCCTCGTCCATCACATGCGAGGAGATCAGCAGGGTGGCGCCGCGGGCGGCGAGGCGGTGGAAGAGGTTCCACAGGTCGCGGCGGAGCACGGGGTCGAGGCCGACCGTGGGCTCGTCGAGGACGAGCAGTTCGGGGGCGCCCAGCAGGGCGACGGCGAGGGAGACACGGGACGACTGGCCGCCGGAGAGGTTGCCGGCCAGGTCGTCGGCGTGCGAGGTGAGGTCGACGTCGGTGAGGGCCTGGGTGACGGCGGCGGCGCGGTCGGCACGGGGGATGCCGAGAACGGCGGCGTAGTAGTCGAGGTTCTGCCGCGCCGTCAGGTCGCCGTAGACGGACGGGGACTGGGTGACGTAGCCGACGCGGGAGCGCAGCGGTGCTGTGCCCGCGGGCCTGCCGAGTACGTCGAGGGTGCCGGTGACCTTGGCCTGGGTGCCGACGATCGCCCGGATGAGGGTGGATTTGCCGCTGCCGGAGGGGCCGAGGAGCCCGGTGACGGTGCCGGGTGCGACATCGAACGAGATCCCGTCGAGGACGCGGCGGCTGCCGCGGACGACGGTGAGGTCGCGGGCGTGGACGGCGGGTTCGCCGGCCGCGGGTTCGCTTGCCGCGAGGGCTTCGCCGGGAGCAGGTGGAGGCTTATTCATCATGTGATGAATTATGAGGGGCGCCATGTGATGGCGTCAAGCGGCGCACGACAACGGCGGTGCCGGACCAACCGATTCAGGCTGAGGTTGGTCCGGCACCGCCGATTACGTCCGCTTGTGTTCGCGCCGTTGCGGCGGAAGAGAGGGCTGCTGCGCCGAGAGAGTTACACCCTCTCCAGCACCCGCTCCTCCGCCGCTGCGGCCGGGGCGTCGTGCGGCCGTAGATCCCGGCCCAGTCGGCTCGGCCACCAGATCCGGGCGCCGATGTCCAGCGCCAGTGAGGGCACCAGGACGGTGCGGACCAGGAAGGTGTCCAGCAGGACGCCGATGCCGACCAGCACGCCGAGCTGCGCCATGGACACCAGCGGCATCGAGGCGATCACCGCGAAGGTGGCGGCCAGCACGATGCCCGCCGAGGTGATCACGCCGCCCGTGGAACTGAGCCCGGCCAGCACGCCCTTGCTGTGGCCTTGCAGGGCGACCTCTTCGCGGACCCGGGTCATCAGGAAGATGTTGTAGTCGATGCCCAGCGCGACCAGGAAGACGAAGCCCATCAGCGGAAGGGAGTTGTCCATCGCGGCGAAGTCCAGCAGGTGCTCGAAGATCAGATGCGAGGCTCCCAGCGCGCCGAAGTAGGACAGCACCACCGTTGCCAGCAGCAGCAGTGGCGCGGTCAGCGAGCGCAACAGCGCCACCAGGACGAGCAGGACGACAGCGAGCACGATCGGGATGACGACCTTCAGATCGCTCTCCGCGGCGCGCCGGGTGTCCAGCGACTCCGCCGTCGTACCGCCCACCAGCGCTTCGGCGCCCTCGACCTGGTGCACGGCGCTGCGCAGCTCGTCGATGGTGTGCTTGGCCGCGTCGCTGTCCGGAGCGTTCTTCAGAGTGACGGACAGGGAGGTCAGGGACCCGTCGGCGGTACGGTCGTCGGCCCGTACGGACGCCACTCCGGCGACGCCCGCCGCCGCCCGCTCCGTCGCGGCGCGCGCGTCGGTCCGTACGACGACGGTGGCCGGGTCGGAGGAGCCGGAGGGGAAGTGCGCGGCGAGCTTCTCCTGGGCGACCACGGACTCCGGCTTGTCCTGGAACATCTCCGCGTTCGTCAGCCCCATGGTGATGCCGGTCGCGCTCAGCGCCAGCACCGCGGTGACGCCGATGGACATCAGCCACGACCAGCGCGGACGGCGGGCCAGCAGACCGCCGATCCGGGACCAGACGGTACGAGCCTTGCGCGGCTCCGTCCCGGACCGGGGGACGAACGGCCAGAAGACCCAGCGTCCCGCCAGCACCAGCAGCGCGGGCAGCACGGTGACCATCGCGAGCAGGGCACATACGACGCCGACGGCCCCGACCAGGCCCAGCGAGCGCGAGGAGTTGATGTCGGCGAAGGCGAGGCAGGCCAGCCCGATGGCGATGGTGCCGGCCGAGGCGACGATCGCGGGCCCGGAGCGGCGCAGTGCGAGCCGCATCGCCTCGTGCCGGTCCTCGTGGCGGTGGAGCTCCTCGCGGTAGCGGGCGATCAGCAGCAGGGCGTAGTCGGTGCCGACGCCGAAGACCAGCACCATGAGGATGCCCGCGCTCTGCGGATCGACGGGCAGCGAGGCGTACTTGGCCAGCGCGTAGGTGGTGACCTGGGTGAGCACCGAGGCGAAGCCGACCGACAGCACGGGGAAGAGCCACAGCAGCGGGCTGCGGTAGGTGATCAGCAGCAGCAGCGTGACGACGGCGCCGGTGGCCAGCATCAGCGTGGAGTCGAGGTTGTCGAAGACCTTGATGTTGTCGATCAGCGAGCCGGCCGGGCCGCCGACCTCGACGTCGAGCCCGGGCGGCGCATTGGCCGCCGCGACCGTACGGATCTTCTCCAGGTCGTCGGTCATGTCGTCACCGCCGGTACTCAGCGGCACCACCAGCATCAGCGCCTTGCCGTCCTCGGCCCGTACCGGACCGCCGATCTGCTCGCCCTTGGCGACGAGCGGCGCGAAGTCGGCGCGGTCGGCGCGTGCCTTGGCAGCGTCGGCCTCGGTGGTGGCGGAGTCGGTGCGGGAGTACACGGCGACGGCCGGGATGATCTCGTCGTCGCCGCGGAACTTCTCCAGCTGCGTATTGACCTTGGCGGACTCGGCGTTGCCGGGCAGGAAGGCGTTGGAGCTGCTGTCCTCGACCTCGCCGAGCTTCCCGGCCAGCGGCCCGAGAGCGACGACGACGATCAGCCAGGCCGCGAGGACCAGCCACTTGGTGCGCTTGCCGCCGGGGGCCGTGGCCAGCCGGCGCAGCGCGCGGGGATACCGCCCGGCCGGATGCTGCGGGTGGGCAGGCATGGGTAACCTCCATGGTGTGGGTGTGGGACGCGAGGGGTTCGCGAGATGCTCACGCTCACGTGTACGGCCGGGAGTTGCCGCTCCCGGCCGTACGAGCGCGGTGGGTGTCGTACTTGTCGTACCTGCGGGATCTACTCGATCTCGCGCATCATCTTCTCCATCGAGGCGATCGACTGCCGCGCCTGCGTCAGCTCGTCCAGGCTGCGCCGGTGCAGTTCGACGTTGTCCTCCAGGAGTTGTGCGTACTTCTCGGCCAGGGCCTTGTACTGCTGCTCGCGGGCGGCCAGCATGCGGGACCGCCAGGTGACGGCGATCTGCCAGACGATGACGATCAACAGGACGAAGATCCCGCCGGTGCCGAGCGCCGCCGCCCACACACCGGCAGGGTCGGCTGCTGCCGTAGTCGTCAGCTGCTCGTTCACTGCGCTCTCTCTTTCTCGTCCTGGTCGGTGAGGCTCCCTGCCGCCTCCGCGACGACCTGTGGGGTCAGCGCGTAGGCGAACGGGGCCACCTCGAAGAACTTCATCGCCTTGCCGCTGTCCGACAGCTCCAGCGACCCGACGACGATGCCGGCCGCCTCCAGCCGCTGGAGGTGCATATGCAGCAGGGGGCGACTCATGCCGATCTCGCGGGCGAGCCTGCTGACGTAGTTGCGGCCCTGGGCCAGCGCCGCGACGATCCGCATCCGGTGCGGGTTGCCGAGCGCCGTCAGGACCTTCAGCAGTTCGTCTCCGGTCGGGGTCTCGATCGCGCTCACCGCGACCCCTCTCTCTTGGGTGTAAGAAGAATCTGACACGTGACGGAGCGAGGTGTCGAGCGGAGAAGCCCCCGGTCCGGGACAGTTCAGGGTTCCCCCTGAGATCACTACGGGAGGGCCCCGAGGGGCCCTCCCTGAGGGGGTGTTGAGGGGTGAGGGGTCAGCGCTTGTCCTTGCGCCTGCGCGCCGCGGGGTTGCCGGTGCGGGCGGTGCGCTGCCGCTCGTGGCGGGCCAGCGCGGCCTCGTACTCGGCGCGGTGCAGCTTCTCGCCGGGCGCCTCGACGCAGGTGCGCAGCGCGTAGGCGAGCAGCACGCCGATGAAGCCGATGATCCGGATGCTGTGCATCGAGGATTCGGCCGCCGCCTCGCGCTCGTCGGGGCGGCGGCCGTAGTGGGTGAGGGTGCGGGAGAACGCCAGCGCGCTGCAGACTGCGAATGCGGCGACGAGCAGGATGCTTGCCCAGCGGCCGATGTCGGCCAGTACGACGCCCTGGTAGGCGAACCGCAGCACGAAGGCCCCCGCGACCGCGGCCAGCACCGCGCCGATGCCAAGGGCGAAGCGGCGCAGCGCGTACCCACCGGAGTGGTCGACCCAGGTGGTGCCGTAGAAGCGGAGCGGCTCGGGGGCCGGTTCGTCGGGGGTCTTCGGTTGCTGGGGCACGTTTCGATTATGACGGTGTGATGTCCCGGCAGCGTCTGCCCCCGGCTGCCATCTGCGGGCGTGAGGCTCGTGGTGGCTTGTCGCGCAGTTCCCCGCGCCCCTTCGGGGCGCTCAGCCCTCCAGCAACGTCACATCCCGCACGGCGCCCCGGTCGGCGCTGGTGGCCATGGCCGCGTAGGCGCGCAGCGCGGTGGAGACCTTGCGCTCGCGGGATGCGGGCGCGTAGGTCCCGCCCAGTGCCTCGCGGCGGGCGGCGAGCGTCTCGTCGGGCACATCGAGCCGCAGCTGCCGGTTGGGGATGTCGATGACGACGGTGTCGCCGTCCTCCACCAGCGCGATCGCGCCGCCTCCGGCCGCCTCCGGCGAGATGTGGCCGATGGACAGCCCTGACGTACCGCCGGAGAATCGGCCGTCGGTGATCAGTGCGCAGGTCTTGCCCAGGCCCCGGCCTTTGAGGAACGAGGTGGGGTAGAGCATCTCCTGCATACCGGGGCCGCCCTTGGGGCCCTCGTAGCGGATGACGACGACGTCGCCCTCCTTGACCGTCTTGTCGAGGATCTTCTGGACGGCGTCCTCCTGGGACTCGCACACCACGGCGGGCCCGGTGAAGGTCAGGATCGACTCGTCGACGCCGGCGGTCTTCACCACGCAGCCGTTCTCGGCCAGGTTGCCGTACAGCACCGCCAGCCCGCCCTCGGCCGAGTAGGCGTGCTCGAAGTCCCGGATGCAGCCGCCCGCCGCATCGACATCCAGCGTCTCCCACCGCTCGGACTGCGAGAACGCCTCGGCGGAGCGGACGCAGCCGGGCGCGGCGTGGAAGAGCTCCACGGCCTGCGGCGAGGGGGAACCGCCGCGGATGTCCCAGGTCTTGAGCCACTCGTCCAGCGAGTCGGCATGCACGGTGTGCACGTCCTCGTTGAGCAGCCCGGCGCGGTAGAGCTCGCCCAGGATGGCGGGGATACCGCCGGCGCGGTGCACGTCCTCCATGTAGTACGTACCGCCGGGTGCCACGTTCGGGGCGACCTTGGCCAGGCAGGGCAGCTTGCGGGAGAGCTGGTCGATGTCGTGCATCGTGAAGTCCAGCTCGGCCTCCTGGGCGGCGGCCAGCAGGTGCAGGATCGTGTTGGTGGAGCCGCCCATGGCGATGTCGAGGGCCATGGCGTTCTCGAAGGCGGCGCGGGAGCCGACATTGCGCGGCAGGACGGTGGCGTCGTCCTGGTCGTAGTAGCGCTTGGTGATCTCGACGACCGTACGGCCCGCCGTCTCGTACAGCTCCTTGCGCGCGGTGTGGGTGGCCAGCACGGAGCCGTTGCCGGGCAGGGCCAGGCCGAGGGCCTCGGTGAGGCAGTTCATGGAGTTCGCGGTGAACATGCCGGAACAGGAGCCGCAGGTCGGGCAGGCGTTCTGCTCGATGCGGAGGATGTCCTCGTCGGAGACCTTGTCGTTGGCGGCCTCGGACATCGCGTCGACCAGGTCCAGCTTGCGGACGGTGCCGTTCACCAGCGTCGTACGGCCGGCCTCCATGGGTCCGCCGGAGACGAAGACGGTGGGGATGTCGAGCCGCAGCGCGGCCATCAGCATCCCGGGCGTGATCTTGTCGCAGTTGGAGATGCAGATCAGCGCGTCCGCACAGTGCGCCTCGACCATGTACTCGACCGAGTCGGCGATCAGGTCCCGGGAGGGCAGCGAGTAGAGCATGCCGCCGTGGCCCATGGCGATGCCGTCGTCCACCGCGATCGAGTTGAACTCGCGCGGGATGCCGCCCGCCGCCTTGACCGCCTCGCTGACGATACGGCCGACGGGCTGGAGGTGGGTGTGGCCCGGCACGAACTCGGTGAAGCTGTTGGCCACCGCGACGACCGGCTTGCCGAAGTCCTCACGCGCTACGCCGGACGCCTGCATAAGGGCACGCGCCCCTGCCATGTTGCGTCCGTGGGTGACGGTGCGGGACCTCAGCTCGGGCATGGCTGCCTCTCCCTTGGTGCGGGCGGCCGCCATGGCGGTGGGCCCGGCGGCCGCTGCGGTACGTAGAAGAACCGAGGGTACGCCCCGGGCTCAGGATCCGGACACCGGGTCCGGATGGTGGACGGAGCCGTCTTGCGGGCCCAGCGGCCCCGTGAGGTGGTGCTGGACGACGGGGGCCAGCCGGGCGATGGCGTTCTCCAGCGGCTCCGAGGCCAGCGGCTCCAGCCGGATGACGTGCCGCAGCAGGGCGGCGCCCACCAACTGGGCCGCCGCCAGGTTGACCCGCAGCTCGGCGTCGGGCTCCTTGAGCAGTGCCGCCGCCCTGCTGAGCAGATTGCGGGTCAGCAGGGCGCGGAAGACGGCCGCAGCGCGTTCGTTGTTGACCGCCGAGCGCACGATCGCCAGCATCGGCTCGCGGGAGGCCGGGTTCTCCCAGATCCGCAGGAACGCCTGGGTGATGGTCTCTCCCAGCGTCTCCGGGGAGGCGGCTGCGAGCAGGTCAGGGACGGAGATCGCCGGCGCCATGGCGCCCTCCACCGCGGCGGCGAAGACCTGCTCCTTGGTGCCGAAGTAGTGGTGGACCAGCGCCGCGTCCACACCCGCGCCGCGCGCGATGGCGCGTACGGAGACCTTGTCGAAGCCGTGCTCGGCGAACTCGCCCCGGGCCGAGGCCAGGATCCGCTCACGCGCACCCGGGCCCGCCTCGGCGGTACGCCGCGCGGGACGCCCGCGCTTGCGGGGCGCAGGGCCCGGCTCCTGGGAGGGGGTGCCGGTCATGCGTTCCCCCGGCCCGCGGGGTGGCCGGTGGCGGTGCCTTCGCCCCGGCCGCTGCCTCGATTGCCCCGGCCGTTGCTGCGACCGTCACCCCGGCCGTCACCGAGGCCGTTGCCGAGCTCTCCGCCGGGAGCGGCCAGGTGCAGCCGGGTGTAGGCGAGGGCCTCGGCCAGGTCCTCCTCGCGCTCGGCGGCCGACATGGCACGCCGCGTGTTCACCTCGACGACGACGTGCCCGTCGAAGCCAAGCGCGGCCAGCCGCTCCAGCACCTCGGCACACGGCTGTGAGCCGCGCCCCGGGACCAGGTGCTCGTCCTTGGCGGAGCCGTTGCCGTCCGCCATGTGGACGTGACCGAGGCGGTCGCCCATCCGGTCGACCATGGCGAGGGTGTCGTTACGGGCCGTCGACGTGTGCGACAGGTCGATCGTGAAGTGCCGGTAGTCGTTCTGGGTGGGATCCCAGTCAGGGGCGTAGGCCAGCATCTCGCGGTCCCGGTAGCGCCAGGGGTACATGTTCTCGACGGCGAACCGTACGTCGGTCTCGTTCGCCATCCGCCATACGCCGCGCTCGAACTCGCGCGCGTACGAGCGCTGCCAGCGGAACGGCGGATGGACGACGACGGTGCTCGCGCCGAGCGTCTCCGCGGCCGTCCTGGCCCGAACCAGCTTCGCCCACGGGTCCGTCGACCATACGCGCTGCGTGATGAGCAGACACGGAGCGTGTACGGCCAGGATCGGCACCCCGTGGAAGTCGGACAGCCGGCGCAGCGCATCCACGTCCTGGCTGACCGGGTCCGTCCAGACCATGACCTCGACGCCGTCGTAGCCGAGGCGCGCGGCGATCTCGAAGGCCGCGGCCGTCGACTCCGGATACACGGAGGCCGTCGACAGCGCGACCTTCGCCTGGGGGACCCGCACGCTTTCGATGCCCACCCAGCCACCCTAAGCGCGGTTCGCTGCCCGCGAGATGTCGGCCCCCTGTGAGAGAGCTCCCTCCCGGGAGTGCGGGACCGCTAGTGGCGGCGGCGGGCTCACAGGGCGCGCAGGCGGTCCAGGCGGCGGAGGATGATGCCCTCCCGCAGGGCCCAGGGGCAGATTTCGGCCTCCGTGACGGCGAAGAGATCCAGGGCGGCCTCCGCGACGAGGGCGCCCGCCAGCAGCTGGTGGGCACGGCCCTCGGAGACGCCGGGGAGCGCGGCACGCTCGCTGGCGGGCATCGCCGCGAGCTTGGGCACCCACTCCTCCAGGGAGGCCCGGCTCAGCACGCGGCGGGCGTAGAGGCCCTCCGCGCTGCGGGGCGCCCCCGCGATCCGGGCGAGCTGCTTGAACGTCTTGGAGGTCGCCACCACATGGTCCGGCTTGCTGAACCGGTTGAACTCGCCGACGATACGGGCGATCTCCGCCCGCACATGCCGCCGCAGGGCGCGGACATCCGCCGGGTCCGGCGGGTCGCCCGGCAGCCGGCCCGAGGTGAGCCGCCCGGCGCCCAGCGGCAGCGACACCGCGGCGTCGGGGTCCTCGTCCAGCCCGTAGGCGATCTCCAGCGAGCCGCCGCCGATGTCCAGCACCAGCAGCCGCCCCGCCGACCAGCCGAACCAGCGCCGTACCGCCAGGAACGTCAGCCGCGCCTCGTCCGCACCGGAGAGCACCTCCAGCTTGACGCCGGTCTCCGCGGTGATGCGGTCCAGCACGTGCTCCGCGTTGGCGGCCTCGCGCACGGCGGAGGTCGCGAAGGGCAGCAGCGCCTCGACGCCCTTCTCCTCGGAGACCTCCAGCGCCTCGGAGACGGTGGCGCAGATCCGGTCGATGCCCTCCGCTGATATCGACCCGTCCGGCTCCAGGAGTTCGGCGAGCCGCAGCGTCGTCTTGTGGGAGTACGCGGGCAGGGGCCGGGCACCGGGGTGCGCGTCCACCACGAGCAGGTGGACCGTGTTAGAGCCCACATCGAGGACACCGAGTCTCATACCCTGCACGCTAGCCTCCTCCCCCGGCCACCGCTGGAGGTACCTCCCAGCCACCGGGAACCTCCCCGCCGACGTTACGGGATGTTTGCCCACCCCGGCAGTCCGGCCCCCTGGGCATCCGCACCCCCGGGCCCGCGGCGACCCCGGGGGTGCGGCGTCCGGGTGCCGCGGCGTGCGGCCCGTACGCTGGGTGCGTGGGTAAGACGAAAGCGGCGAAGCACAAGAAGCAGGACGGTGTGCACCAGGTGCTCCCCGCACCGCGGGCGCGCGACGAGGAGGTCGGTCTCGACTTCGCCCGCGCCTGGGTGGAGTTCCCGGACCCGGCCGACGACGAGCAGGTCTTCCGCTGCGACCTGACCTGGCTGACGTCCCGCTGGAACTGTCTGTTCGGCAACGGCTGCCAGGGCATCACCCCCGGCCGCCCCACCGACGGCTGCTGCACGCTGGGCGCCCACTTCGCCGACGAGGACGACGAGCAGCGGGTCGCCGAGCACGTGGCCCGGCTGACCCCCGAGACCTGGCAGTTCCACGACATCGGCACCGGCGCGCTGGGCTGGACCGAGGTCAGCGACGAGGGCGAACTGCAGACGCGGCGCTGGAAGGGCGCCTGCATCTTCAACAACCGCCCCGGGTTCGAGGGCGGCGGCGGATGCGCGCTGCACGGCCTGGCCCTGCGCGAGGGCCGCCAGCCGCTGGAGACCAAGCCCGACGTGTGCTGGCAGCTGCCGATCCGGCGGAGCTACGAGTGGGTGGAGCTGCCGGACGGCGAAGAGGTGCTGTACGTCACCATCGGCGAGTACGACCGGCGGGGTTGGGGCGCGGGCGGGCACGACCTGCACTGGTGGTGCACCGCGGCGCCCTCCGCGCACGGCGCCGGGCAGCCGGTCTACGAGTCGTACCGCGCCGAGCTGACCGAACTCATGGGCAAGCCCGCCTACGACCAGCTGGCCGAGCTGTGCGCCCAGCGCCTGGCGAGCGAACTCCCGCTGGTGGCCGAACACCCGGCCACGGCCCGCGCGGCTGCGGCGGCTGCGGACGCTGCCGATGCTGTTGCCGCGTCCGACGACGCCGATGCCGCCGATACGGCCGATGCCGCCGATGCCGCCGATGCCGCTGCGCAGGACGGCGAACAGCCCGCCAGGCCGTAAGCGGTAGCCGACCGCCGGCCCGGGCCGGGCCTCCGCTGCTTCCCGTGTCGATCAACCCGTACCGATCAACCCGTACCGATCAACCCGTACCGATCAGGACGGGGAATCGCTCGGGTCCGCCGGGCGGCTCGGGGTCGGGGTGTCGGAAGGCGTCGGGGATCCGGTGGGGGACGGCGGCCGGGTCGGCGTCCCGCTCGGGGCCGGTGACGGCGGGGGCGAGGCCGACGCCGACGGATCCGGTACGGGTGCCGGCGCCGAGGGGCGGTCCGCCGAGGGCGGGGCCGCGTAGCTGCGCCGCTGAGCGGGGGGCTTCGGGGCGCCGGTGCGGGACGGCTCCGTCCTTCCGCCGCCGTCCGCCTCGCGGGCCCGGCTCCCGGTTCTGCCCGCTTGCCGGCTGTTGTCCTCGCCCTCGGCCGGGAGGGTGCGCCGGCCGTCGAACCCTGGGGGCAGCCCCCCGCCGCCGGCGCCGCCCGTGGGGCCGTCCGGCGCGTCCGACGCGGTGACGGAACGGTCCGCCTGCGGCTCGCCCGTGACGGGAGACCCGCGGTACGCGGCCCACAGGGCGACCACCGGCGCCGCCAGCACCGCGGCGATGACCGTCGAGGTCAACGCCCGCCCGCGCAGCCGGTCCCGGCGCGCCACGCGCTCGTTCGTGCACACCGGGAAACCGGCGCGGTCGAAGCGGGGCACCCGCTGGGCTCTCGCCCGGCGCGCCAGGACGACGGCCGCCTCGACAGCGGGGCGCGGGGCGGGGACGACGGCGAGCGTGGCGGAAGCGGGTGCGGTGCCGGGCCAGGAGACCCCGGCCATGGCGCGCTCGGCAGCCCGTCGGCACTGCGGGCACTCGTCCACGTGCCGCACCAGTTCACGGCGCAGCGCGGTGCCGAGCAGCAGCTGTTCCTCACCCGCGAGCCGGGCGACGGCGGCGCAGCCGCCGGACTCGATGACGCCCAACGCGGCCCTGGTGCGCTCGACTTCGCAGGAGGCGTTCAGCAGCAGGTCCTCGGCCGCGGCGGTCGAGAGTGAGAGCACGGCCGCGATCTGGGCGGGGGACAGCCTGTGACGGACGGAGAGTTCGAGGGCCTCGCGCTGTTCGGGCGAGATTCCGGCGGCCTCCGGCCAGGCCAGCGCGGCGAGTTCGCGACGGCGCCGGGCGCGGGTCTCGGCGCTGAGCGGCTCGGCCCCCGAGGCGGCGGGCGACGCGGGGGCGGACACCCGTTCCGTGACAGCCGTCCCGGCGGCGGCCAGGGCGGCCTTCTGGTCGGCGAGCCGACGCGAACAGACCCACCGTGCCAGTGCGTAGAGCCAGGGACGGTGGTCGCGCTCGTCTTCGGGGGCCCGGCCGCGCGCACGTTGGCGGTCGGCGAGGGTAAGTGTCTCACCGAGCGCGGCGAGGGCGGCTTCGTGCTCGCACATTACGGAAAGGCAGTAGGTGAACAGGCCGTCCAGGTACGCGTCGTCGCACCGCACGTCCGTGTTCGCGGAGTGGCTCGCGGACCGGTGGTGCGTCGTCCTGCTCGCCCGGTGCGCTGGGGGTGCGCCGGTGGCGTTCCTCGGGTGCTCGCGCCTGCTCGTCATCACCCGGCGACGGTAGGCGGATGATGGCGCTTTGCTGGGGCGCCGCCGCGGGATTACTACCTTCGGGTGACGGGCGTCGGCAAAACAGGACACGTGCGGTGGGTTTGGCGACAGCAAGTTCACAGAGGGGCGCACAAAGGGCGCACACATCGCACCCGGCCGACCGCGCACGGACCCGGAGCCGCGTTCCGGCTCCCGGCGAACGTCGTTGCTGAGCCCGTCGATTCTTCCGCCGGACCCTGTGGTCCGTGGTTACCCGCCATCGCGGCGGACCAAGGATGCAGGGCTTCGCCCATGCCACCCCCTCGCCTCCGCCCGGCCGCCAGGCTCCCCGCGGGCGGTTGTCAGTGGCCGCCTATACGGTGACGTCATGGCTGCCCGTAAGTCGTCCGCCAAGGACCGTCCCACCTACCGCTGCACCGAATGCGGCTGGCAGACCGCCAAGTGGCTCGGGCGGTGCCCCGAGTGCCACGCCTGGGGCACCGTCGAGGAGACGGGCGGCGCTCCGGCCGTACGGACCACGGCGCCCGGCCGGGTGTCCGTCGCGGCACTGCCCATCGGGCAGGTCGACGGCAGGCAGGCCACGGCCCGCGCCACCGGCGTACCCGAGCTGGACCGGGTGCTCGGCGGCGGCCTGGTGCCCGGAGCTGTGGTGCTGCTGGCCGGCGAGCCGGGCGTAGGCAAGTCGACGCTGCTGCTCGACGTCGCGGCCAAGGCGGCGTCCGACGACCATCGCACGCTGTACGTCACCGGGGAGGAGTCCGCAGGCCAGGTGCGACTGCGGGCCGACCGCATCGGCGCGATCGACGACCACCTGTATCTGACCGCCGAGACCGACCTGTCGGCCGTGCTGGGGCACCTGGACGAGGTCAAGCCCTCACTGCTGGTGCTGGACTCGGTGCAGACGGTGGCCTCGCCGGAGATCGACGGCGCGCCGGGCGGGCTCGCACAGGTGCGGGAGGTGGCCGGCGCGCTGATCCGGGCCTCCAAGGAGCGCGGCATGTCCACGCTGCTGGTCGGCCACGTCACCAAGGACGGCGCCATCGCCGGACCGCGGCTGCTGGAGCACCTGGTGGACGTGGTGCTGCACTTCGAGGGCGACCGGCACGCGCGGCTGCGTCTGGTGCGCGGCGTGAAGAACCGGTACGGGACGACGGACGAGGTGGGCTGCTTCGAGCTGCACGACGAGGGCATCACGGGCCTGGCCGATCCCTCCGGGCTCTTTCTGACCCGCCGCGCCGAGCCCGTGCCCGGCACCTGTCTGACGGTGACGCTGGAAGGGCGGCGTCCGCTGGTCGCCGAGGTGCAGGCGCTCACCGTCGACAGCCAGATCCCCTCTCCCCGCAGAACCACCTCCGGGCTGGAGAACTCGCGGGTCTCGATGATGCTGGCGGTGCTGGAGCAGCGCGGCCGGATCAGCGCCCTGGGCAAGCGGGACATCTACAGCGCGACGGTCGGCGGTGTGCGGCTGTCCGAACCCGCCGCCGACCTCGCCGTGGCGCTCGCGCTGGCCAGCGCCGCCAGCGACACCCCGCTGCCGAAGAACCTGGTGGCGATCGGCGAGGTCGGCCTGGCCGGCGAGGTCCGGCGGGTGACGGGCGTCCAGCGCCGCCTCTCGGAGGCCGCGCGGCTGGGCTTCACCCACGCGCTGGTACCGGCCGACCCGGGCCGCATCCCCGACGGCATGCGGGTGCTGGAGGTCGCCGACATCGGCGAGGCCCTGCGCGTCCTCCCGGCCCGCCCGTCCCGCACCGCGACCACGGCCCCCACCGCAGACACGGCAGCCATGGGCTGAGGCGACCGGGAGAGCGCCGTACGGCCGCATACTGCCTGCGTACAGGCCCGGCGACGCGGTGGGGACCGTACGCGGCGAGGGCCCGGCCCGGCGCGCCGGTAGACTTTGCCCCGGTCTCGACCGACCACGAGCATCACGGGGGCTGTGCGCGGCACCGCGAGGGGGGACCGGCACGGCGTCTCCGCAGAGGTGCGGTGGATCCGGTGGTCGAGGAAATGCCGACAGGCACCCGCACGACCGAAGGAGTGCAGTGGCAGCCAACGACCGGGCAGCGGTCCCCGGCAGAGCCGAGGGGGCGTCCGGCCTGATGCGCGCCTCGCTGAGCGCGGTCGCGCCCGGAACGGCGCTGCGCGACGGGCTGGAGCGCGTCCTGCGCGGCAACACCGGCGGGCTCATCGTCCTCGGCATGGACAAGAACGTCGAGCAGCTGTGCACCGGCGGCTTCGTACTCGACGTGGACTTCAGCGCGACCCGGCTGCGCGAGCTGTGCAAGCTGGACGGCGCGCTCATCCTCGACAAGGACATCTCCAAGATCGTCCGGGCGGGTGTGCAGCTGGTCCCCGACGCCTCCATCGAGACGGAGGAGACCGGAACCCGGCACCGGACCGCGCAGCGGGTCTCGATCCAGACGGGCTACCCGGTGGTCTCCGTCAGCCAGTCCATGCGGCTGATCGCCCTCTACGTCGACGGGCAGCGGCGTGTGCTGGAGGACTCGGCGGCGATCCTGTCCCGCGCCAACCAGGCCCTGGCCACTCTGGAGCGCTACAAGCTGCGCCTGGACGAGGTCGCCGGCACGCTCTCCGCGCTGGAGATCGAGGACCTGGTCACGGTGCGGGACGTGACGGCCGTGGCACAGCGCCTGGAGATGGTGCGCCGGATCGCCACGGAGATCGAGCAGTACGTGGTGGAGCTGGGCACCGACGGACGGCTGCTCTCCCTCCAACTGGACGAGCTGATCGCGGGTGTGGAGCCGGAGCGCGAGCTCGTCGTACGCGACTATGCGCCGCAGACGGTGGGCGCGGGCCGTCGGGTCCGTGCCGTACCCGACGCGCTCAACGACCTGGACCGGCTCACCCATACCGAGCTGCTCGAACTGGCCACCGTGGCACGGGCGCTGGGCTACAGCGGCGCCCCCGAAACCCTCGACTCGGCCGTCTCGCCGCGCGGTTTCCGGCTGCTGGCCAAGGTGCCGCGGCTGCCGGGTACGGTCATCGACCGGCTGGTGGATCACTTCGGCGGGCTGCAGAAGCTGCTCGCGGCCAGCGTGGACGACCTCCAGGCGGTGGACGGCGTCGGCGAGGCCCGCGCCCGTTCGGTCCGCGAGGGCCTCTCCCGGCTCGCCGAGTCCTCGATCCTCGAACGGTACGTGTGACGGCTGCTGCCCTTCCGGCTGCGGCTTCCCCGGCTGCTACTTCACCAGTTTGAAGGACGTACGGACCGTCTTGAGGCCCTTGATCTTCACCTCCACCTCGTAGGTGCCCGGCTTGGGCGCCTCGAAGGTGGGCGTGCCGCAGTTGGCCGCGCTGGCCTTGCGGAACCAGGTGAGGGTGTGCGTCGAGCTGCCGTTGCCCGGCACCAGGCGCGGCAGCGGCTTCTTGGTGGGCGGGCAGTCGTCGGAGGCCCAGAACTTGGCGTCGTCCGGGTTGTTGATCGTCACGATGGTCGCGGTACGGCCGAGGTCGATCCGGCAGTCACTGTCCCGCTCGTTGGTGACCTTCAGCTCGAACTGCGGCCGCTCGCCCGGCCCGTACTCCTTCTTGACGCTGCGCAGCGTCAGCTTCACCTCGTCCGGCCGGCAGCCCGCCAGGCTCGGCGGGGCCGGAACGCCCGCCGCTCCCCCGCCGCCGGAACCGCCGGTGCCGCCCGAGCCCGAATCCGCGGAGCCCGCACCGCCGTTGTCCGCGCCGGAGCTGCTTCCGGGGTCCCAGCCGGAGCCGCCCGTGGAGGACTGATCGTCCTCGGAGCCCCCGGAACCGCCCGAGCCACCCGACCCGTCGGAGCCGCCGTTCTCCTCGTCACGGCCGCCGGGGCGCTCGCTGATCGCCGGACCGGACTCGGTGGGGCCGGGAGTGATGGTGCTGGCCGGGCCGTTGCCCTTGTCGCCGTTCTTGCCCTGGTTCCGGGCGCCGTCGTCACCGCCGAACGAGGTCACTGCCCAGACGGCGATCAGGACCAGCAGCGCAAGGACAGCAAGGGCAACTGCCCTCCGGCGCCAGTAGATGGAGGAGGGAAGCGGCCCGATCGGATTGCGCAGAGATCCCACGCGGAAACCTTACGAGACATCAGCCACACCACAGGACCGTACCCACCGCTCAGAGCACCAATTGTTGTGATGAGCGGCAAAGCATGAGCGGTGCGGGAGTGATTCACGGTGATCCATGCCGCTTTGCTGGTGACTTCGGCAATTCTTGGGATTAACCGCTGTAAGCGCCTTATGTACTGTCCGATCCCTGTGCGGCATAGCGCGGGATACGCCACGGATGCGTGACGGAAGTGGCGGACAGGCTTTCGTACCGCGTGTGCGTTTTTCGGATGAGGAGCGCCGTGCCAGGATCGGTCGTGCCATGACTGCGACCACCGAGACTCCCCAAGCCGCTTCGGCCGGCGCCCCCCATGCGCGCGCCGCGGAAACCGAAGCCGTCGACCCCGCTCTGCGCGAGACGGCGCGCGCCCTCCATGCTCCCGTCGTCGACTGGTTCGCCACACACGCCCGCGACCTCCCCTGGCGCCGCCCGGAGGCGGGCGCGTGGGGCGTCATGGTCAGCGAGTTCATGCTCCAGCAGACCCCCGTCAACCGCGTTCTGCCGGTCTACGAGGAGTGGATGAAGCGCTGGCCGCGCCCCGCCGACCTGGCCGCCGAAGCGCCCGGCGAAGCCGTCCGCGCCTGGGGCCGGCTCGGCTATCCCCGTCGCGCGCTGCGGCTGCACGGAGCCGCCAAGGCCATAGCGGAACGGCACGGCGGCGAGGTGCCCATCGAGCATGCCCAGTTGCTGGCGCTGCCGGGCGTCGGCGAATACACGGCCGCCGCGGTGGTGTCGTTCGCGTACGGCAAGCGGCACGCGGTGCTCGACACCAACGTGCGGCGGGTCTTCGCACGTGCCGTCAGCGGACAGCAGTACCCGCCCAACGCCACCACCGCAGCCGAACGGAAGCTCGCCCGCGCGCTGTTGCCGGAGGACGACCGAACAGCCTCGCGCTGGGCGGCGGCGACGATGGAGCTGGGCGCGCTGGTGTGCACCGCCCGCAGTCCGCAGTGCGGACGGTGCCCGATCGCCGCGCAGTGCGCCTGGCAGCTCGCGGGCGCGCCCGAACACCAGGGGCCCGCGCGGCGCACCCAGGCGTACGCGGGCACCGATCGGCAGGTACGCGGGCGGCTGCTGGCGGTACTGCGCGCCGCCAAGGAGCCGGTCCCCCAGTCCGATCTCGACCGCGTCTGGCACGAGCCCGTCCAGCGCGCGAGGGCGCTGGACGGGCTGGTGGCCGACGGCCTGGTCGAGCCCCTTGACGGCAAGCGGTATCGCTTGCCGCTGAGCTGAGTCGCGCGTTCTCGGAGACGGTGCCACGAGGGTGCCGTATCGGCACCGGCTACCGGCACCGGCACGGACCCGGGCACCGCTGATGGTGCTGGTGACGTTGCCGGTGACGGCGTCGGTGTCGGTGTGTTGATGCCAGCACCGTGGCCGGGGAGACCTGCTTTCCGTATGAGCCCGGCGGTTGCTGTTTTCCGGCACCGCCGGGCTCCACTGCTGTGGTTGCTCGTCCCGGCGGCGGGAAAGGGGCGCACCCACGGTGGCTGGCCGGAGGGAGCCGGCTCGCCCCTCAGGCTCCGACGCCGGCCCGTCCTTCGACTCCGGTCGGCTTGTCCGCCGTGGTGTCGGGGCCGGGGGCTTCAGCGGTCCGCGGGTCGGCAGTGCCGGGTTCGACGGCTTGCCCCGAAGGGGCCTCGTCCTGCGGCTCCTGCGGCTTCTGGGCGGCTGCGTCCTTGAGCGGGACCTCCTTGATGAACCACGCGGCGACGAAGGCCAGCACGGTGACCGCGGCGGCGAGCAGGAAGACGGCGTGGGTGCCGTTGACCACCGCGTGCTCGTACGCCGCCCGCACCTGCTCCGGCAGCTTCTCCAGGGAGGCGGCGTCGAGCTGGGCGCTGCCGTCGGCGAACTTGGAGGCGGCTCCGCCGCCCGACTGCCCGCCCGCTGCGGCGCTCTCCCGCATGGAGTCCTCCACTTGGCGCGCGAAGATGGTGCCCATCAGGGCGACGCCGAAGGAGCCGCCGATGGTGCGGAAGAGCGTGGTCGTCGACGAGGCGACACCCATGTCCTTGAGCTCCACGCTGTTCTGCGCGATGAGCATGGTCAGCTGCATCAGGAAGCCCATACCGGCGCCCAGCACCGCCATGTAGAGGCCGGAGGTCAGCCTGCTGGTGCCGACGTCCATCTGCGCCAGCAGGAAGAGGCCGACGGGTATGAGCGCGCCGCCCACGATGGGGTATATGCGGTACTTCCCCGTCTTGGTGGTGGCGCGGCCCGTGACCACGGAGACGGCCATCATCGGCAGCAGGACGGGCAGCAGGAGCAGCCCGGAGTTGGTGGCCGAGGCGCCCTGGACGCTCTGCTGGTAGAGCGGCAAGAAGGTCATCGAGCCGAACATCACGAAACCGAGCAGGAAGCCGATGAAGGCCACCAGCGAGAAGTTGCTGCTCCGGAAGACCCGCAGCGGCAGGATCGGCTCGGTGACCCGGCGCTCGACGAAGGGGAAGGCGATCAGCGCCACCACGGCCAGCGCCGCGAGGCCGATGATGGTGCCCGAGCCCCAGTCGTACTCGGTGCCGCCCCAGCTGGTGACGAGCACGGCCGCGGTGATGCCCGCGGTCAGCAGCACGGCGCCGATGTAGTCGATACGGCCCTGGGTGCGCTTCTTCGGCAGGTGCAGGACGGTGCCGACCATCGCGAGCGCGACGGCGCCCAGCGGCAGGTTGATGTAGAAGGCCCAGCGCCAGCCCAGGTGGTCGGTGAGCGTGCCGCCGACGAGCGGGCCGCCGATCATGGCCAGCGACATCACTCCGGCCATCATGCCCATGTACTTGCCGCGCTCACGGGGCGGAATCAGGTCACCCATGATCGCCATGGCGCCGACCATGAGCCCGCCCGCGCCGAGCCCCTGAAGGGCGCGGAAGCCGATGAGCTGGCCCATCGTCTGGGCCGCACCGGAAGTCATCGAGCCGGCGAGGAAGATGACGATCGAGGTGAGGAAGGCGCCCTTCCGCCCGAACATGTCGCCGAGCTTGCCCCAGATGGGCGTCGAGGCGGCCGTGGTGAGGGTGTAGGCGGTGACGACCCAGGAGAGGTGTTCGAGGCCGCCGAGCTCACCGACGATGGTGGGCATGGCGGTGCCCACGATCATGTTGTCCAGCATCGCGAGCAGGACCGCGATCATCAGGGAGGACAGGACCATGCGGACACTGCGCGGCTTGCGTCCCCCGGCTTCCGCCGCGGGTCCGGCGTCGGCCTCCCCCTTGGCCGCTCCTTGACCTGGACTCAACTCTTCCTTGCCTTTGCCGCCGTCCTTGTCCTGCTCAGCCCCGTTTGTCGCGCCACTCGCACCCATGCGCGGCCACTCCCCTTTGCTTGCCACTTACTTGCCGCACGGCTAGTTCAGTACGATGGATAAAGTAGGGCGCTGCTAGCCGGGCGTCAAGTAAGTTCTGAAGGGGTAGGCATGAGCAGGGGAAACACCCGTCAGCGCATCCAGGACGTCGCCTTGGAGCTGTTCGCTGAGCGCGGTTACGAGAAGACCTCGCTCAGGGAGATCGCCGAGCAGCTCGGCGTCACCAAAGCCGCGCTGTACTACCACTTCAAGACGAAGGAAGACCTGGTCACCAGCCTCTTCGAGGACCTGGTGCTGGGCCCGGCGGACGAGGTGATCGCCTGGGCGGAGGCGCACCGGCCGACCACGCTGGAGACGAAGCTGGAGATCCTCAGCCGCTACAGCACGTGCATCGGCAACGCCACGCCACTCGTACGGTTCATGCACGAGAACCAGGCCGCACTCCGCGAGCTGTCCATCGGCGAGCAGATGAAGGCGCGCATCCTCACGCTCCTCCAGCTGGTCAAGGACGAGGACGCCGCCCTCACCGACCAGGTGCGCTGCGCCTCCGCCCTGTTCACGATGCACTCCGCGCTCTTCACGCTGGAGGCCACCAACGCCGACCCCGAGGAGAAGCGCAAGGCGGCCCTGGAGGTGGCCCAGGAGCTGGTCACCGCCGCCCACCACGGCTCCGCGCCGCACGCCCACGGCTCCGCGCAGCCGGGCCCGGAAACGGGCAACGCCCGCCACTGAGTGACGGGCGTTGCTGCCGACCTCCGGCACGTCCCCTGGCCGGAGGTTCCGCCGATACCGGGGCTCAGGCGGTATCAGCGGTGTCTTCGCGGCGCGCGGTGCGGCATCTCGGCATGAGCTGCCGCACTACTGCGCCAGGCTGAGGCGCTCCCGCACAGGGCGAGGCGCTTCGGCACGCGGTGAGGCGCCTGGGGGTCAGAAGGTGACGCCCACCGCACGCATCGCGCTCACCGGGTCGACGGCCGTGCCGTAGTCCGGACCCTTACGGATCTCGAAGTGCAGGTGCGGGCCGGAGGAGTTACCGCTGTTGCCGGACTTGGCTATGGCCTGGCCGGTCTTGACCTGCTGACCGGGGCTGACGTTCACCTGCGACAGGTGCGCGTACTGCGAGTACGCACCGTTGTCGTGCCGGATCACAATGGCGTTGCCGTACGCCGGACCGTCGCCCGCGCCGTTCGGACCCGCCTTGACGACGGTGCCCTTGTGCACGGCCTTGACCGGGGTGCCGACGTTCACGGCGAAGTCCTGGCCGGAGTGGTTGTGCGCCCAGCGTCCACCCGCCGTGCCGTAGGAGGCGCTCAGCCCGTACTTGTCCGTGATCGGCTTGATCCACGAGACCTCGAGGCGCTTGGCGTCCCGGGCGGCCTTCTGGGCCGCGCGCTGCTTGGCCTCGGCGGCGCGCTTCTTGGCCTCGGCAGCGCGCTGCTGGGCCTTCTCGGCAGCCTCGACCGCCTTACGGTGTGCGTCGGCCTGGGCCTGTGTGGACTTTGCGAGGCTGTTCGCCGTGCTGGTCGCGAAGATGTCGTGCTGGGCCGCGCCCGCCTCGGCCTTCGCGGCCGCTATCGCCGTGCCGGCCCCCAGGGCCATCGTCGCGCCGAGACCGGCGGCCAGCGCCGTGTAGGTCTTGGCGCGGTTGGTGGTCCTAGACATCGCCATAGGGGTGCTACCTCCGGGAGGAAGTTCTGGAGTGCGCCTCGAAGCGGACGCAGCCCCCTTGGTAACCCGCCAGAAAACGGACATCAAGGACCGTTATTACTAAAGAACCCCGTAGTAACACGAGAGACCCAGGTCACTCGGCGCTCCCTGCTGGTTCCCCGCCCCACCCCCCGGCGCCGTTCGGGTCCCCGCACCTCCTATCGCGCTTCGTACGTCCTCGAAAGCCTGTGCCACACCTCACGGCGGGCGCCCGCCGGAAGTGACCCCGCTCATATGGCCCCGCTCACCCGGGCCCGGGGCGGAACAGCGAGGGGCCCTCATCGACGCGGCGCGCAGGCACCTCTACGCTTGCTCGCCGTACGCGGCCCCGTACTGCGGGGAGTTGAGGCCGAACGGGGGGTTACGGATGGACGCGGGGGTCGTCGGGCTGCGCATCGCCTCCAGCGTGCTGGCGCCGCTGGTCAAACGCCTGTTCGTGGCGGAGGGCGCGGGCGCGGGGCTGGTGGACCGGCCGGTACGCGTCTCCGGGCTCGTCTCCTTCACGGGCGAGAAGCGTGAGCTGGGCCGGCGGGAGCTGGAAAAGCTCGCCGGGGAACTGGTCAGGCGCGCCGTACGGGAGGTCGGGCCGCGCGAGGCGCCCTCGCCCGAGGAGGCGCAGCGCGTGGCCACCCGGCTGGCCGACACCCTGCACGCACTCGGGGACATCGGCCTCAGCGATGTGGAGGCGGTCAGCCTCGGCCACACCGACTTCGCCCGTGCCCTGCACGCACAGGCGACCATGCACAGTCCGCAGCCGGACGGCGACCCCGCCGAGGACGCGCTCTACCAGCGCGTTCTGGAGACCGCCTGTCTGCACGTCCTGCACTTCCTCACCCAGCGCTCCACCTTTGTCGCCCGCACCCTGGTCGAGCAGAGCCGCAAGCTGGGGGACCTGGTCACCCTCATCGACGTACTGATCGAGCGCGTGCCCTCCCAGTCCGCGCAGGACGCCGGTTTCGAGCAGCAGTACGCGCGCTACATCGCCAACCGGCACCGCACGCTCACCATCTACGGCATCGACATCCAGCAGGCGAGCGAGTGGCCGCTGGACACGGCGTATCTGAGCCTGGAGGCGACGTCGAACGAGCACCCCGGCCCGTTCGACGACCTGGGCGGCATGTCGACCGACTCCTCCGCCGGCGATCCGCAACCCGCCGACCAGGCACTCTCCGGGCACAAGCGGGTACTGCTGCGCGGTATCGCGGGCTCCGGCAAGACCACACTCGTCCAGTGGCTCGCCGTCACGACAGCGCGCCAGTCCGAGCTGACCGGACGGCTCGCCCATCTGATCGGCCGGGTGCCCTTCGTGCTGCCGCTGCGCACGCTCACGCGCGGAGGTGCCGCACTGCCGACGCCGGCCGACTTCCTGTCCGCCGTCGGCTGCCCGCTGTCCGGAGCACAGCCGAACGGCTGGGCCGACCGCGTGCTGGCGGCCGGGCGCGGAGTACTGCTGATCGACGGTATCGACGAGGTGCCGGAAGAGGAGCGCACCCGCACCCGCACCTGGCTGCGCGACCTGACGGTGGCCTACCCCGACAACCTTGTCCTGGTGACCTCCCGGCCCTCCGCCGCACGGCAGGACTGGCTGGGCCGCGAGGACTTCAGCGAGCTGTCCCTCTCCCCCATGCGCCCCGCCGACATCGACCTCTTCATCGACCGCTGGCACACGGCGGCCGAGGCCGAGCAAGGGCTCGCCGAGTCCCTCCGTACCGCCGTACGCACCAGATCCGACCTCTCCCTGCTGGCCACCAACCCGCTGATGTGCGGCCTGATCTGCGCCCTGCACCGGGAGCGGCACGGCTTTCTGCCACGCGGCCGTAAGCCCCTCTACGACGCGGCCCTGTCCATGCTGCTGGAGCGGCGCGACCGGGAGCGCGCCGTGTACACAGCGCATCCGGCGAGCGTCGAACTGGACGAGGAGTCCCAGGTCGAGCTGTTGCAGAAGCTCGCCTACTGGCTGATCCGGAACGGCCGCTCCGAAATGGCGCAGACGGACGCGGTGGAACTGGTGGAACGGATGCTGCCGGCCATGCCGTACGTGGCGGAGCAGGGCTCCGCGGCGCAGATCTTCGGCTTTCTGCTGGTGCGCTCCGGCCTGCTGCGCGAACCGGCCCACGGGGCAGTCGATTTCGTCCACCGCACCTTCCAGGACTACCTGGGCGCCAAGGCGGCCGTCGAGGAGCGCGACTTCGGCGTACTGGTGCAGAACGCCCATCTGGACCAGTGGGAGGACGTCGTCCGCATGGCCGTCGCCCACGCCCGGCCCGATGAGCGGGCGCGACTGCTGCGCGGGCTGGTGGAGCGCGGGGACGCCGAGCCGGAGTGCCGGACCCGGCTGCATCTGCTGGCGATGGCCTGCCTGGAGCACGCCACCAAGCTGGACCCCGCGGTGCGGGCGGACGTGGAGGAGCGGGCCCGGGAGCTGATTCCCCCGCGGAGTATCGGTGAGGCGAAGGAATTGGTGCCGCTGGGCGGGGTGGTGCTGGATCTGCTGTCGGGGCTGGAGGAGCTGGACGACGACGAGGCGGTGGCCGTCGCCCATACGGCGGCGCAGATGGGCACGGATGCGGCGCTCGTACTGCTGAAGCGGTTCGTGGACCATCCTTCGCAAGGCGTACTTCAGCAACTGTCCGGCCACTGGGACCGGTTCGACACGGACACATATGCGGAGGAGATCCTCGCCAACCTCCCGGACCGGCGCTCTGTGCGCGTCACCGCGAGCACGCATGAGCATCTCGTGTGGCTGCGCAGGCTCGGTCAACGGTCGGCGTCGCGCATCAGGGGCGCGTTTTCCGAGAGCGACATCCTCAGCGCTCATCCTTCACCCACCGCACTGGTCGAGCTGGCCCTCGCACGTAACCCCATGCTCGACCGGCTGGACTTCGTCCGGTCGTTCCCGAACCTGGACGAGCTGGATCTCCGCGAGTGCCCGGTGACGGACCTCTCGCCTTTGGCCGGCCTGCCCATCACCGCTCTGCATTTGTGGGAGATGACGACGCTTCCGGGCTTGGAGGGAATCGAGGCCCTGCCGCTCCTTCGCCTGCTGGGACTGCACGAAGGAACGCCCTGGCCCGGGATGACGCGAATCGCTCACCTCACCGAACTCGAGTCGCTTCTCCTCCCCAAGGAGACGAGGAGCGTCAGGGGCATCTCAGGCCTCCGGCAACTGGAGACACTGGTTCTCGGCGATGTGCTGCACCGGCTCCCGGAGGAAGACTGGACGGAGTTGGCCGAACTTCCCTGCCTTAGGCGGCTCTCCTGCGAGCAGCACCATCTTCTGGCCCTGCGTTCGTCCGGGGCGCAGCTGTCGGGACTGGACGATCTGACCTTGACCCTGAGTGAGAGCGCGTTCAGCCTGCGCCTGGCTCCAGCGACATTCCCCGCCCTGAAGCGCCTATCGATCCCAAAAGCCCCAACCTCCCTCGACCTGACACCCCTGGCCGAACTCCCCACCCTCCAGCACCTCACCCTCTTCCGCCCCCAAGGCCCCATCGACCTCTCCCCCCTCCCCCCTCACATCGAGGTGACCATCACGCCCCCTCCCCGCCGGACCTGAGCCAAACGCAGGGTGACCGGAGCCACACGTACGGCCTACGCTGGTTATCAACCAGTCAACGTCCGTCCAGTGAAGGCCGATCGAAGGCCAACCCAGTCCACCGCCCTCGCCCCCGCCAGGGAGTCCCCACGCATGGACCCCGCCGTCCGGCTCGCCTCGACCGTCGCCGATCCGCTCGTCTGCCAGCTCCTGCTGCCCGTGGAGGCCACGCCCGACAGGGCGCGGGCCGACGAGGAGGAGCTGCTGGCGCGGCTCGTCTCGTTCCGGGGGGAGAACCCGCCGCTGTCGTACGAGACGCTGCTGTCGCTCGCCCAGGAGCTGGTGGGGCTCACGGCGCCCGCCTACCGGCTGCCGCCCGAGGACGAGGAACCCGTCGCCGCTGTGCTCTCCCGCACGCTGTGGATCATCGGTGAGCTCGATACGACCGACGTCCAGGCCGTGCGGCTGGGGCCGCAGGACTTCGCGCGCAAGCTGCGCTCCGCGGTGCCCGGTGCGGACCGGGAGCTGAGCCCGGACGCGGCGTGGTTCCACGACCGGTTGCTGGTCACCGTCTGTCTGCACCTGCTGCACCAGCTGATCCGCCGCTCGCCGGTCCTCGCCGACCGCATGCCGGAACGCGCCCACCGGATACGACAGTTGATCGACCTGAACGATGTGGAGGCCGTACGCGGCCGTCCGGAGCCGTCCGCCGTGGACGCTGAGTTCGAGGCCCGCTACGCCCGTTCCATTGCCGAGCAGTACAACCGCGTGACCATCTACGGCATCGATCTGCCGAACCCCAACACGCCGGACAACTGGTCGCTGGACGCCACCTACCTCAGCCTCAGTGCCGAGTTCTCCAGCCCGGAGCAGCAGGACGAGAACCACGACGGGGACAGCGGAGAGCCTGTGCTGCCCGCCGACCGGGCCCTGGGGGGACACGAACGGGTGCTGCTGCGCGGTGTCGCCGGCTCCGGGAAGACGACGCTGGTGCAGTGGCTCGCCGTCTCCGCGGCCCGCGATGTGCTGCCGCCCGAACTGGCGTCGCTGCGCGGCCGGATCCCGCTCGTACTGCCGGTACGCCGCTTCGCACGCGAGGGCTTCCCCTCCCCGGACAACTTCCTGCGTGCCGTACGCCACCCGCTCGCCGAGCAGGCGCCCGACGGCTGGGTGGCGCGGGTCCTGACCGAGGAGCGCGGGCTGCTGCTGGTCGACGGCATCGACGAGGTGCCGGAGACGGAACGGGCCGCGCTGCGGGACCAGTTGCGTCGGCTGATGCGGATCTACTCCGGCAACTTCTGCCTGGTGACCGCACGCCCCTCCGCCGTCGAACCGAACTGGCTGGCGGACGAGGGCTTCGACGAGCTGGCGCTGGCGCCCATGAGCCGCGACCAGGTCGCCGCCTTCATCACCGCCTGGCATACGGCCGCCGCCGACGACGAGGGCAAGGACCATCAGCAGCTGGCCGAGTACCGCGACCAGCTGCTGTCCTCCATCCCCCTCTACCGCGAACTGCGCGGGCTGGCCACCAACCCACTGATGTGCGGGCTGATCTGCGCGCTGAACCGCGACCGGTCGGGCTCACTGCCGCAGGGCCGCAAGGAGCTGTACGAGGCCGCGATGGAGATGCTCCTCCAGCGCCGCGACCCGGAGCGCCGGGTGCTGTACGCGGACGCGGTCAAGCTGCGCCGGGGCGCCCGCGAGCGGCTGCTGCGCAAGCTGGCCTACCGGATGCTGGTCGACCGGCGGGCCGAGCTGACCATGGAGGAGGCGCTGGAGGAGATATCCCGGCACCTGCCTGCCATCCCCTCCACCACCGGCCAGGGACAGCCGGAGGACATCTTCAACCATCTGCTGTTGCGCACCGGGCTGCTACGCGAACAGTCCGACCGCTCCATCGAGTTCGTCCACCGCACGGTGCAGGACTATCTCGCCGCAAAAGAAGCCGTCGAACAGGGCGCCTTCGACATGCTGCTCGCCCATGCGCACGAGGCGGAGTGGGAGGAAGTCATCCGCATGGCCGTCGCCCACGCCCGCCCCGCGGAGTGCGCACGGCTGCTGGGCGGGCTGCTGGCACCCGGCCGCAAGGGCATGCAGCGCAATCGGCGGCGGCTGCTGGCTGCCGCCTGTCTGGAGCATGTGACGGAGCTCGACCCGGCCACCCATGCCCGTATCCGGCGCGAGACCCGCAACATGGTGCGGCCCACCACCCTCGAAGGCGCCCGCAGCCTGGGCTGGGTGGGGCCCATAGTGCTGGAAATGCTGCCCGACCCCTCCAGCGTCTCGGACAAGGAGGCCCACCGCCTCGCGGTGACCGTCACCCGCATCAACGACGACGCGGCGATCCACTATCTCGCCCAGTTGCGGAACCGGGCCTCACTGGAGCTGCGCGCCGAGCTTGCGCGGGGGTGGCGGAACTTCGATACCGATCGGTACACCGACGAGATCATCGCCCACCTCGATCCCGAGGGGCTGTTCTTCCCTGTCTCCGACCGGTTCGAGCTGGCCGCGCTGCGGAAGCTGGGCGGGCGGGCACGGGTGCAGATCGTCGGGCCCTTCACACCGGACGAATTGCTGGAGGGGCTGGTCCATGAGCAGCTCACCCATCTGTGGCTCGCCTACGATCTCGGCGTACCGATGGACTGGCTCGCCGTCTTTCCCCAGTTGACGACCCTGCGGGTGAATCCGCGGCTACCGCGGGTGAGCGGGGTGCCGGATGGCATCCGCATCCTGGCGTAGGGCGCCCCGCCGGAAAGCAGGACACCGGAACGCAAGTGGGACCGACCCGTTCCGGGTCGGTCCCACTCGGTGCTCGGGCGCTCAGGCCGCCAGGCCGGTCACGCCTCCTTGCTCAGGTTGGGGCCGCCGCCTGCGGCGGACTCCACCGGAGGGGCGTCCGGAAGGGCGGACTTCTCCTCGCCGCGGAAGGTGAAGGTCTTGCCTTCGCCCTCGCCCTCGGTGTCCACGACCACGATGTGACCGGGGCGCAGATCGCCGAAGAGGATCTTCTCCGACAGCACGTCCTCGATCTCGCGCTGGATGGTCCGGCGCAGCGGCCGGGCACCCATCACGGGGTCGTAGCCCTTCTTGGCGAGCAGCTCCTTGGCCTCGGTGCTGAGCTCGATGCCCATGTCGCGGTCCTTCAGCCGCTCGTCCACCTGCGTGATCATCAGGTCGACGATGCGGATGATGTCGTCCTGCGTCAGCTGGTGGAAGACGACGGTGTCGTCGACACGGTTGAGGAACTCGGGCCGGAAGTGCTGCTTGAGCTCGTCGTTGACCTTCGCCTTCATCCGCTCGTACCCGGCCTTGACGTCGCCCTGGCCGGCGAAGCCGAGGTTGAAGCCCTTGGAGATGTCCCGGGTGCCGAGGTTGGTCGTCATGATGATGACCGTGTTCTTGAAGTCCACGACCCGGCCCTGGGAGTCGGTCAGCCGACCGTCCTCCAGGATCTGCAGCAGCGAGTTGAAGATGTCCGGGTGTGCCTTCTCGACCTCGTCGAAGAGGACCACGGAGAACGGCTTGCGGCGCACCTTCTCGGTGAGCTGGCCGCCCTCCTCGTAGCCGACGTAGCCGGGCGGGGAGCCGAAGAGCCGCGAGACGGTGTGCTTCTCGCCGAACTCCGACATGTCGAGGGAGATCAGTGCTTCCTCGTCCCCGAAGAGGAACTCGGCCAGCGTCTTGGACAGCTCGGTCTTACCCACGCCGGAGGGGCCGGCGAAGATGAACGAGCCACCGGGGCGCTTGGGGTCCTTGAGGCCCGCACGGGTGCGCCGGATCGCCTGGGAGAGCGCCTTGATGGCGTCCTCCTGGCCGATGACGCGCTTGTGCAGCTCGTCCTCCATGCGCAGGAGCCTGCTGGACTCCTCCTCGGTGAGCTTGAAGACCGGGATACCGGTGGCGGTGGCCAGGACCTCGGCGATGAGCTCCTCGTCCACCTCGGCGACGACGTCCATGTCGCCGGCCTTCCACTCCTTCTCCCGCTTGGCCTTCTCGGCCAGCAGCTGCTTCTCCGTGTCACGGAGGGAGGCGGCCTTCTCGAAGTCCTGCGAGTCGATCGCGGACTCCTTGTCCCGGCGCACGTTCGCGATCTTCTCGTCGAACTCGCGCAGGTCCGGCGGCGCGGTCATCCGGCGGATACGCATCCGCGAGCCCGCCTCGTCGATCAGGTCGATGGCCTTGTCGGGCAGGTAGCGGTCCGAGATGTAGCGGTCGGCAAGCGTGGCCGCGCCGACCAGGGCCGCGTCGGTGATGGAGACGCGGTGGTGCGCCTCGTACCGGTCGCGCAGACCCTTGAGGATCTCGATGGTGTGTGGCAGCGACGGCTCCGCGACCTGGATGGGCTGGAAGCGGCGCTCAAGGGCCGCGTCCTTCTCCAGGTACTTGCGGTACTCGTCCAGCGTCGTGGCACCGATGGTCTGCAGCTCGCCGCGGGCCAGCATCGGCTTGAGGATGCTCGCCGCGTCGATGGCGCCCTCGGCGGCGCCCGCGCCGACCAGGGTGTGCAGCTCGTCGATGAACAGGATGATGTCGCCGCGCGTACGGATCTCCTTGAGCACCTTCTTCAGGCGCTCCTCGAAGTCACCGCGGTAACGGGAGCCGGCGACCAGCGCGCCCAGGTCGAGGGTGTAGAGGTGCTTGTCCTTGAGGGTCTCGGGCACCTCACCCTTGACGATGGCCTGCGCCAGCCCCTCGACGACGGCGGTCTTGCCGACGCCGGGCTCACCGATGAGCACGGGGTTGTTCTTCGTACGACGGGACAGGACCTGCATGACCCGCTCGATTTCCTTCTCGCGCCCGATGACCGGGTCGAGCTTGGACTCGCGGGCGGCCTGCGTGAGGTTGCGGCCGAACTGGTCCAGCACGAGCGAGGTGGACGGCGTGCCCTCGGCGGGTCCGCCGGCCGTGGCGGCTTCCTTGCCACCGGAGTAACCGGACAGGAGCTGGATGACCTGCTGGCGGACCCGGTTCAGGTCAGCGCCCAGCTTGACGAGGACCTGGGCGGCGACGCCCTCGCCCTCGCGGATCAGACCCAGCAGGATGTGCTCGGTACCGATGTAGTTGTGGCCGAGCTGAAGGGCCTCGCGGAGCGAAAGCTCCAGCACCTTCTTGGCACGAGGAGTGAAGGGGATGTGGCCGGACGGCGCCTGCTGGCCCTGTCCGATGATCTCCTCCACCTGCTGGCGGACAGCCTCAAGCGAGATCCCGAGGCTCTCCAGTGCCTTAGCGGCGACACCCTCACCCTCGTGGATCAGGCCCAGAAGGATGTGCTCGGTGCCGATGTAGTTGTGGTTGAGCATCCGGGCTTCTTCCTGAGCCAGGACGACAACCCGCCGCGCGCGGTCGGTGAACCTCTCGAACATCGTTAATCGCTCCTCAGAGCGGTCAGGCAGTGAGGGGACGCTCCCCTCGCTGTCCTTCCGCAGCTTAGTCCCGCAACGGGGGACCGCTCATTCCAACTGCCGACGCCAGCCCAGTCGATCATGCGCCTCCTGCCCCGGACAGCCGACAACAGTTCCAACCCGATGGTGCGAGACGATGTTCCCGCAGGCCAGGCGTATTCACCTGGATCCACTACGCCGAAGGCGAACACCCCCGCACCGATGGATTCGCCTTGCGGTAGCACCCGTCACTCAGCACCCCCGCTCCGCCCCTGCCACCTGGGGCTTCCTGGCTGTCAGAGCCTTCTTACCCGCTCGGTGTGACAATCCATGCGGCATCGGCCGGATACGGAGCCCCACATCCGCTGAGGGCGAACAGGCGGGCATCTTCCCGGGAAGCACCGTAGAGCGAGCACGTTACGTGGCAAATATCAACAGAGCGTGACAAAAGTGGGTTGATCCACCTTGCGGTGTTCAGCCCCGGCGATACCCGGGTCCCGGTCCCGCGGTGACCGGGCCGGGATCCCTGGGGAGGCCGCCGCGCGGGGGCCTCCCGAACCGGGACGGCCATCGGGGTCAGGGTCGACCGGTGAGCCGGAATGCGTCAGCCGTTGGCCTTCTCGTACGCCTCGCGAATGCTGGCCGGAACGCGACCGCGGTCATTGACCTCGTAACCCTGCTCCTTGGCCCACGCGCGGATCTTCGCGGTGTCCTGGCTGCTGCCGGAAGCGGAACCGGAGCGGCTGCCCTTTCCGCGCGCGGAACGGCCACCGGTACGTCGGCCGTTCTTCAGATAGGGCTCCAGAGCGGAACGGAGCTTGTCCGCATTAGCGGTCGTGAGGTCGATCTCGTAGGACTTACCGTCCAGCGCGAACGTCACCGTCTCGTCCGCCTCGCCGCCGTCGAGGTCGTCGACAAGAAGAACCTGAACCTTCTGTGCCACCTGCTACTCCCATTCGTCTTGGATAACGGATTACAGATACCGACGTGGAAAGCAAACCGCTTTTTCGGGAGAAACACAAACCCTGTGCTGAGTTTGACTGGCGACTCCGCTGTGATTGGCGGGATCTTTCGGACAAAGTGGCGGCGGCCCGTCCCCGGTTCACAGATGCAGCAGCATGCGACTGTTACCCAAGGTGTTGGGCTTCACCCGTTCGAGACCGAGGAACTCGGCCACGCCCTCGTCTGGGGAACGCAGCAGCTCGCTGTAGACATCCCCGTCCACCGGAGTCTCGCCGATCTCGGTGAAGCCGTGCTTGGCGAAGAAGTCCACTTCGAAGGTGAGGCAGAAAATGCGCCGTACCCCGATCCACCGGGCAGTACGCAGCAGCTTCTCCAGCAGCAGATGACCCACACCCGTTCCGCGCTGGGAAGGGTCCACAGCCAGGGTCCGAACCTCCGCGAGATCTTCCCACATGACGTGCAGCGCCCCGCAGCCGACGACTTCCGCGTCCGCATCCCGTTCCGCGACCCAGAACTCCTGGATGTCCTCGTAAAGGGTCACGGTCGCTTTGTCGAGCAGGATGCGGTCGCGTGAGTAGGCGTCGATGAGCCGGCGCACCGCCGGGACATCGGCCGTACGTGCCCTGCGGATGGTGATCTGTGATAGCGGTGCGCGTTCTGCCATGAACGGACGCTATCGAGCCCCGCCCTCGCCGCCCGCAGCGGGGGGATCGAGATGGACACCGTTCAGATGTACGACGCGCAACGCAGTACGCAGGACATCGGTCTGTTCCGGAGACATCATCCCGAAGAAGTCGACAAGAGCCGCGGCGGGGTTGTCACTGGCCGACCATGCCTCATGCATGAGAGCAGCGGAGTATGCAGCCCGAGTGGAGACGGCCGCATATCGATAGGCGCGGCCTTCTTGATCCCGCCGCAGCCAGCCCTTCTGACGCAGGTTGTCCATTACGGTCATCACCGTCGTGTAGGCGACGGTGCGTTCCTTCTGGAGATCTTCGAGGACTTCCCGCACAGTGACCGGGCGGTTCCAGCGCCATACCCGGGTCATCACGGCGTCTTCCAGCTCTCCCAATGGCCTCGGCACAGAAGAATAATAGTGGAAAATGTCCGAATCGAGGGAATTACCCGGAAGGCGGGCGGGGTCGGCAGGGATCAGCTCCCGCACTCCGCCTGTTCAGCCCGGCTGGTTAGCCGGAGCGATTCTGGACTTGTTCAGCTCGGTCCGGTTCGGCTCGGACCTCGTTCAGCTCGGTCCGGTTCAGCTCGGTCCGGTCAGTTCCGGCGCTTCTGCCGGGTCGCCTCGGCGCGAGAGATGGCGGCGTCCACGATGCCGTCCTCCTTGGCCTTGTTCGCGCCGCCCTGTGTCTTGACGATCGTCACGATGAGCGCCGTGAATGCCACCGCCATCACGAGCGGTGGGGTGAGTGCGGCGACGTAGTCCATGACTGGGCCTCCTCGGTGAACAGGCCCCCCACCCTAACGCCGGGCCTTCGGGCCGGGCAGGCGCCCCCGGACGAGCAGGTGAGGGCCGTCTGCGCCGAATCGACCGCCCTTGGGCCGGGAGGGGCGGATTACGCAGGGACGGCGAGGCGCTGCGGGACGGTGGCGCATTGCTCGGTGTCCGGCTCTTCGGTCGGCTCGGACGGCGGCGGAGGCGGAGGCGTGGACGGAGCCGAGGGCTGGCGGCGGCGGGGCGGAAAGACCTCGGCAGGTGTGGGTACGGGCCGCGAGGGCGTGGGCTCCGGGGAGCCGGGTCGCTCGGCCGGCCCGGGCTTCGCGGGACCGGGCGAGGGCTTGGCCTTCCGCTTCGGTGTCGGCTCGGGGCCGTCGCCCCCTTGCTCACCCTCCTCGGCCGCCCGTACGGCCGGGATCGGAACGGCACTGGTCCGGACGGCGCTGGTCCGGACAGCGGGGGCCCGGACGGCACTGGTCCGGAGCGCCGGGACGCGGCCGGCGGGCCGGTCGTCCTGGGGGTGGCGGACCTGGGGGATGCGGGCCGCCTGGGCGCGGCGGAGCAGCGCCTTACGGCGGGCCATCTCGGGCGGGCTCGCCGGACGGGTGGACAGGATGCGGAGCGCGGACAGGTCGGCGGGGACGGGGAGGTACCCGGTGGCGAGGGCCGCCTCCAGCTGGTCCAGGTAGCCCGCTGCGGCGCCCGGCAACGCCGCACGGTAGCGGGCGAGGTCCGCCCGTACGAAGGAGCGCAGCCGGGCGCCCTCACGGATCGTCTCGTCCACGGCCTGGGCGAGCCGCAGGTACTCCCGGGCCTGCTCGGGCGCGGGGTCGGACTGGAGGGCGATGGCGAGAGCACCGCTGAGCACACGCAGCTCGTGCGGGCCGAACGCCACGCCGCCTCGGGAACCGTATGGCGTGGGCATGAGGCGACGATAGAGGGTGTAAGAGCTAAATGTGCTTATCGCCCGATTCACGGCGTGGCGGCGGCAGCACGGTTCCGGCCCGGCCCTCGTACGCGCGCGAGCGCCTGACGGCGCAGCCGCACGGCCGAGTGACGAGGCCCTCCGACAGCGCGGGGCCTCGTCGGGTGCGGTCGGCGGGTGTCAGCTGCGGTCGACGTTGCGTTCGTACACCATGCGCAGGCCGATCAGCGTCAGCCAGGGCTCGTGCTCGTCGATGACCGACGACTCGCCCAGGACCATGGGGGCGAGCCCTCCGGTCGCGATGACGGTGACGTCCTCCGGATCGCCCGCCAGCTCGGCGGCCATCCGCTGGACGACGCCGTCCACCTGGCCCGCGAAGCCGTAGACGATGCCCGCCTGCATCGCCTCGACGGTGTTCTTGCCGATGACGCTCCGCGGCCGGGCGATCTCGATCTTGCGCAGCTGCGCACCCCGCACGCCCAGCGCGTCCACGGAGATCTCGATACCGGGGGCGATGACGCCGCCGACGTACTCGCCGCGCGCCGAGACCGCGTCGAACGTGGTGGCCGTACCGAAGTCGACGACCACGCACGGGCCGCCGTACAGCTCGACCGCGGCCAGCGCGTTGATGATCCGGTCGGCGCCGACCTCCTTCGGGTTGTCCATCAGGATCGGTACGCCCGTCTTGACGCCGGGCTCGACCAGTACTGCCGGAATGTCGCCGTAGTAGCGCCGGGTCACCTCGCGCAGCTCGTGCAGCACGGAGGGGACGGTCGAACAGATGGCGATGCCTTCGATGTTGTCGCCCAGCTCCTCGCCGAGCAGCGGGTGCATGCCCATCAAACCGTGCAACAACACGGCCAGTTCGTCCGCCGTACGGCGTGCCTCTGTTGCGATGCGCCAGTGCTCGACGATCTCCTCGCCGTCGAACAGTCCCAGCACCGTGTGGGTGTTGCCCACGTCGATGGTGAGCAGCATCAGGGCTGCTCCTCTCGCAGGTCCGTGTCTTCTCGCAGGTCCAGGCCGATGTCCAGGGTCGGCGCCGAGTGGGTGAGCGAGCCGACGGCGAGGAAGTCGACGCCGGTGGCCGCGTACTCGGCGGCGTTGGCCAGAGTGAGGCGCCCGGAGGACTCCAGTCGTGCCCTGCCCGCGACCAGGGTGACCGCCTCTGCGGTCATACCCGGTGTGAAGTTGTCCAACAGCAGCAGATCGGCGCCCTGGTCGAGCACGGGCGGGATCTGGTCGAGGCTGTCGACCTCCACCTCGATCGGGATGTCCGGGAACTCGGCGCGGACCCGCGCGAACGCCTCGGCGACCCCGCCCGCCGCGATGACGTGGTTGTCCTTGATGAGGGCCGCGTCCGAAAGCGACATCCGGTGGTTGACGCCGCCGCCGCAGCGCACCGCGAACTTCTCCAGGGCACGCAGCCCCGGCGTCGTCTTACGGGTGTCGCGCACCCGCGCTTTCGTACCCTCCAGCACGTCCGTCCAGGCGCGGGTCGCGGTCGCGATGCCGGACAGGTGGCACAGCAGGTTCAGCGCGCTGCGTTCGGCGGTGAGCAGGTCGCGGGTGCGGGTGCGGACGGTCAGCAGCCGCTGGCCCGCCGCCACCCGGTCTCCGTCCAACGCGTGCCGCTCCACCTCGAACTCGTCCGTACAGACGACGGAGAGCACGGCCTCGGCGACGCGGAGGCCCGCGACGGTACCGGCCTCCCGGGCCGTGAAGTCGCCCGTGGCGACGGCGTCCTCCGGGATGGTGGCGACGCTGGTGACGTCCACGCCGCGGTCGAGGTCCTCCTCGACCGCCAGGTGGGCGATGTCCTCGACCTGCACCGGGTCGAGCCCCGCGTCGCTCAGCAGCTGGGCCAGGTCCGGGTCCAGACCGCACTCCAGCGGATCGAGTTCGTCAGGCCCGGGCCCGGACGAGCAGCCGCAGCCGTCGCCGCAGCCGCCTCCCTCAGGCGGTGCCGAGGGGCCCCTGCCGATCTGGACGAGGGGGAGGTCGTCGGTCACTGTTGCTCCTTGGGCGGGGCGACGATCGCGGGGAAGGCGGTCGTCTGGGTCGTACGGAGGGTGAACTGGGCGCTGGGCTGCGCCGCGCTGTCGACGGTGACGATGATGTGGCGGCGCCACTTCTCTTCGTCGCGGTCCGGGAAATCCTCGCGCCAGTGGCAGCCTCGCGTCTCCTCGCGGCGCAGAGCCGCTGCCACCAGGACTTGCGCGACCAGGTGGAGATTGGTCGTCTCCCAGGTGTCCACGCCCGGCTCGGGGTGCTTCTCGGCTGCCGTGGTGGTGAGGGCCGTCAGTCGGTCGGCCGCCGAGGAGAGGGAGCGGGCGCTGCGGAGGACTCCGGCACCCGCCGTCATGATGTGCTGGATCCGGGTGCGGGCGGTGGCGGGGAGAAGCGTCGCCCCTGCGCCGCCGCTGTCGACCGCGGGGCCGGGGAGCGCCCGCCCGGAATCGAGGACCGACTCGGCGATCCGCTCCGCGAAGACCAGGCCCTCCAGCAGGCTGTTGGAGGCCAGGCGGTTGGCACCGTGGACGCCGGTGCACGCCGCCTCGCCGCAGGCGTAGAGGCCGGGGACCGTGGTGCGGCCGGTCAGGTCGGTACGGATGCCGCCGCTGGCGTAATGGGCGGCGGGGGCGACCGGGACGGGCTGCGTCACCGGGTCGATGCCGTGGGAGCGGCAGGCGGCCAGGATGGTGGGGAAGCGGGTCTCCCACATGGCGGCGCCGAAGTGCCGGGCGTCCAGATACATGTGATCGGTGCCCTGCTCCGCGGCGTGCCGCGTGATGCCCTTGGCGACGATGTCCCGCGGCGCCAGCTCGGCGAGGGGATGGGTGCCCTGCATGAAGCGGACCCCGTCGGCGTCCACCAGGTGGGCGCCCTCGCCGCGTACCGCCTCGGAGATCAGCGGCTGCTGGCCCTCGGCGTCGGGGCCGAGGTAGAGCACCGTCGGATGGAACTGGACGAACTCCAGGTCGGACACCTCGGCACCGGCGCGCAGCGCGAGGGCGACGCCGTCGCCGGTGGAGACGGCCGGGTTGGTCGTCGCGGCGAAGACCTGGCCCATGCCGCCGGTGGCCAGCACGACGGCGGGTGCCCGGACGGCCCCTACGCCGTCGTGCTGGCCCTCGCCCATGACGTGCAGCGTGACGCCTGCCGTGCGGCCCTCGGCGTCCTTGAGCAGGTCCAGGACGAGGGCGTTCTCGATGGTGCGGATGCCCCGTTCGCGTACGGCGTCGACCAGGGCGCGGGAGATTTCGGCGCCTGTTGCGTCGCCGCCCGCGTGGGCGATGCGGTTGCGGTGGTGGCCGCCTTCGCGGGTCAGCGCGATCCGGCCGGTCTCGGAGGAGAGGTCGAAGTTGGCACCCGCCTCGATCAGCCGCCGTACGGCCGCGGGACCCTCGGTGACCAGGGTGCGCACCGCGTTCTCGTCGCACAGTCCGGCGCCTGCCACCAGGGTGTCGTCCAGGTGCTGTTCGGGGCTGTCCCCCTCGCCGAGTGCCGCCGCGATGCCGCCCTGGGCCCAGCGGGTGGATCCCGCGTTCAGCCGGGCCTTGGTGACCACGACGGTACGGGCCCCGCCCGCGGCGCAGCGCAGCGCGACCGTCAGCCCGGCGACACCGGAGCCGACGACGACCACATCGGCGTCCAGATTCCAGCCCGGCGGGGGCGCGGGCAGCGCGCTGCCGGCTATGCCGGTGCCGACGGGTCCTGGTGTCCGGCTCAGGGCGGTCATCGTGCTTCTCCGAAATGCAGGGGGACGTTGTCGATCAGCCGGGTCGTGCCCGCGCGGGCCGCGACGGCGAGCACGGCGGCACCCTGCCACGCCTCGTCGGTGATCTCGGCGAAGCCCTCGGGGTCGACCAGAGCCGCGTAGTCCACGTCCAGACCCTGCCCGGCGGCGGCCTCCAGTACCTGCGAGGCGGCGTGCAGAACTGCCGCGGGGCCCTGCGGGACGGCCTGTTCCCCCGCGCGGAGGGCCTGGGAGAGGGCGAGGCCGAGGGCACGCTCGGCGTCGCTCAGATAGCGGTTACGGCTGGAGAGGGCGAGGCCGTCGTCCTCGCGGACGGTGGTGACGGCGACGATCTCCACGGGGAAGTTCAAGTCCCGCACCATACGGCGGACGAGGGCGAGCTGCTGGGCGTCCTTCTGCCCGAAGAACGCCACGTCCGGTGCCGTGAGGTGGAGCAGCTTGGCGACGACGGTGAGCACCCCGTCGAAGTGCCCGGGGCGGAAAGCACCCTCCAGTACGGCGCCCATCGGGCCCGCGGAGATTCGCACCTGCGGCTCGCCGCCCGGATAGACCTCGGCCACGGACGGCGCGAAGACCACATCCGCGCCCTCCTTGCCGGCGACCTCCAGATCGGCGTCCAGGGTGCGCGGGTAGCGGTCGAGGTCCTCCCCCGCGCCGAACTGCAGCGGGTTGACGAAGACGGTGACCACGACCTGGCCCTCGGGGCCCACCCGCTCGCGCGCGGCACGCACCAGTGCGGCATGGCCCTCGTGCAGGGCGCCCATGGTCATGACGACGGCGCGTTCCGGTCCGCGCGGGAGGGAGCGCAGTTCGGCCGCCGTATCGACGGCTCGAGGCATCATGCGTCCGCCTCCCCGTCGCCGCCGTCGCCGCCGTCGCCGTCGCTGTCGCCGCTGTCGCTGTCACGGTGGCCGTCGGAGGGTTGGTCGTCCGGGCGGGTGCCCCGGGGGGTGTCGGCCGCCGCGAGAACGTCCAGCAGTGCCTCGGCGGGCTCCGGCTTGAGCAGGCCGTGCGCGAGCGCCCGGTCGGCGGTCGCGCGGGCCATCGCCAGGTAGGCGGCCACCGTCTCCGGTGCCCTGCGGCGCAGCTCGTCGACGTGTGCGGCCACGGTGCCGGCGTCACCCCGGGCCACCGGGCCGGTCAGCGCGGCGTCGCCGGAGCGCAGGGCGTTGTCCAGGGCGGCGCCCAGCAGCGGGCCGAGCATCCGGTCGGGGGCCTGCACACCGGTGGCACGCAGCAGATCCATCGACTGATTGACAAGGGTGACCAGGTGGTTGGCGCCGATGGCGAGGGCCGCGTGGTAGAGCGGACGGGCCTCCTCGGTGACCCATTCAGGCTCGCCGCCCATCTCGATGACGAGGGCCTCGGCCGCCAGCCGCAGCTCCTCCGGCGCCGTCACCCCGAACGCGCAACCGGCCAACCGCTGCACATCCACAGGAGTGCCGGTGAACGTCATCACCGGATGCAGCGCCAGCGGCAGCGCCCCGGCACGGAGCGCGGGCTCCAGCACCGAGGTGCCGAACCGGCCGGAGGTGTGCACCACCAGCTGTCCCGGACGTACGGCACCGGTCTGCGCCAGACCGGACACCAGGTCCGGCAGCGCGTCGTCGGGCACGGTCAGCAGGACGAGTTCGGAGCGGGCCAGCACTTCGGCCGGATCCACCAGCGGGACGCCGGGCAGCAGCTCGGCCGCGCGCCGCCGGGAGGCGTCCGAGACGCCGGATGCGGCGACGGGACGGTGCCCGGCCAGCCGCAGCGCCGCCGCCAGCGCCGGGCCGACCCGGCCCGCGCCGACGACACCGACGGACAGCCGCGCCGGGCGGTCCTCTGCCCGGGCCGGGGTCGATGGATCGGGGCCCCCTGTGCCGCCCGGGGGGTGGGCATGGTGTGCGTTCACGAAAGTGGCCTTCCGTATGCGTTCCGGTCCGCTCAGTCGCCGGTACCGGACGAGACCACGCCATGCTAAGCCCTCCGCGCACGGCGCCGGAGAGTCCGGGGTGCGGTCTCCCGCGCGGTCCCGCCGAGCTCCTTCCGTGCCTCCTTACGGGCCACCCACCACGCCCTCAGGAGCTTCGCCTCGTGGGTGCCGGGTGCCGGGGGCGGTGCCTGCTCCTGGGAGCGGAGCCGCCAGGTGTCCAATGCGTACTGCTCACCGATGCTCATGACGACGACACTGCGGCCCGATTCCTGCCGGAGCACGCGAATTGACAGGGGTCGTCAATCCACCCCCCGTCGATTGACCGGCCTCGTCAATCGGGGAAGAACCGGCCTCGTCGACCGGGGAGGAGGGGGCTCGTCGACCGGAGAGGAGAGGGCCTCGTCGACGGGAGACGAAGGGGCGGCGAAACAGGACCGGGAAAGGCGCTTGACCAGGGAGGCAGTATGGGGACATGAGCGTCACCATCGACATAGCGGGACTGCCGCAGGACCGCATCGTCTTCGCCCCCTCGCCGCTGGCGGAGCTGGGCACCGCGCTGCACATCCTGGCCGAGCCCGGGCACCACCCCGGAGCGCACGCCTGGGCGACCGCGACGAACGCCGCCCTCAAGCCGGACCTCGCCGACCGGCTGTGCGAGGCGGACTTCCTGTGGCGTACGACGTTCTCCGACATCCTGATGGGTTTCGCCGGGCTCCGGGATGCCTCCGTACAGCCGGGTGCGACGCTCGCCGAGGAGCTGGATCTGCTCGACAAGCTGGAGGACGAGGAATTCGTCTCCGCAGCGCTGGAGTTCACCTGCAGCGCGCTTTACGGCACCGATTCGCTGCGCTCTCCGCTGTCCGATCCGGCGCTACGGGATCGTGCCATCGAGCTGGCGTCCGCGCGCGGGCCGCAGCAGCGAGAGTTCACCGAGCGGCTGCTGGCGGACCCGCCCGCCGTACGTGGCTGGGTGCGGCGCCTGTTCGAGGACTGTGAGCAGGCGTTCTTCGCCGACACCTGGAACCGGGTACGCCCTCAACTGGTCGCCGACGCCCGGGAGAAGACCGAGCTGCTGCGCCGCAGGGGGCTCGCCGCGACGCTGGAGGCGGTCTCACCGGCGCTCTCGACCGACGGGACGTGCTCGGTCATCGACGCCGACAAGCTCACCAGCGCCCGCACCAGCGCCATGGACCCGACGGTCGGCCCCGGGGTGACGTTCATACCCTCCGTCCACCAGTGGCCACATCTGATGGTGCTGCACCGGTACGGGTGGCGGCCCGTCGTGCACTACCCGGTGACGGGGCGCGAACTGCTGCCGGCGCCGCTCTCCGTCGAGCAGTTCAAGCTGCGTATGGAGGCGCTGGCGCACCCCATGCGGATGCGGCTCTGCCGGAGCCTGGCACGGGCTCCGTACACCACCTCCGAGCTGGCCGAGCTCTGCTCGATCAGCTCTCCCGAGGTGTCCCGGCACCTGGCCGTGCTGAAGAAGGCCGGACTGATCACCGCCCGGCGGCGCGGGCGGTATGTGCAGTACCAGCTGGACTTGAAGGTGGTGGGACGGCTGGGGAGCGACTTCTTGGAGACGGTGCTGAGGTGAGCGCTCGCTGACGGAGGTGCGTGGGTGAATACTCACCTTCCCGCACTGGTGAGTATTCACCCACCGGCGCTAGTGAGCACTCACCCACGACCGCTGGTGAGCACTCACTCACCGCCGCTGGTGAGCACTCACCCACCCCCGCCAGTAAGCGCTCACCCACCACCACCGGTGAGCACTCACCCACCCCCGCGCTACCCCCCAGAAGCCCGCACCAAGCCCGTCTCGTACGCCAGCACCACCGCCTGCACCCGGTCCCGCAGCCCCAGCTTGGCCAGGATGCGGCCCACGTGCGTCTTCACCGTCGCCTCGGACAGCACAAGCTGGGCGGCGATCTCACCGTTGGAGAGGCCCTGGGCGATCAAGGTGAGGACTTCGCGCTCGCGCTCGGTGAGGCGGCGCAGTTCCTTGGCGACCGGTTCCGAGGTGGTGGCGGGCAGTACGGAGGAGAAGCGGTCGATCAGCCGCCGGGTGGTGCTGGGGGCCACAACCGCGTCGCCGCTGTGCACGGCGCGGATGGCGGCCAGCAGATCGCCGGGCGGCACGTCCTTGAGCATGAAGCCGCTGGCCCCGGCCTTGAGCGCGGAGAAGGCGTACTCGTCCAGGTCGAAGGTGGTCAGTATCAGCACCTTCGGATTGCCCGGGCCGCCCTCGCCGCCCTCGCAGATCCGGCGGGTGGCCTCCACCCCGTCGACGTTCGGCATCCGTACGTCCATCAGCACCACGTCGACCGGGGTCTCGCGCAGCACGGCCAGCGCCTCCGCGCCGTCGCTCGCCTCCGCAGCGACCTCCATGTCCTGCTGGGCGGTCAGCACCATGCGGAAACCGGTTCGCAGCAGCGCCTGGTCGTCGACGAGCATCACACGGATGGTCATTTAGGTCCTCGGGTCCTTCTCGTCGGGGCTCGGTCGTGGGCTCGGTCTGCGGGGCGGTCAGTACGGCTCGGTCAGTGCGGCTCGGTGCGGCTCGGGGCGGGAAAACGGGGTGGGCGATCGGGCCTCAGTCTGCGCCCTTGAGCGGGAGGGCCGCACGGATGCGGAAGCCGCCGCCCGAGCGGGGCCCGGCCTCCAGCGCGCCGCCGACCATGCCGACCCGCTCGCGCATCCCGATCAGACCGTGCCCGAGGCCGTCGGCACCGCCTTCCTCGTACAGCTCGCGCTGGGCGCCACGGCCGTCGTCCTCGGCCAGTACGGACAGCTCGTCGTCCCCGTAAGACAGCTGCACCGTGGCGCCGACGTCCGGGCCGCCGTGCTTGCGGGTGTTGGTCAGCGCCTCCTGCACGATGCGGTACGCGGTCAACTCCACGCTGCTGGGCAGCGGAAGCGGGGTGCCCTGCACCTTGAAGTCCACCGTCAGCCCGGCGCCGCGCACCTGCTCGACCAGGTCGGCGATCTCCTCGACACCGGGCTGCGGTACATACTCGTCGCCGTCCCGCGTACCGGGGTCGCCGGTACGCAGCACGCCCAGCAGGCGGCGCATCTCGGCGAGCGCCTGACGGCCGGTGCCGGAGATGGTCTCCAGCGCCATCCGCGTCTGCTCGGGCGAGCTGTCCAGCACATACGCGGCGCCGTCCGCCTGGACGACCATCACGGACACGTTGTGCGCCACCACGTCGTGCAGCTCGCGGGCGATCCGGGCACGTTCTGCCGCGACGGCCACCTTGGCCTGTGCCTCGCGCTCCTTCTCCAGCCGTTTGGCGCGCTCCTCCAGCTGGAGGTAGTAGGCGCGGCGGGTGCGCAGGGAGTCGCCGAGCACCCAGGCCATCACGAACGCGAGCGTCATGAAGAGGGTGCCGAAGATCTCGGCCGACAGGCTTTCGTTCGGGCTGTTGGGCCAGCGCAGGGTGTCGATGGTGGGTGCCAGCAGTGCGCCCGCGAGCGCGAAGCGGGAGGCCCAGCGGGTGTGCCGGGAGGCGACGGTGAAGATGATGACCAGGAAGGCGAAGTTGCCGGGGAACGGGCCCACATCGGCGACCAGCTGGGCGAGCCCCGTACCGGTCGCCAGCAGCAGCATCTTCTCGGGGGCCCGCCGCCGCAGCGCCACCACGAGGCACAAGGCGAGTGCTATCGGAATCAGGGCGACCTGCTGGCCGGTCTCCTGCGGCAGCTGATCGGAACCGTCGGGACTCGGGGGCGACGACATGCTGGCGACGATCCACAGCGACGACAACATGAGCAGGAAGCCGGCCCAGAGGCTGTCCACCCAGGTGGGGTGCCTGCGGATGAAGTCGTAAAGCCGGTTCACGTAACTAAGCGTATGCAGGGCAAGTACGTGCAGGGGTCAACCGGACGGCCGATCCCTGGCCGCCGGACGTACTCCGGAAGGTGGAGGGTGGCGGTCCGCACGAATGGCGATACCCGCCCTACGGTGAGGCCCATGAACTCCGAGCCGCCCGGGTGGCGCACCGCCACCGAAGGCGCGCTGTACGGGCCCCACGGCTTTTACGCACGTCAGGCCCCCGCAGCGCATTTCCGCACCTCGGTGCATGCTTCCACGCTGTTCGCCGAGGCGGTGGCACGCCTCCTGCTGCGGGTGGACGAGGCACTGGGGCACCCCGAACCGCTGGACCTGGTCGACGTCGGGGCTGGCGAGGGCGAGCTGCTGACCGGCGTGCTGGCCGCGCTGTGGGACCGGGAGGCGGCCGGCGCAGATGTGGTGGCCCGGCTGCGTCCCGTGGCCGTCGAGCACCGGGAGCGGCCCGCGCGACTGGACCCGGCGATCGGCTGGCAGCACGAGCTGCCCGGGCCGGGGACGCTGACGGGGTTGCTGTTCGCCAACGAGTGGCTGGACAACGTCCCTGTGGACGTCGCCGAGAACGACGCGTCGGGCACCCCGCGACTGGTGTTGGTGGAGCCGGACGGCACCGAGCGGCCCGGCCCTCCGGTGGCGGGGGACGACGCCGCATGGCTGGCGCGCTGGTGGCCGCTGGCGGGGGCCGAAGAGGGCGCGCGGGCCGAGATCGGGCACCCGCGCGACGCCGCGTGGGCGCGCGCTGCGGGCGCCCTGCGCCGGGGCGTGGCCGTCGCCGTCGACTACGGGCACGAGAGCGCGGCCCGGCCGCCCTTCGGCACCCTCACCGGCTTCCGCGAGGGGCACGAGTGCCGCCCCGTACCGGATGGCTCCTGCGACCTGACCTCGCACGTCGCCCTGGACGCGGTGGCCGCCGCAGCGCCGGGCGCCACCACCCTGCTGACCCAGCGGTCGGCGCTGCGCGCGCTGGGGGTGACAGGACGACGCCCCGCACTCTCGCTGGCCACCAGCGACCCCACGGCGTACGTACGGGAGTTGAGCGCGGCCGGGGAGGCCGCGGAGCTGCTGGACCCGGGCGGTCTGGGCGGCTTCGGCTGGCTGGTGTGCGAGGTGGACTGCGCCTGCGGGCTGGGCGCCGGCTGAGCGGGCACCCGGCGCAGCACACCAGGCGTGCGGGATGCCCATGACGTCCGGGGCTCTTATGCTCGCCGGAGGGGCGTGGCACGGCGTGACGCGGGGCAGTGTCCTCCGGGCCGGGCCGGGCCGACGAGCGGAGGAGGCCGGGCGTATGGCGCGCGAGTGCGATGTCGTCGTGCTGGGGATGGGTCCCGGCGGCGAGGCAGCGGCGGGGCAGTTGGCCCAGGCGGGCCTGGACGTGGTGGGCGTCGAGGCGGAACTGCTGGGCGGCGAGTGCCCGTACTGGGCGTGCGTGCCCAGCAAGATGATGGTCCGGGCCGGCAATCTGCTCGCCGAGGCGCGGCGGGTACCCGGAATGGCAGGCAGCACGCGGGTCGAGCCGGACTTCTCCCCCGTCCACGCGCGGATCCGCGACGAGGCGACAGCGGACTGGGACGACGCGGCGGCCGTCGAGCGGTTCACCGGCCAGGGCGGCCACTTCGTACGCGGCAGGGGCAGCTACACCGGGCATGGCCGGGTCGAGGTGGAGGGCGAGAACGGGCGCGAGGCCTTCACCGCGCGGCGCGGCGTCGTCCTGGCGACCGGCAGCGCCCCTTCGGCACCCCCGGTCTCCGGCCTCGACCAGGTGCCGTACTGGACCAACCGGGAGGCCGTCTCCGCGGCCGAGGCGCCTGCATCCCTGCTGGTACTCGGCGCCGGTGCAGTAGGGGTCGAACTCGCCCAGGCGTACGCCAGGTTCGGCACCCGCGTCACCCTCGTCGAGGCGTCCGAGCGGGTGGTCCCGGCCGAGGAACCGGAAGCCGGCGAGCTGCTGCTGCGGGTCCTGCAGGACGAGGGCCTGACCGTACGGACCAACGCGCGTGTCTCGGCGGCCCGGTACGCGGACGGCTCGTTCACCCTCACCCTGGACGACGCCGAGGAACTGTCCGCCGAGCGGCTGCTGGTGGCCACCGGACGGCGGCCCCGGCTGGACGCGCTCGACCGCGAGGCGCTGGGCCTGGACGCGGAGGCCCGCCGGGTGGAGGTGGACGCGCAGATGCGGGTCGCACCCGGCGTCTGGGCAGTCGGCGACCTGGTGGGCGAGGGCGCGTTCACCCATGTGGCGATGTACCAGGCCGACGTGGCGGTACGCGCCATCCTGGCCGAGGCGGGGCTGGGCGAGCCGGGACCCGGCGCCGACTACCGCGCGGAGCCCCATGTGACCTTCACCGAGCCGGAGATCGGCTCCGTCGGGCTGACCGAGGCGAAGGCGCGCGAGCGTGGGCTGACCGTACGCACCGGGCTGTCCCAGGTGCCCGCCGGGGCGCGCGGCTGGATCCACAAGGCGGGCAACGAGGGCCTGATCAAACTGGTGGTGGACGCGGAACGCGGGGTTCTGGTGGGCGCGACCGCCGCCGGGCCGATGGGCGGCGAGGTGCTTTACGGGCTCGCCGTCGCCGTCCGCGCGGCCGTCCCCACCGCGACGCTGCGCGACATGATGTTCGCCTACCCCACCTTCCACCGCAGCGTCCAGGAAGCGCTGAACGCTCTCACTGCGGACTGATCTGTCTGCTGCGCTCGGGCAGTCTGTGCCCCCAGCCTCGGGCCAGGTCCGCCGCGGAACGATCGCCCACAAGCGGGGAGTCAGTCCGGTGCGGCAACGGGCAGGTCCGCGGCGCGCCATGCCTGGAAGCCGCCGGCCAGATCGGTGGCGTGAGCCAGTCCCAGCGCATGCAGGGAGCGGGCGGCCAGACTGGAGGCGTAGCCCTCGTTGCAGACGACCACCACTCGTACATCCGGACCGGTGGCCTCCGGTGCGCGGTGCGGGCAGGTGGGATCCAGCCGCCACTCCAGCTCGTTGCGCTCGACCACCAGCGCACCGGGAATGGTGCCGTCCCGCTCGCGCAGCGCGGCGTAGCGGATGTCCACCAGCAGTGCTCCTGCCCGCTGGGCCTCGGCCGCCTGCCGGGGTGTCAGCCGGGTCAGCCCGGAGCGCGCTTCGGCCAGCAGAGCGTCGATACGGCTCTCCTCCGGCTCCGGCGCGGCGCTCACTCCCACTCCCCGGGGTGCTCGACCTCTTCGAGACGCAGCACCGCGCCTGTGCGGCTGTAGCGGCGCATCAGCGGCAGCGGCGGGTAGTAGGCGTGCACGGAGACGGCGTGGGCGCTGTCGGAGCCGTTGAGCACCTCGTGCACATGGTGCGGGCCGAACGCCCGGCCGCTGCCCGCCGCCAGTTGCCGCTCGCGGTCCACCCCGTCGGCAAGCTCCAGCGTCTTCCACCCCTCGGTGGGGATGCGCGCTGCCAGTGCGTGCTCGGTGAGGGCGCCGCGTGCGGTGGCGAAGGCGCCGCGTGAGCCGCCGTGGTCGTGCCAGCCGGTGCCGGTGCCCGGCGGCCAGCCGATGAGCCACGCCTCGCTGCCGCCGGGGCCCTCCAGGCGCAGCCAGGTACGTCCTTCGGGGTCGAGCGGGAGGGAGGCGACGAGGGCGTCGTCGGCGGCTATCCGACGTACGAAGGCGAGGAGTTCGGCCTCGTCGGGGCCGGGGGAGTCAGAGGTGGCCGCGGAGGGCGCGGAAACAGGCGCGAGTGACACGGGAACCGTCCTGGAGGAGTGATCGTGGACGCACGCCGGCCGTGTCAGGGCCGACGGCAGGGTCGGAAACGAGCGATCAACAGGACGGCAGACACACGCAGCCCGCGTAGCGGAGCAGGTCCAGATGGACCCTCCGCCAGAAGTGGCCGCGTGTACTGATCATGTGGGGATTATCGCACAGCTTTTCCAGCCTCCGGCCGGGAGGTGCCTCCAAGTGCTGTCAACGGCGCGCGGCCCCACGGCCGTTCGCTGCTTCACGAGCTCTCGATCGTCTCCAACTCGACGTCCTGGCGGGCCACTGCGCGGGCGTCCGCGTCGACGGAGCGGCGTAGCGCCTCGTGCAGCTTGGCCGGGGTGAGGACGCCGACGAACCGGTCCGCCTTGTCCAGCACGGCGATCCATCCGGCGTCGTGCTGGAGCATCGTGCTGAACGCCTGCTTGAGGGAGGAGCCCAGCGGCAGCCACGCCTCCATGCGCCGCGCGTGATCACCGACCGTGCCCGAGCCGTCCGCGTTCCGTACCGCGGCCTCGGCGAGGGTGGCGGCGGAGACCCAGCCGTGCAGTTCGTCCGCGCCGTCCAGGACGACGGCCCAGCGGGCGCCGTCGGTCGCCATCCGGGCGGCTGCCTCGTCCAGCCGGTCGGTCAGATGGAGGGTCGGCGGCTGCTCCAGGTCGCCGGTCTCTATCGGGGTGACGGACAGCCGCTTGAGGCCGCGGTCCGCGCCGACGAAGTCGGCCACGTACCCGGAAGCGGGGGCGCCCAGCACCGTGGCGGGCGAGTCGAACTGCTCGATGCGGCCCTCCCCGTAGACGGCGATACGGTCGCCGAGGCGGACGGCCTCCTCGATGTCGTGTGTGACGAACAGCACCGTCTTGTGCAGCCGGGACTGGAGTCGCAGGAACTCGTTCTGCAAGTGCTCGCGCACCACCGGGTCGACGGCACCGAAGGGTTCGTCCATCAGCAGCACCGGCGGGTCGGCGGCCAGCGCCCGGGCCACGCCGACGCGCTGCCGCTGGCCGCCGCTGAGCTGCTCGGGGTAGCGGTCACCGAAGACGTCCGGGTCCAGGCCCACCAGGTCCAGCAGTTCGCGGGCACGTTCGCGGCTGCGCGCCTTGGACCAGCCCAGCAGGTGCGGGACGGTCGCGGTGTTGTCCAGCACGGTGCGGTGCGGGAAGAGACCGGTCTGCTGGATGACGTAGCCCATCCGGCGGCGCAGCTCGACCGGTTCGACGCCGGTGATGTCCTCGCCGTCGACCAGGATGCGCCCCTCGGTGGGCTCGATGAGCCGGTTGACCATCTTCATGGTGGTGGTCTTTCCGCATCCCGAGGGACCGACGAGGGTGACCAGTTCTCCCTCGGCCACCTCGAAGGAGAGCCCCTCGACCGCGACGGTCCCGTCGGGGTAGCGCTTGGCCACGTTCTCGAAGCGAATCATCTGCCCATCCTCGTCTCCGGCCGTTCGTCGTCCGCCCGGCCGCCCGTCCCGGCTGTCTCCGGCCGTGCCGAAGACCGCCGACCGTACCGAACAGCGAAGCACGAGCCACCGACAATCCTCGACGCAGAGCAATCCTCGGCGCAGAGGATGAACAGTGTGTTTCCGGGGTACGGCACTGCGGACCGATTGTCAGTCCGCCGGGATAGGGTCGGCCGTCATCGTGGCATGAGACTTCGCGACTTCGTCCGAGAACCGCACAGCGCGGGGAGGTGACCGGTTTGAGCAGCGCGGCGGCAGGCGGCCCCCAGAGCTGTCTTGCGCAGAACGAGTGGCTGTGCGGGACGTATCTGCGCACCCGGCAGAGCGAATTGCTCGACGCGACCGTGGAGCACATCTGGATCACCGTGCTCTCCGTCGCCATCGCACTGTTGCTCGCCCTGCCGCTGGCGGTGGCGGCCCGGCGCTGGCGGGCCGCCCGCGCCCCGGCCCTGGGAGTGACGACGGTGCTCTACACGATCCCGTCACTGGCGATGTTCGCGCTGCTGCTGCCGGTCTTCGGGCTGTCGGCCGCCGTCGTGGTGACGGGCCTGGTGCTGTACTCCCTCACGGTGCTGGTGCGCAACATCCTGGCGGGCCTGGACGCGGTGCCGAGCGAGGCCCGGGAGGCCGCGCAGGGCATGGGATACGGGCCGGGCAGACTGCTGTTCGAGGTGGAGCTGCCGCTGGCACTGCCCGCGCTGCTGGCGGGGGTGCGGATCGCGACGGTCACGGCGGTGTCGCTGACCACGGTCGGCGCGATCGTCGGCTACGGCGGGCTGGGCAACCTCATCTACGACGGCATGGAGAGCTTCTTCAAGGCGCAGGTGCTGACCGCCTCGGCGATCTGCGTCCTGCTGGCGATCGTCGCCGACCTGCTGCTGCTGTGGCTCCAGCGGGCGCTGACGCCGTGGACCCGCGTGCGCACCCGTAAGCGCGCCGTACGCGCTCCGTCGGCCCCGTCCGCCGCCTCTGCACAGGACCTCGTGGGGAAGGCGGGCTGAGCGCGATGGGCATCCTCACCGACGTATGGACCTGGCTGACGACGGGCTCCCACTGGACGGGCGACGGCGGCGTGCTCCAGCGGCTCGGGGAGCACATCTATCTGACGGGCATTTGCCTGCTGCTCTCCTGCGCGCTGGCGCTGCCGCTCGCGCTGTGGCTCGGCCACGTGGGGCGGGGCGGCGCGCTGGCGGTGAACCTGTCCAACGCGGGCCGCGCCGTACCCACGTTCGCCGTGCTGGTGCTGCTGTCGATGGGCCCGCTGGGCAAGTACGGCGACTGGGCGACGATCGTGGCGCTGGTGCTGTTCGCACTGCCGCCGCTGCTGACCAACGCATACACCGGAGTACGCGGGGCGGACCGGGAGGTCGTCGAGGCGGCCAGGGGCATGGGGATGACGGGCCTGCAGCTGCTGCGCCAGGTCGAACTGCCGCTCGCCCTCCCGCTGATCATGACCGGCATCCAGACCGCCGCCGTACAGCTGGTCGCCACTGCCACGCTCGCCGCGCTGCCGGGCGGCGGCGGCCTCGGCCGGCTGATCACGGCCGGATTCGGCAACTACGACACGCCTCAGGTGGTCGCGGGCGCCCTGCTCGTGGCCGTCCTGGCGCTGCTGGTCGAGCGTGCCCTGACCCTCGCCGAGCGGCTCCTGGACCCGATGCGGCGCCGGACCGCCCGTCGCCCGGCGTCCGCCTGACGGTCCCACCCTGAACGACACCTGGACGAATGGACGCATGATGGCCCCCTCCCACACCACCCCGCACGCACCCGGCACCGACGTCACCCCCGCCGCCACCCCCGCCCGGCGCAGAACCGCCGGCCTGCGCGCCCTCGCCGCCGGTGGCACCGTCACCGCGCTGGCGCTCTCGCTGGCCGCCTGCGGGGGCAACGACCTGGAGAAGGAGGACGCCGGCGGGGGCGGCGGCAAGGGCAGCCTGGTCGTGGGCTCGGCGGGTTTCACCGAGTCGCAGATCCTCTCCGAGCTCTACTCCGGAGTGCTCTCCAAGGCGGGCTACAACGCCACGGTCAAGAAGGTCAAGAACCGCGAGCTGTACGCGCCCGAGCTGGAGAAGGGCCGCATCGACGTCGTACCGGAGTACGCGGCGACGATGGCCGAGTTCCTCAACGCCAAGAAGAACGGGCCCAAGGCGAAGCCGGTCGCCTCCAATGACGCGGACAAGACCGTCGCGGCACTGCGCAAGCTGGCCACCCCGCGCGGGCTGAAGGTGCTGGAGGCGGGCAAGGCGGTGGACCAGAACGCGTTCGCCGTCTCCAAGGACTACGCCAAGAAGCACCGCCTCAAGACCCTCAGCGACCTGGGCAAATCGAAGCAGCGCGTCACCATCGCGGCGGGCGACGAGTGCGAGACCCGCCCGTTCTGCCGGCCCGGCCTGGAGAAGACCTACGGGATCGACGTCAAGGGCATCGACCCCAAGGGGGTCGGCACCAGCCAGTCCAAGCAGGCCGTCAAGGACGGCAAGGACCAGCTCGTGCTGACGACCACCACGGACGCCACCCTCGGCCAGTTCGGCCTGGTGCTGCTCAAGGACGACAAGAAGCTGCAGAACGCCGACAACATCGTGCCGGTCGTCAACGCCAAGGACGCGGGCGGCAAAAAGGTCGCCGAGGCGCTCGACAAGCTCAACAGCACCCTCACCACGAAGGACCTGACGGAGCTCAACCGCAAGGTGGACCAGGACCGCGAGAAGCCCGCAGATGTGGCCGAGGAGTACCTGAAGAGCAAGGGACTCGCGTGACACGGTTCGTCCGGTGTCGTCCGCACAGCGGCACACGGTAAATTCCCAGCATGCCACGTGGACGTCATCGCCATTCCCCGCCGCTGCACCGACGTCTCCCCCCGGTGTCGGTGGCGGTGGCCGCACTGGCCTGCGCCGGTGGCGCCTGGCTGATCGGCGAGCCGGGCGTCGCCGACTGGGAGACGGTCACGCTGCGCGGGCTCACCGCGGCAGCGGCGGCCGCCGCCGTCACCGGTGCCGTACTGCTGCGCCGCTGGGACCGCGCGGCGGGGAAACACGTCGGCGACCTCAAGGCGCAGCTGGCCAGCGCGGCATGGCGGGCCGAGGAGCAGCAGGCGGAGCTGGAGGGCGAGGCCGAGGAACTGCGCGAGATCCGCGGCAAGCTGGACGGCAAGCTCCGCGAGAAGCGCGCCGAGCTGGCCCGGCTCCGCTCCGAACACGCCGACCTGCTGCGCCGCTACGCCAACGCCGAGACCGAGCGGGCCAGGGTGCTGGAGGGCCGCCGACAGCTGCAGCTGGAGGCGGGAAGCACGGCCTCCGCCAAGGCGCTCACCACGTCGGCCACCGACCACCGGCACAGCTCCGGGGCGCCGACACCGCTGACCTACCGGCAGGCCAACGAGGCCCTCGACGCGCTCGCCCGCAGCGCCGTACGGCAGCGCACGGAGGAACGCCTGCGGGAGAGCCGGGCAGCCGCCGTCGTACCCCCGCAGGCTTCCCCGGACGCCCAGCCGAACGACAAGAACCGGCCGAACGACAAGAAGACGACAACCGGCCCCCACGAGCCGGACGCACCCGAGCTCGACGCCGCCGACAAGCCCGAGTCCGGCAAGCCCGCAACCTCCAAGCCCACCGCTGCCGAGCCGAACGGCAGCAGCGGCGGTGCGGGCGGCTTCGACTTTTTCGGCCGGAACAAGCGCAAGGCACGCTCGTCGTCCTGACGGCGGAGAATCTCGTCGCCCTGTCGCACTGACGGCAGAGAATCCGGCTGCCTGCCCGCGTACGGCTACTTGTCGATGTCGCCGACCACGAAGAAGAACGAGCCCAGGATCGCCACCATGTCGGCGACCAGCGTTCCGGGCAGCAGCTCCGTCAGCGCCTGGATGTTGTTGAACGAGGCCGAGCGCAGCTTGAGCCGGTAGGGCGTCTTCTCGCCCTTGGAGACCAGGTAGTAGCCGTTGAGGCCGAGCGGGTTCTCCGTCCAGGTGTAGCAGGCGCCCTCCGGGGCCTTGAGCACCTTGGGCAGCCGCTGGTTGACCGGGCCGGGCGGCAGCTCGGCGAGCCGGTCGAGGCAGGCGTCGGCGAGGTCGAGGGAGTTGTGCGTCTGGTCGAGCAGCACCTCGAAGCGGGCCAGGCAGTCGCCCTCCTGCCGCGTGACCACCTTCAGCACGTCGGCCAGTTCGTCGTAGGCGAGATACGGCTCGTCACGGCGCAGGTCGAAGTCGACCCCGGAGGCACGGGCGATCGGCCCGCTGACCCCGTAGGCATGCACCAGCTCGGGGCTGAGGACGCCGACGCCCCGGGTGCGGCCGCGGAAGATCTCGTTGCCGAGCACCAGCTTGTCGAAGGTGTCCATCCGGCTGCGGACGGCGGCCACCGCCTGTCGCGCCCGGTCCCGCCAACCCGCCGGGAGGTCGTCCTTGAGACCGCCGACGCGGTTGAACATGTAGTGCATCCGGCCGCCGGAGACCTCTTCCATCACGTTCTGGAGCTCCTCGCGCTCCCGGAAGGAGTGGAAGACCGGCGTGATCCCGCCCAGCTCCAGCGGGTAGGAGCCCAGGAACATCAGATGGTTCAGCATCCGGTTCAGCTCGGCCAGCAGGGTGCGGGTCCACACCGCGCGTTCGGGCACCTCCATGCCGAGCATCCGCTCGACACCGATGACCACACCCAGCTCGTTGGAGAACGCCGACAGCCAGTCGTGGCGGTTGGCGAGCACGATGATCTGCCGGTAGTCGCGCGCCTCGAAGAGCTTCTCGGCGCCCCGGTGCATATAGCCGACCACCGGCTCGGCCCGTTCGATCCGCTCGCCGTCCAGAACCAGCCGCAGCCGCAGCACCCCGTGCGTGGACGGGTGCTGCGGGCCGATGTTGAGCACCATGTCGGTGCTCTCCGCGGCGCCGCCGATACCGACGGTCGTCTCCGTCTGCGTCATGACGCTCATCCTGTCAGCTTCCCCATCCGGACGGACAAGCCGCGGCCCGCAACGGCCGCGGGGCAGCGAGCAAGGTGGCGGTCCCGCCCCGCGAAGGCATGGCGCCTACCCTGGGCGTCATGGGTGCGAGAACGCGTGGCCGCGTGGACGGCCTCCCCGAGTGGGACCGCTGCGCTGTGATGGGTGTGGTCAATGTGACCCCCGACTCGTTCTCGGACGGGGGGCGATGGTTCGACACAGAGGCCGCGATCAAGCACGGACTCGACCTGGTGGCACAGGGCGCGGACCTGGTGGACGTCGGCGGCGAATCCACCCGCCCCGGCGCGGCGCGGGTCAGCGAGGACGAGGAGCTGCGCCGCGTGCTGCCCGTCGTCCGCGGACTGGCCGGCGAGGGCGTCGTCGTCAGCGTCGACACGATGCGCGCCTCCGTCGCGGCGCGGGCCGTGGCAGCGGGCGCCGTCCTGGTCAACGATGTCAGCGGCGGCCAGGCAGACCCGGAGATGGTGGCTGCCGTCGCCGAGGCGGGCGTCCCGTTCGTGGTGATGCACTGGCGCGGCCAGAGCATCGACATGAACAACCGCGCCGTCTACACCGATGTCGTCGGCGAGGTCCTCACCGAGCTGACCGAGTCGGTGCACCGCGCCATCGCGGGCGGCATCGAGCAGGGACGTATCGTCGTCGACCCCGGCCTGGGCTTCGCCAAGCGCGCCGAGCACGATCTCGCTCTGATCGCGGCGCTCGCCCGGCTGCGGGCCGAGCTGGACCACCCGATGCTGGTCGCCGCCTCCCGCAAGCGGTTCCTGGGCCGGGTGCTGGCCGACGACGAGGGCGCGGCCCCGCCGCCCGCCCGCGAGCGCGACGCTGCAACGGCCGCCGTCACCACCCTGGCGGCCCGCGAGGGCGCCTGGGCCGTGCGGGTCCACGAGGTACGGGCCAGCGCGGACGCGGTCCGCGTCGTACGCGCCGTCCAGTCGGCCGCCGAAGCCCTCCCCCGGACCGAGGCACCGGCCGAGACACCGGCCCCCGAGACACAGCCCTCCGAGCCAAAGACCCCCGAGACGAAGACTCCCGAGACGAAGAACACAGAGACCGAGGCAGCGACGTGAGCGGCGCCCGTACGGACATCGAGGCGGTCGAGGCCGCCAACACCGCCCTCTACGACGCGGTGGAGCGGGGCGATATCGAAGCCCTCTCCCGGATGTGGCTGGGAGAGGACGCCGACGATCCGGACGACCCCGAGGGCGGCGAGGGCGAGCAGGGCGTCCGCGTCGTCCACCCCGGCTGGCCGGTGCTCACCGGTCGCGGTGAGGTGCTCCGCTCGTACGCGCTGATCATGGCCAACACCGAGTACGTCCAGTTCTTCCTGACCGACGTCGAGATCTCCGTACTGGGCAACACCGCGCTGGTCAGCTGCACCGAGAACATCCTCAGCGGCGGGCCCGCCGAGGCGGACGGCTCCGCGGGTCCGCTGGTCGGCGGGCTGGTGGTGGCCACCAATGTGTTCCGCCGCACCGAGGAGGGCGGATGGAAGCTGTGGTCGCACCACGGCTCCCCGGTCCTGGTCGAGCAGGACGACGAGGACGAGGACGGCCCCGGTGACGGCGAAGGCGAGCTGGGCCAGGGCGACATCGAGCTGTAGCCCCGCCCGAACCTCCGCAATATCCGCCAACTCCGCCAACTCCGCCCAATCTCCTCCAACATCCCTCACCACCCGATCCGGCACAGTGCCGGGAATGCGCGAGTGGCCCCCGGTGCTGTGGGGTAGGCGGCGCCGCGAGCCACTGAGCACGCGGGTAGATTCGATCCGGTTCCGTGATCAGCGGCACCGTGTTCATGTTCGTACGACCGACGGGAGTGATGGCGTGGATCGCGTCACACTGCGCGGCCTTGCAGCGCGGGGGCATCACGGCGTGTTCGCGAGGGAACGCGAAGAGGGGCAGACCTTCGTCGTGGACCTCGACATGGGCCTCGACACGCGCCCGGCCGCCGAAGGCGACGACCTGTCCCGTACGGTCCATTACGGCGTCGTCGCGGAGGAGGTCGTCGCGGTCGTCGAGGGCGAACCGGTCGACCTGGTCGAGACGCTCGCCCAGCGGATCGCCGACACCTGCCTGCGGCACGAGGCCGTACAGGAGGTCGAGGTGGTCGTCCACAAGCCGGAAGCGCCGATCACCGTTCCCTTCGAAGACGTGACCATCACAATCAAGCGGAGCCGCGCATGACGCCGAACAGTGACCCGACCGTACAGCCGGTGCCCGCCTCCGTCGTGCAGCAGGTGGACGCCGCGGACACGACCCTGCACAACCCGAAGACCGCCGTCCTGTCGCTCGGCAGCAACCTCGGCAACCGGCTGGAGTCGCTGCAGACCGCCGTCGACGCCCTCGCGGAGACCCCCGGGCTGAAGGTCACCGCCGTCTCGCCGGTCTACGAGACCGAGCCGTGGGGCGTCGATCCGGGCAGCCAGCCCTCGTACTTCAACGCGGTCGTCGTCGTACGGACCACCCTGCCGCCCAGCTCCCTCCTCGAACGCGGCCACGCCATCGAGGAGGCGCTGGAGCGGGTGCGCGAGGAGCGCTGGGGGCCGCGCCCCATCGACGTGGACATCGTCGCCTACCAGGGCGTCGTCTCCGACGACCCGCAGCTCACCCTCCCCCACCCCCGGGCGCACGAGCGGGCCTTCGTCCTGGTCCCGTGGCACGACGTGGACCCCGGCGCCGAGGTCCCGGGCCACGGCCGGGTGGCGGAACTGCTGGATGCGCTGGGCACCGAGGGCATCACCGCCCGCCCCGACCTGGAACTCAGCCTGCACGCCTGAGCGTTGGCAGCCTGTACCCCTTTCCCCACCACCTCGTTCTCCCCCACCGACTCCCCCTTTCCCCTTTTTCCCCTTTCCCTGCCGACGCCCGCACCGCCCGGACCGCACCCGCGAGGTGGAAGCTCGATGAACCAACTCCGTATCCGCACCCTGGCGGCGCTCTTCGTCCTCGCCGGGGTGCTCTCGTGGGGCGGAGCACGGCTGTGGGACACGCTGGGCACGCTGCCGGGGGTCCCCTTCGCCGCGCCCGTCGTGCTCGGCGCCATCGCCGCCATCCTGCTGGCCACCGCGCTCTCGCTGCGCGCCCGGCTGAAGGCCCAGCGGGAGCGCGAGCCGGGCGCCAAGGGCGTGGACCCGATGATGGCGGCCCGCGCCGTCCTCTTCGGCCAGGCCAGCGCCCTGGTCGCGGCGCTGGTCTCGGGAATGTACGGCGGTACGGGGCTCTTTCTCATCACCGAACGCGCCGATGTCCCGGCCCGCGCCGCCCAGGCCCTCTACGCGGGCCTCTCCGTGGTGGCAGGCATCGGCGTGATAGCAGCCGCCGTCCTCCTGGAACGCATCTGCCGCCTCCCCGAGGACGACGACGAGAACAACCCTCCGACCGCCGCGGCCTAGCTCAGAAGGCGGCTCAGCGCAGGATCAGGCTCATCGCCTCGGAGCGGGTGGCCGCGTCCCGCAACTGGCCCCGCACCGCCGAGGTGACGGTCTTCGCGCCAGGCTTGCGGATGCCGCGCATCGACATGCACATGTGCTCGCACTCGACGACGACGATGACGCCGCGCGGCTCCAGTATCCGCATCAGCGAGTCGGCGACCTGGGTCGTCAGCCGCTCCTGCACCTGCGGGCGGCGGGCGTAGACGTCCACCAGCCGGGCCAGCTTCGACAGCCCGGTGATCTTGCCGGAGGCGGCGGGGATGTAGCCGACGTGCGCCACCCCGTGGAACGGGACCAGGTGGTGCTCACAGGTGCTGTAGACCTCGATGTCCTTGACCAGCACCATCTCGTCGTGACCGAGATCGAAGGTGGTGGTCAGCACGTCCTCGGGCTCCTGCCGCAGCCCGGCGAAGATCTCCTTGTAGGCACGTGCGACCCGGGCCGGGGTCTCCAGGAGACCCTCGCGGTCCGGGTCCTCGCCCACGGCGATCAGCAGCTCGCGCACCGCGTTCTCGGCGCGCTTCTCGTCGAACGTGCCTATCGAGCTCTCCCCGTCCAGGGTCACCGGGTCGGTCATCTGGTTCCTCGTTCCTTGACTTGCACAGCCCCGCGGGCCGACACAGTGCGTGACCGGCTCGGCGCTGTCGTATACCAGCGGAAAGCCGCGCCCCTCGAAGGTAACCCGAGGGGCGCGGCTGACATTCCGTGGCGCGGTTCCTACCTCGCCGACCTGCGGCTATCCATTGTCGGGATCCGCCGGCTCGACAATCGCGTCCGACTCGCGCGGACCGATCTCCTTCCCCAGGCTGGGGTTGGAATTGCCGTTGGTCAGCGCCGCGGGCGGGGCCGAGACCGGAGGCCGGGTGGACGGGGTGCGCCGCGAGGAGCCGGTCCAGGCCGGACGGGCCGGACGCTTGACGACGGAGGCGAAGATCTCGGCGATCTCCTCCTTGTTCAGCGTCTCCCTCTCCAGCAGTGCCAGGACGAGGTTGTCGAGGACGTCGCGGTTCTCCACCAGGATTTCCCAGGCTTCGTTGTGCGCCGTCTCGATCAGCTTCTTGACCTCCTCGTCCACCAGCCCGGCGACCTCCTCGGAGTAGTCCCGCTGGTGGGCCATCTCCTTGCCCAGGAAGGGCTCGGACTGGTCGGAGCCGAACTTGATGGCGCCCAGCCGCTCGGTCATGCCGTACTGGGTGACCATCGCGCGGGCTGTGGCCGTCGCCTTCTCGATGTCGTTGGCTGCGCCCGTGGTCGGGTCGTGGAAGACCAGTTCCTCGGCCGCCCGGCCGCCCATCATGTAGGCGAGCTGGTCGAGCATCTCGTTCCGCGTCGTGGAGTACTTGTCCTCGTCGGGCAGCACCATGGTGTACCCGAGCGCCCGGCCTCTGGAGAGGATGGTGATCTTGTGAACCGGGTCGGAGTTGGGTGAGGCCGCCGCGACCAGGGCGTGTCCGCCCTCGTGGTACGCGGTGATCTTCTTCTCCTTGTCGCTCATGATCCGGGTCCGCTTCTGCGGTCCGGCCACGACGCGGTCGATCGCCTCGTCCAGGGACTTGTTGTCGATCAGCTTCTGGTCGCTGCGCGCGGAGAGCAGTGCCGCCTCGTTGAGCACGTTGCTCAGGTCGGCGCCGGTGAAGCCCGGAGTACGGCGGGCGACCGCGCTCAGGTCCACGTCCTGGGCCATCGGCTTGCCCTTCTGGTGAACCTGAAGGATCTCCAGCCTGCCCTGCATATCGGGACGGTCGACCGCGATCTGCCGGTCGAAGCGGCCCGGACGCAGCAGCGCCGGGTCCAGGATGTCCGGCCGGTTGGTGGCGGCGATCAGGATGACGCCGCCCTTGACGTCGAAGCCGTCCATCTCGACCAGCAGCTGGTTGAGCGTCTGCTCGCGCTCGTCGTGCCCGCCACCCATACCGGCACCGCGGTGCCGGCCGACGGCGTCGATCTCGTCGACGAAGACGATGGCCGGAGCGTTCGCCTTGGCCTGCTCGAACAGGTCGCGCACCCGGGATGCGCCGACGCCGACGAACATCTCCACGAAGTCGGAGCCGGAGATCGAGTAGAAGGGCACCCCGGCCTCGCCCGCGACGGCGCGGGCCAGCAGGGTCTTACCCGTACCGGGCGGGCCGTAGAGCAGCACGCCCTTGGGGATCTTGGCGCCGACGGCCTGGAACTTCGCAGGTTCCTGAAGGAACTCCTTGATCTCCTGAAGCTCCTCGACGGCCTCGTCGGAACCGGCCACGTCGGAGAAGGTCGTCTTCGGGGTGTCCTTGGTGATCAGCTTGGCCTTGGACTTCCCGAAGTTCATGACCCGGGAGCCGCCGCCCTGCATCTGGTTCATCAGGAACAGGAAGATGACGATGATCAGCACGAACGGCAGCAGCGAGATCAGCATCCCGACGAACGGGTTCTGCTTCTGCGGCGCGACCGTGTACCCCTTGGGGATCTCCTTCTGGTCGTACTTGCTCTGGAGCTCCTTGGCGATATCGACACCCTGGTTGTCGATGTAGCTCGCCTTGATCTTGTCGCTGTCCTCGACCTTGGCGCCGTCCTTGAGCTCGAGCTTGACGATCTGCTCGTCGCCCGTGGTGAGCTCTGCGGACTTCACCTTGTCCTGTCGGATCGCCTGTACGACCTGGCCTGTGTCCACCGTCTTGAAGCCGCCGGACGAGCCGACGACCTGCATCAACACGACCACGGCAAGGACGGCCAGCACGATCCACATGACCGGCCCGCGGAAGTATCGCTTCACGTCCATCCATACGGAGCGCCTGGGCCCCGTCCCTCCTGCCACAGTGAGTTGAAAAGCCTGACCTTCGGACGGTACCCCAGCATTGTCACCCGGCGCCGCCGAGGACGGTCAACTACAACCGCCCTTCAAAGCTGCAACGAGGGGCACCGACCCTGTGTTCCCGGCCCGCACGCCCGTCCGCCCGGGGATTCGGCCGCCCGGGCTTCAGCCGCCGTACACGTGCGGGGCCAGTGTGCCTACGAACGGCAGGTTCCGGTAGCGCTCGGCGTAGTCGAGCCCGTAACCGACGACGAACTCGTTGGGGATGTCGAACCCGACCCACTTCACGTCGATCGCCACCTTGGCGGCGTCCGGCTTGCGCAGCAGTGTGCACACGTTGAGCGAGGAGGGCTCGCGGGAGCCCAGGTTGGACAGCAGCCAGGACAGCGTCAGGCCCGAGTCGATGATGTCCTCGACGATCAGGACGTGCTTGCCCTTGATGTCGGTGTCCAGGTCCTTGAGGATGCGCACCACGCCGGAGGACTGGGTTCCGGCGCCGTAGGACGACACCGCCATCCAGTCCATGGTCGCCGGAGTGGACAGGGCCCGCGCCAGATCCGCCATGACCATGACGGCTCCCTTGAGCACCCCGACCAGCAGCAGGTCCTTGCCCGCGTACTCCGCGTCGATCCCCGCAGCCAGCTCGGCCAGCTTCGCGTCGATCTCTTCCTTGCTGACCAGCACCGACTGGAGGTCGGTGCCCATGTCTTTCTCGTCCACCCGTGCTGCTCTCGCTCGTCGCGGTCCGGTCGCCCGGCCCGCCGTATGGCCGCTCCGGGCCGTTCCGGTCGGCCCCGGGCGGTGCCGGGGCGCCGGTCAGTTCGGTGCGTTCGGTGAGCCGTGCCGGATGACCAGTCTGCCACCCTGCCGGGCGACCTCCACACGCCCGGGCAGGTTGAGGGCCCGCTGGCCCCGCCAGGCGGTGATGAGGCGGTCCATCTCCTCGATGTGCCGGGCGAACAGCGACCCGGCCGGGGAGCCGGCCTCGATCGCGGCCCTGCGCAGCACCCGGCGCCGCACCGCGGGCGGCAGCGCGTACAGCCGGACGACGTCCAGCTCCACGGTCCCGTCGGTAGCGCTCGCACCGTCCGGACGAATGCCGGACCGGCCGGGCTGTCCGCTCCCGTCCGCCTGGTCCGGCACTCCGGCCTCGTCCGGCGCCGCGCTGCCGGGGGTGCGCACCACGGCGCGTTCGGCGTCGTCGGTCCAGGCGTCGAGCGCGTCCGCGTCGTCCCGGGACAGCTGTGCCGTACGGGCCAGCGCCTCGATGACGCCCTTTCCGAGCGCCTTCTCCAGCGCGGGCAGCGCCTCGTGGCGGACCCGGGAGCGGGTGTAGGCGGGGTCGGCGTTGTGCGGGTCGTCCCAGACCGGGAGCGACTGGACCATGCACGCCTTGCGGGTGGTCTGCCGGTCGACGGCCAGGAACGGGCGGCGGTAGCGGCCGCCGGGCCCGGAGACGGCCGCCATGCCGGAGAGCGAGCGGGTGCCGGAGCCGCGGGCGAGGCCGAGCAGCACCGTCTCCGCCTGGTCGTCGCGGGTGTGGCCGAGCAGCACGGCCGCGGCGCCGTGCCGCTCGGCGATCACGTCCAGCGCGGCGTAGCGGGCCTCGCGTGCTGCTGCTTCGGGTCCGGTGTTGGTCCGTCCCACCTGGATGGCGACGGATTCGACAGGGGTCAGGCCGAGGGCTGTGAGGCGGTCGGTGACGTCCTGGGCGCGCTCGGCGGAGCCGGGCTGGAGGCCGTGGTCGACCGTGACGCCGCCGGCGCGCAGGCCGAGGCGGGGCGCTTCGAAGGCGAGCGCGGAAGCGAGCGCCATGGAGTCGGCGCCGCCGGAGCAGGCCACCAGGACGAGCGGTGGCGCCGGCTCGGCGGGGAGGGGGGCGGCGGGTTGGGGGGCTGCCGTCAGCTGTGCGCTGCGCACGCCGTGCGTGCTGACGCCTTGGGCGCCGACGCCGTGTGTGCTGACGTCCGGTGCGCTGATGTCGTGCGCGCTGAGCACGTCGTGGAGTGTGCGGCGGACCGCCAGGCGTATTGCGGCGACCGCGGGGTGGGGACCCATGTCCGATTCACTTCCTCGTCAGGGATCTGCGCCGATCGCGGGCGGGGAGCTCCGCGGATCCGGGGGTGTGTCGAAGCCGATTACTGTCACGCTGCGTATGTAGATGGTGACAGAGACGGACGGTGTTCCCCGAGCATCGCACGCGGGCCAGCCCCGCACGGTCCCTCGGAAGGGTGATTGGGAAGGCTTCCGCTCGCCTCAATCGGCCTTCCGGTGCACCCTCGCGATCCACTCCGCGGGCTTGGCGATCTCCGCCTTCGTCGGAAGGGTGTTCGGGGATGTCCACACACGGTTGAAGCCCTCCATGCCCACCTCGTCCACCACGGTGCGCACAAACCGTTCCCCGTCCCGGTACTGGCGCAGCTTCGCATCCAGGCCCAGCAGCTTGCGCAGCGCCATGTCGAGCCGCCCCGCGCCGGTGGCGCGGCGCTTCTGGAACTTCTCGCGGATCTCCGTGACCGTCGGGACGACCTGCGGGCCCACCCCGTCCATCACATAGTCGGCGTGCCCCTCCAGCAGCGACATGACGGCCGTCAGCCGGCCCAGCACCTCGCGCTGGGCCGGGGTCTGCACCAGCTCGACCAGGCTGGGCCGCTCCTCCTCGGCCTCCGGTACCTCGCCGCCCTCCCCCTCGCCCTCGCCGGGCTTGTTGCCGGACAGCGACTGGACGGCCTCGCGCAGCCGCTCCAGCAGCGTGGAGGGGTCGATGTCGGTCTGCTCCAGGAAGGACTGGATCTCCATCCGCAGGTGGTCGCGGAGCCAGGGCACGGCCGTGAACTGGGTACGGTGCGTCTCCTCGTGCAGGCACACCCACAGCCGGAAGTCGTGCGGGTCCACCTCCAGCTCGCGCTCCACGTGCACGATGTTCGGCGCCACCAGCAGCAGCCGCCCGCCCCCGTCGGCGCCGCCCGGCAGGTCGCGGCTGACGGGCGCGAACGTCTCGTACTGGCCCAGCACCCGCGAGGAGAGGAACGAGAGCAGCATGCCGACCTCGACGCCGGTGACCTTGCCGCCGACCGCGCCGAGCACGGCCCCGCCGGGGATGCCGGCCCGGCGCTCCTCCACCTTGGTGAGCAGCGGCGAGAGCAGTTCGCGGAAACCGGCGACATTGGCCCGTACCCAGCCGGGCCGGTCCACCACCAGTACGGGTGTGTCCGCCACCTCGGGGTTGGCGGGGGTCAGCCGGGTGAAGCCACGTACATGCTCCTCGGACGCCTTGGCGTACCGCCGCAGCTCCGCGACGATGTCGCGGGCTTCCTCCCTGCTGACTTCCGGCCCCGGCCGCCCGAGCCGGGTCGCGGTCGCGACCGCGAGATTCCAGTCGACCATCTGTACACCACCGAGGCTCGTCATTCTTTCACCGTACGTGCAGCACGCGCGCCGTGGGAGGAGACCGCGGGACCACTCGGCCCCTAGGGGTCAGCCTGCGGAGGGCGAATCGCGGCAGCCGCAGTTGGCCAGTGCCGAGGCGAGGCGGTCCAGGGATTTCTGCGCCGCGTCGCGGCCGGGAGCGCCCGTCGTCATGAACGCGAAGGCCAGCATCCGACCGTCCGCGTCCACCACCGTGCCGGCCAGTGTGTTCACCCCGGTGAGGGTGCCCGTCTTGGCCCGTACGAGGCCCGCGCCAGGCTCGCCGCGCTCGCCGCCGTAGCGGGTGTCGAGGGTGCCGGTGAATCCGGCGACGGGCAGCCCGGTGAGGACCGGACGCAGACCGGGCCGGTCCGGATCGGCCGCAAGGGTGAGCAGCCGGGTGAGCAGCGCGGGTGAGACCCGGTCCGCGCGGTCGAGGCCGCTGCCGTCCGCGAAGCGGGCGCCCTTGAGGGGCAGGCCGAGCTTTTCGAGGGTGTGGCGGACGGCGCGGTCCGCGCCCTTGAAACCGGCGGGCTCGCCCTCGGCGATGGCGGTCTGCCGGGCGAGGGCCTCGGCGATGTCGTTGTCGCTGTTGGTGAGCATCCGCTCGACCAGTGCGCCGAGCGTGGCCGAGTGGTGCACGGCGAGCTTCGCCGCGCCCTTGGCCGCCTTGCGCTCCTTGGGGGCGCCCTCGACGGTGACGCCCTTCTCGCCGAGTTCGTCGGCGAATGCCTGGGCCGCCGCGAGTGCGGGGTCGGCAACGCGCGGCGCGGGCCCGTGGTCGCTGTTTCCTCCAGAGCCTCCGGCCCCGGGGGGACCCCCAGTCCGGCCCTCGTCGACCATCAGCGGGGTGACCCGGGCCAGGTTCTCGTTGGGGCCGATGACGTGCTGGTCGGTGCCGGTGTAGCGGGAAGTGTCGTACCCGAGGCGGACCTTGTGGACGCCGCGCTTGTCGAGGGCACGGGCCGTGCGGGCTGCCATGGCGGCCAGTTGGCGCTCGGTGAGCGTGGGGTCGCCGCCGCCGACGAGCGTGACGCGGTCGCCCTTGCCGACGGCGCGGGTGGCGATCCGGTAGCTCTCGCCGCGTGCGGTCAGTGCGGCGACAGCGGTGGCCAGCTTGACCGTGGAGGCGGGCGCCGAAACGGTCTTCGCGTCCCTCGCGAAGAGCTGCCGCCCGGTGACGGCGTCCACCACGGAGGCATGCCGCACGGCGCCGAGCGAGCCGTCCTCGATCAGCGGTTCCAGGGTGTCGGCGAGGGCTGAGGCGGTGGGCGGCGGCACCTGGTCCGGGCGGGTACCCCCATGGCTGCCGGAGCCGCTCTGCGGACCGCCCTCCCCCTTCCCCCGCTTCGGGACGGGCCCGGCCGCGGCCAGCACCTGGGGGGCCATGGGGTATCCGTCCGGGCGGCCCGGGGTGTGGTCCCCGCCACTTCCGTGCTCCTGGCGGGCTGCCCGGACACGCTCGGCCGTACGCTGACCCGAGTCCCACGGCCCCGCCGAGGCCACCGTCACAAGCGCGACCACGAGTCCCAGTGCGGAGGAGGCGGCGGTGAGCCGGACCGTCTGCCGCTGCTGCGGCGAGGCCGCCCGCCAACGACGCCGGGCCCCACGTGCCGCGCCGCGGGCACGGGCGGTCGCGCGCAGGGCTGCCGTACGGGCGCGTGCCGCTGCGGTACGGGTGCGGGCTGCCACGGTGCGGGGGTGTGCCACTGCCGTACGGGTGCGTGCCGCCACTGTGCGGGTGTGGGCTGCCGCGGTGCGGGCCACCCGGACTGCGAAGCGGTATGCCCGGTTCGCGGTGTCACGCACCTTCGTTCCGGTGTCCCGCACCTCGACCAGCCCCTTTCGCGAGCACACATGTGCGTGGGGGACACTTAATCACCAGACTGGAGTTCTTCTGGGGGACGGCCCCCAGGGCACACACGAGTGCTGATGAGTGCTGATCTCATCATGATCTATACGGAGGAGCCTCCCTTGGAGTTCGACGTCACCATCGAGATCCCGAAGGGCTCGCGGAACAAGTACGAGGTGGACCACGAGACGGGCCGCATCCGGCTCGACCGGCACCTGTTCACCTCGACCGTGTACCCGGCGGACTACGGCTTCGTCGACGGCACCCTGGGCGAGGACGGCGACCCGCTCGACGCGCTCGTGCTGCTGGAGGAGCCCACCTTCCCCGGGTGCATCATCAAGTGCCGTGCCATCGGGATGTTCCGTATGACGGACGAGGCCGGCGGCGACGACAAGCTGCTGTGCGTGCCGGCCTCCGACCCGCGGATGGAGCACCTGCGCGACATCCACCACGTGAGCGAGTTCGACCGGCTGGAGATCCAGCACTTCTTCGAGGTCTACAAGGACCTGGAGCCCGGCAAGTCGGTCGAGGGCGCCAACTGGGTGGGGCGGTCCGAGGCCGAGGCCGAGGTCGAGGCGTCCATCAAGCGGCTGGCCGCAGAGGGCGGTCACTGAGACCGACACCACGCCGGAGGGGCTGAGAATCTCAGCCCCTCCGTCCGTCAGAACCCGCGGGTGCGCTTGGCGGCGCGGCGGCCCGGGAGCGGGGTCTCCTGGCCGGGGGTCTTGATGAAGAGCCGGGCCAGTTCACCGCCGAGGTTGACGCCGATCGCGATGGCCAGCGCGAGCGCTCCGGCCGTGGCGAGGTGTTCGAACCCCTTGTTCACGTCGCCCTGGGCGACGTTCAGCAGCCCGAAGTAGGTGCTGCTGCCCGGCAGCAGCGGCCCGATCGCCGCCGTGATGTACGGCAGCGACGAGGCGAACTGGTACCGGGACAGCAGCTGGCCGAAGAGACCGACGAGGCCGGCGGCCACCACGGTGGCGGGCACCGGCGTGAGCTTCGCCTGGGTCAGCACGCCGAAGATCAGCCAGGCCACACCGCCGTTGAGAGTGGCCAGCAGCACGGTGTGACGTTCCTGCTGGAGCAGTACGCAGAAGGCGAGCGCCAGCAGCATGGCGGCCATCAGCTGGGTGACCGGCCGGTCGGCGTGGCCCATGATGTCGGGCGTCAGCTGGGCGTTCAGCCTGTCGCCCACGTACAGCACCATCAGTACGCCGCAGACGATGCCGACGATGAGGTAGATGACCTCCAGCAGTCGCGCAGCGGCGGTGATGTAGAACCCGGTGAGTCCGTCGTGAACGGCGGCGACCAGTGCGCGTCCGGGGATCAGCGCGAAGAGGCCACCGGTGATGACGGCGGACGCCTGGATGCTGGTGTCGGTGTGCTGGGACACCAGCGCGACGCCGACCCCTATCGCTGCGGGCGGCATGGCGGCGGCGGCGAACTGGTAGAACTCCGGCAGCCCGCGTCCGGCACACAGCCAGGCGAGCCGGTCACCGAGCATCGCGCCCAGCGCGGCGAGGACGAACACCAGCGCGTTGCCGCCCACCAGCAGCGAGGCGGCGCCGGAGAGCGCGCCGCTGGCCACGGTGAGGGCCCACTTGGAGTAGGGGTGCCGGTTACGGCGCATCTCCGCGAGCCGCCGGTACGCCTCCTCCAGCGACACCTCGCCCTGGGTGATGTCGGCGACGAGCGCGAAGACGGCTGAGAGCCGGGTGTAGTCGGTGCCGCGCCGGCGGACGGTCCTGCTGAGCGTCACCGGATCGTCGACCAGCGAGGGCTGGTGGGTGATGGCCAGCAGGGTGAAGGTGACCTCCGGCTCGGTGCGGTCGAGTCCGTAGGCGTGGGCGACGCCGAACATGGCGGCTTCCACGTCCTCGGCACCCTCCCCGCCGGCCAGCAGCAGCTCGCCGATACGGAGCGTCAGGTCGAGGACGCGGGGAACGGGCGGCCCGCTCTCCGCACCCTCGTCGCCCCGTGCGGGCCGCTCGGGTACCGGGCGCTCGGCGAGCGGCATCCGGACCAGGGAGCGCATCCGGTCCTGCCAGGGCGAGCCCGGCCTGGCCAGCGGGCCGACGACGGGGATGCCCTCGGGCGGGGTGAAGGCGCTGCCCGGTTCGGACGGCGGCGGTGTGACGAGCCCTTCGGGGATGGTGAACTCGGAGGTCGGGTGCTCCTCCTCCGGAACGGGGGGAAGCGGCACGCCCAGGGGCGCCGTGAAGGCGCTGTGCGACTCGTCGGACACCGGCTTGGCGTCCTCAGGCTCACCACCCTGCTCCGCGGCGTCGCCGTTTCCCTTGGACTGCCCCACCACTCTCTGTCCGCTCCCTTCGTCGCTCTCCAGCAGTGTCACACGAGCAACGCTGTGTCCATCGGGGACGATTCCACGGAACGGAAGCGTGCTACCTCACAGTGGAGCATGCGCCGAGAACGTCCTACCGAAGGCCCCCTGTACCGGAGCTGTACAGGGGGCCTTCGGGAGGAGTCGGGAGGGGTGGGAGCGTCAGTCGGCGCTCGCCGACCGGGCTGCGTTCTGTGCGTTCGCCGCGATCGCATCCCGCATGTACTGCGCCAGGCCCGGCCTGATCGCCTCGTAGGTGGCGGTGAAGCGCTCGTCCTGGACGTACATCTCGCCGAGCCGGGTGTGCATCTCGTGGTCGCACCCGTAGCTGGTGCGGGAGATGAACAGCCGGTGCTGCTCGGCAAGGTCCGTCACCGCCGGCGCCTCGGGCGCGTCGCCCGCCGCCATGCGGTCGGCGATGGCGCGGTGGATCTCGTCCATCTCCCGCCGCAGTGCTTTCCAGTCCGCCTTGGTGTACGTGGCCGCGCGGCGCCGGGCTTCACGGTATTCCTCGGTGTTGCCCCAGCGGCGTCCGGCCTCCTCGGCGTACACGTCCGGGTCGAAGTCCCCGAACACCTCGAATTTCTCCTCAGGTGTGAGATTGATGCCCATTTTCCGTGCCTCCATGGCGCGTTCCACGGCGGCGGCCATCTCCTTCAGCCGGTCGATCCGCGTCGTCAGCAACTGGTGCTGCTGGCGCAGATGGCTGACCGGGTCCGCTGCCGGGTCGTCCAGCAGGACAGCGATTTCCTCCAACGGGAAGCCGAGCTCCCGGTAGAAGAGAATCTGCTGCAGCCGGTCCAGGTCGACATCGGTGTAGCGCCGGTGTCCTACTGCTGTGCGTTCCGAGGGAACCAGCAGCCCGATCTCGTCGTAGTGGTGCAGCGTGCGCACCGTGACACCGGCGAAACCGGCGACCTGCCCGACGGAGTAGCCCATTTCCGCCTCCTTCTCGCTTACAGGCATCACGGTGCTCCCTCACGTCACGTGAGGTGCAAGCCGCATTTTCCGGGAGAGCTCCCGGGGCGGGCCGGAAACTGTCACCGTCCCATGCTCGCGTAGCGGCGTACCGCCAGCGGGAAGAAGACCGCGAGCAGCACCAGCGGCCAGCCGAGCGCCAGCAGCCAGGCGTGCTCGGCGGCCCAGGAGCCGCCGCCCCACACCGGATTGCCGAACAGCTCCCGTACGGCACGCGCGGTTGCCGACATGGGGTTCCAGTCGGCGACGGCGCCCATCCAGCCGGGCATCTCCTCCGGCGAGTTGAAGACGTTGGAGAAGAAGGCGACGGGCCACACCAGGATCTGCACCGCCTGCACCATCTCCGGCTTCCCGGCCACCAGGCCCAGATAGACGCCTGCCCACAGCATCGCGAAGCGCAGCCACAGCAGCAGTCCGAGCGCCGCCAGCACCTCGGCGAAGCTGCCGTGCCAGCGCCAGCCGACCAGCAGCCCTGCCAGGACGAGAAAGACGAGCCCGACGGCCGACTCCAGCATGTCGTGCGCGCTGCGGCCCACGAGCACGGCGGAGCGCGCCATCGGGATGGAGCGGAAGCGGTCCACGACGCCGGCGGTCAGATCCCGGGTGAGCGCCACCATCGTGGACTCCAGGCCGAACGCCATGGTCAGAGCGAACATGCCGGGCACCAGATAGGCGCGGTAGTCGGCGATCCGCATCCCGCCGCCGAGGAAGTAGACGAACATCACCAGCATCATCAGCGGGAAGACCACGGTCATCACCGCCTTGACCGGCCGGCGCCGCCAGCGGACCAGCTCCCGCCAGGTCATCGTCCAGCAGTCGGCCAGTACGTGGCCGATGTCCGGCCGGCGGCGGGTTCCGGCAGCCGGCCGGGGGTCGGTCGTGGTGGTCGCGGTACTCATGCGGCGTCCTCCTCGGTGGCGGTGGTGTGCAGGAAGACCTCGTCGAGGGTGGGGCGGCGCACGGCGATGTCCTCGGCCTCGATCCCGGCCGCCTCCAGGGCCCGTACGGTCTCGGAGAGAGCCGCCATCCGGTCGCCGACGGGGGCGCTGAGCAGCCGCCGGTCCGGGTCGCGGGTCACCTCGGCGCCACCCGCGGCCCGCTCCACCAGCGCTGCGGCCGCCCCCAGCCGCGCGTGATCCCGGACGACCACGTCGATACGGTCGCCGCCGAGCTCGGCCTTGAGCTCGTCGGCGGTGCCCTCGGCGACGAGGCGGCCCTGGTCGATGACGGCTATCGCATCGGCCAGCTGGTCGGCCTCCTCCAGATACTGGGTGGTCAGCAGCACGGTGGTGCCGCCGCCGACCAGGGAGCGCACCGCGTTCCACACCTCGCCCCTGGCACGCGGGTCGAGCCCGGTGGTGGGCTCGTCGAGGAAGAGCACCCGGGGCCCGCCCTCATGCCGGCTGCCGATCAGACAGACCGCCAGATCGAGGCGGCGCCGCATTCCGCCGCTGTAGGCGCTGACGGGCTTGCGCCCCGTACCGGCCAGCTCGAAGCGCTCCAGCAGCTCGTCGGCGCGAGCCCGGGCCCGCCGGGTGCCGAGATGGTGGAGGCGGCCGAACAGCTCCAGGTTCTCCCGGCCGCTCAGCTCCTCGTCCACGGCCGCGTGCTGGCCCAGCAGTCCGATCCGGCGGCGCACCTGGTCGGGTTCGGCCGCCACGTCGTACCCGGCCACCCGGGCGCGGCCCCCGCTCGGCCGCAGCAGGGTCGCCAGGATGCGCACCGCGGTGGTCTTGCCCGCGCCGTTGGGCCCGAGCACCGCCTGTACGGTGCCGCTCGGCACCGCCAGATCCAGTCCGGCCAGCGCCTGTTTCTCGCCTTCTTTCCCGTACCTCTTCCGCAGCCCTTCGACGAGGACGGCGTCGTCGTGCGTCATACGTCTCCCTCCCGGCCCGCATTAGTCAAAGTTGACTAGCGGCGGTCGAAGGTAGCGCAGATCGACAAGGTAGTCAAACTTGATTAGCTGGGAGACTTGATTAGCGGGGAGAGCTGTCGGGTTCCAGTGCGGCTCTGTCGGGTTTCAGTGCGGCTGCCGGTCCGTCAGGACGCTCAGATCTCGCTCGCCCTCACCCGCCATGACGAACGCGCCGTCCTCCAGCCGGGAGATCAGTTCGCGGGCCCAGGCCGCGTCGCTGTCGCAGGTGTGCACCCACAGCTTCATGATCTCGCCGATGTGGCCCCACTCCTGGGGCGTGCCGCCCTCCGGAGACCAGTTGTCGGTGACCTCGTTGCGCCAGCCCTCCAGCGCGGCCACCCGCTCCTTGAGCAGATCGATGGCCTCCCCGCGCGGAAGGTCGACCAGGAACCCCACGGCGGAGGTCAGCAGCTCCTGCTTCTCCTGCGTTGCGGTCAGCGCGTGCCGTAGCAGCCGGAAGAACTCCGCCTCGCCCGCTTCGGTGATCTCGTACTCGGTCCGGGGCGGACCGCCGGCCGTGCTGGGCGCGATGTCGTGGGCCAGCAGCAGTCCCTGCTTGGCCAGTTGCTTGAGCGCGTGGTAGATCGACCCCGGCTTCGCCGTGGACCACTCGTGCGCACCCCAGAACTCCAGGTCGTTGCGGACCTGGTAGCCGTGCGCCCGCCCGCGCAGGCGCACGTCTCCCAGCACCAGCAACCGGATCGCCGACATCGCTACCCCTGCTCCGTTGATCGTTCGTCTTCCGCCCAGTCTATTCAAGTTTGACCAGCGGGCGGAAACCCCGACCGGCGACCAACAGCCGGAAGCTCACTCCTGCGCGAAGGCGGACCAGTCGGGCTCGGGCATCGCGCCGGTCTCGAAGACCAGGTCGAAGGCGCCCTTCCCGTCGATCGTCTCGCGGACGATGTCGGCGTGCCCGGCGTGCCGCGCGTACTCCTCGATCAGGTGCAGCAGGCCCCAACGCCAGGAGAACTCGCCGCCCTTGTCCCACGGAGCGGGCGGCACGACGAAGGTCTCGTCGAGCGAGGAGAGCTCGCCCACCGCCTTCTCGGTCTCGGCGCCGACCCGCTCGCTGTAGGCGAGCAGCTCCTCGACAGTCTGCTCGGCGGCCGGGCTGAAGCTGTTCTCCCACGCCTCTTTCTCCTCCGCCTCGCTGGTCTCGATCCCCCGGAAGGTGTGCAGCCAGCCCTCCTCGACCACGGTGACGTGCTTGAGCAGGCCGGCCAGCGAGAGCTCGCTGGCGGAGGGGGTGCTGCGGGCCTGCTCCTCGGTGAGGCCGTGCAGGGCGCGACGGATGCCGCCGCGCTGGGCCTCCAGGTAGGCCAGGAGGGCTCCGCGCTCGTCACCGTGCTGCTCCGCCTTGACGACTACCGGCATGTTGCTCGCCACCTTCCGGATCGGCCCGGGTTCTCTTCTCCCCGGCTGGTGACTACAAGCTATGAGGGCTTGCGGTCAGATTCTGTCCTCGATAGCCGCCGGGGCGCGCCCTTGAAAAAGACGCGCCCCGCGGGCTCAGAACGGGAATTCGCTGCGGTCCCGTTGGATGGAGACCCAGCGGGTGGTGGTGAAGGCTTCGACGACCTGTGGGCCGTTGAGGCGGCCCAGGCCCGAGTGTTTTTCGCCGCCATAGGGGACGATCGGTTCGTCCGCCACGGTCGAGTCGTTCACATGCACCATGCCCGCCTCGATCCGGCGGGCGACCGAGATGCCGCGCTCGATGTCGCCACTGTGGACCGCGCCGGCGAGCCCGTAGGGGGTGTCGTTGGCGACCTGGACGGCTTCTTCCTCGCCGTCCACCGGGATGATCAGCGCGACGGGCCCGAAGATCTCCTCGTGCAGCAGGGGGGAGTCCTTGGGCAGGTCCGTGAGCACGCTGGGCGAGACGAGGTTGCCGTCGACCGCGCCGTGCAGCAGTGCCGTGGCGCCCTCGGCGAGGGCCTGCTCGACGATGGCTGTGACGCGCTCCGCCTGGCGGGAGTTGATGAGCGGGCCGATATGGGTTTCGGGATGCTCCGGGTCGCCCACCACCAGCCTGCTGACGCGCTCCACGAACTTCGCGGTGAACTCCGGCTCCAGGCGGCGGTCGACGATGATCCGGTTGGCCGCCATGCACAGCTGGCCCTGGTTGACGAAGCGGCTGTAGACCGCGGCGTCCACGGCGTAGTCCACATCGGCGTCGTCCAGCACCACCAGGCCGCTGTTGGAGCCGAGTTGCAGGATGACGCGCTTGAAGTTGCGGCCGGCGACGGTGGCCACATGGCGGCCGACGCGGTCGGAGCCGGTGAAGGAGATGACCTTGGGCACCGGGTGCTCGATCAACGTGTCGCCGATCTCCGCGCTGTCGGTGATGACGACGTTCACCAGACCCGGCGGCAGCCCGGCGTCCTCCAGCACCTTGGCGACCAGGGTGCCCCCGCACACCGGGGTCGACTGGTGCGGCTTGAGGAGCACGGCGTTGCCCAGCGCGAGCGCGGGTGCGGCGGACTTCACCGCCAGCAGGAAGGGGTAGTTGAACGGGGAGATGATCCCCACGACCCCGACCGGGTCCCGGTAGACGCGGTTCTCCTTGCCGGGCACCGAGGACGGCAGGATCTCGCCGAGCGGGTTGAGCGAGAGCTGGAGCGCCTCCCGGAAGAACTCCTTGACCATGTGGATCTCGAAGGCCGCCTTGTGCCGGGTACCGCCCAGCTCGGCGATGATGGCCTCGGTGATCTGCTGCTCGCTGTCCTCGATGACCCGGATCGCCCGCTCGAAGACCCGTCTACGGGCGTACGGGTTGGTGGCAGCCCACTCACGTTGTGCGCGTTCGGCCGCGCGATACGCCTCGTCGACCTCGTCGCGCGTGGCGACGGTGATGGAGGCGAGCTTCTCCCCGTTGTAGGGGTTGAAGTCGATGATGTCCCAAGAGCCGGTGCCGGGACGCCACTCGCCGTCTATGCACTGGAGTGCCAGATCCTCGAAGTAGGACATGCCATTCCTTCTGGGGGTTGAAGGAGTCGCTGCTGCTTGGTCATCGTACCGGCGAGTCACAGGAGTTGGCGGATTCGGTGAAGGTGATCCCGAGTGCGCTCGGGAGAAAGGCTGATATCCACCAGTCGCCGCAGCACCTGGTCGTACTGAGCAACCTCGTCCCGCTTGTCCAAGTACAGGGCGCTGGTGAGCTGTTCGAGGTAGACGATGTCGCTCAGATCGGACTCAGGGAAGCGCAGCAGAGTGAACGCACCGGCCTCGGCGGGATGCCCGCCCAGCTCGAACGGGACGATGTGCAGCTGCACATTGGGCTGCTCGGAGACCTCGGCGAGATAGCTGAGCTGAGCCTCCATGACGGCCTTGCTGCCGTACGGGCGGCGCAGCGCGGCATCGTCCAGCACACAGAGCAGGTCGGGGGCGTTCTCACCGAGGAGCAGTTTCTGCCGCTCCAGGCGGAGCGCGACGCGGCGTTCGACCTCCTCCTCGGCGAGCGGGTTGCGGTGCCCGGCGGTGACAACGGCGTGTGCGTACTCGCCGGTCTGCAGGAGGCCGTGCACGAACTGCACCTCGTACGTACCGATATGCGAGGCGGCACCCTCCAGTCCGACGTACGTCTGGAACCAGCCAGGCAGCACATCGCTGTAGTTGTGCCACCAGCCCGCGACGCTCGAGTCCCGGGCCAGACCGAGTAGAGGCTCGCGCTCGGCGTCTTCGGTGACGCCGTAGAGCGTGAGCAGATCCTCCACGTCCCGGGCCTTGAAACTGACCCGTCCCAGCTCCATCCGGCTGATCTTGGACTCGGAAGCCCGGATCGAGTAGCCGGCGGCCTCGCGGGTGACGCCGCGGGCCTCGCGCAGCCTCCTGAGCTGGGATCCGAGCAGGATACGCCGGACCATCGAGCCGCTGGAGCTGTTTGCCCCCTTCGCCCCTCCGGTACCGCTCTGTGCCGATTCTGCTGCCATTCCGATCAGCCCTCCACCCCTGCTTGAAGGGAAGTGTGCCATCCCCGCGCTCCGTTGCGTGCCCGCCCGATTACACACGATCGAAAGTCTCTCGTGCACGTGCATCTGCCCTTGCATCTGCTGTGGGCATTGGGAACCATGGGGATGGCACAAGTGGACCCGTCGGCACGGAAGTTGGCTGCGCGGGTTGCGCTGTGGCGCCCGCACCAGGCGGGGTAGCACGGCCGACAGGATCCGCGCAGGATCATCACTGCCGCTGACGCCAGGAGTGGCCCTTGTTGGGGACCGAAGGATCGACGGTGCTGGAGCCCTTATGGCAGGGGCTCCCCTCGCCGGATGCCGCATCGGTCTCCGGCTCCGCTTCCTGCGCGCTGCCGCCACGCTACGAAGCGGTCTCCAGCGCCCGGGACTTCACCCGAAGGACACTCCGGCGCTGGGGCCTGACCGAAGAGTTCGACGACGTGGCGCTGGTGGTCTCCGAACTGGTGACCAACGCCATGCGGCACGGCCTCACCCCCGGCGCCGATCACGGGGCGGCGTCGGGGGACGAGGGCGACCCACCGGTCCGGCTGCATCTGATGCGCTGGTCGGCCCGGCTGGTCTGTGCCGTACGGGACCCCAGCGATCAGCCGCCCGAGGTGACGGCAGTACGACGTGCCGCCGCGCATCGGGAGGCCCGCGGGGGATTCGGTGCCGGCCACGGGGTGCACGGCGGTCACGGGGGCCGCACGGCACTCGAAGACTCCATGGAGTACGGGGGCTCCATGGATCGAGGGAGCTCCCTGAGACACGGGGGCTCCCTCGGACACGGGGGTCACGGGGAAAACGGGGGTCACGGGGGCGTCGTGCAAGCCGTTGACGCGTTCGACGCGTTGGGCATCTTGGACTCCGGGGATTTCCAGGAGTTCGAGGTGCCCGGCTTCACGGCGGAGTCCGGCCGCGGACTGTGCCTGGTCGATTCCTTCAGCGACAGCTGGGGCTGGCATCCGCTGTCCGGCCCGCTCGCCGGAAAGATCGTCTGGGCGCTGTTCCGGGTCGGCCGCCAACCCCGGGAGGGATCGATGGTCAGTGAGCCACCAGGTCGTCGAACTCGCCGTCCTTGACGCCGAGGAGCAGCGCCTCCACCTCCGCGGGGGTGTAGACGAGCGCGGGCCCGTCGGGGAAGCGCGAGTTGCGCACGGCGATATCCCCGTTGGGCAGTTTGGCGAACTCCACACATGCACCCTGCGAGTTGCTGAACCGGCTCTTTCTCCACACGACCCCCTGCAGGTCCATGGCGGCCATGCCGTTGAACGCGTCGGGCACTTGGATCTCCTGAGGTGGTTGAACGTGCGGGTCGCCGCAGTTGACGGCCGTGAGGCCGTCAACTGCAAACTTCCAGGGATCATAACTTCGTTCACGTACTGATGCATGTGCCGATGCACGTGCACGACACAGGTCGTGAGCTCATCACAGCCGGTCAGACCCTTGACTTGAAGTTCTCTTCAAGTCCTAGCTTCGACCTATGAGCATGGAGATGACCGCCTGGCACGCGCTCTACAACGCGCGCCACGCCCACCAGGACCAGCATCCCTTCTCCGCGGCCACGGTCCGCCGTGTCGTCCGCTTCGCGCACCGCCACCACCGCAAGCTGGTCGCGTTCATGCTGCTCAGCAGCGTGCTCGCCGTGCTCACGGTGGCCACACCGCTGCTCGCCGGGCGGGTGATGAACGCGATCGACCAGAGGGCTGCCAGCAGCACCGTGCTGATGCTGGCCGGTCTGATCGCGGCCATCGCCCTGGCGGAGGCAGGGGTCGGCATTCTGACCCGCTGGCTGTCCGCGCGCATCGGGGAGGGCCTCATCCTCGATCTGCGTACCGCCGTCTACGACCATGTGCAGCGGATGCCGGTTGCCTTCTTCACCCGCACCCGTACGGGTGCGTTGGTCAGCCGCCTCAACAACGATGTCATCGGCGCCCAGCGTGCCTTCTCCTCCACCCTCTCGGAGGTCTTCAGCAACCTCGTCACGCTGCTGCTGACCCTCGTGGTGATGTTCAACATCTCCTGGCGGATCACCCTGCTCACCTTGGTGCTGCTGCCGCTGTTCGTGCTGCCGGCGCGGCGCATGGGCGCCCGGCTCGCGCGGCTGGAGCGGGAGCGGGCCGACCACAACGCGCAGATGAGCACCCAGATGACGGAGCGCTTCTCGGCACCCGGCGCCACCCTGGTCAAGCTGTTCGGGCGCCCCGCTGAGGAGTCCGCCGAGTTCGCGGCCCGCGCCGACCGCGTACGGGACATCGGGGTGCGCACCGCGATGGTGCAGGAGGTCTTCTTCACGGCGCTCACCCTGATGGCGGCCCTCGCGCTCGCCCTCGTCTACGGGCTCGGCGGCTACTACGCGCTGCGCGGCAGCCTCGATCCGGGCGCCGTCGTCTCCCTCGCGCTGCTGCTCACCCGCCTCTACGCGCCGCTGACCGCGCTGGCCAGCGCCCGGGTCGAGGTGATGAGCGCGCTGGTGAGCTTCCAGCGGGTCTTCGAGGTGCTCGACCTCAAGCCGCTGATCGAGGAGAAGCCCGAGGCGGAAGAGGTGCCTGCCGGGCCCGTCTCCGTCGAGTTCGACGACGTCCACTTCAGCTACCCCTCTCCCGACAAGGTCTCCCTCGCGTCCCTGGAAGAGGTCGCCACGCTCGACACCCGGGGCGGCGAGGAAGTGCTGCACGGCATCTCCTTCCACGCCGGACCAGGAGAGATGATCGCCCTCGTGGGCTCCTCGGGCGCGGGCAAATCCACCCTCGCCTCGCTGGTCCCCCGCCTCTACGACGTGGACAGCGGCGCCGTACGGCTGGCCGGCAAGGACGTCCGCGACCTGAGCGCGGCGGCGGTACGGCAGACGCTCGGCATGGTCACCCAGGACGGCCATCTCTTCCACGACACCATCCGCGCCAATCTGCTGCTGCCCCGCCCCGAGGCCACCGACGCGGAGCTGTGGTCCGCGCTGCGCAGGGCCCGTCTCGACGGACTCGTCGCCGCCCTCCCGGACGGCCTGGACACCCTGGTCGGGGAGCGTGGTTACCGGCTCTCCGGCGGCGAGCGCCAGCGGCTGACCATCGCCCGGCTGCTGCTGGCCAGGCCCCGCGTCGTACTGCTGGACGAGGCCACGGCACACCTGGACTCCACCTCGGAGGCCGCCGTGCAGGAGGCACTCGGCGAGGCACTGCAGGGCCGCACGTCCCTGGTGATCGCACACCGGCTGTCCACCGTGCGGGCCGCCGACCAGATCCTCGTACTGGAAGAGGGCCGGATCGTGGAGCGCGGCACCCACGAGGAACTGCTGGCCGCCGGCGGGCGGTACGAGCAGCTGTACCGCACGCAGTTCCGCGACACGGACGACGGCACGGCAGGCAGTACGGCAGGCAGCACGGAAGGCAGCACTGCAGGCCCTACGGAGGACGGTACGGAAGGAGCACAGGTGCCGAGCGTCGCCTGAGGGAACGTCACCCCGCCGGACGCGCTCGGCGCGCGTGGGGTCACGGACCGGCACAGGCTGAGCTGTGGACCGTCCCTCGGCACCGTCCCTCGGCACCGCCCCTGGGGCGGTCCACTGGTCCACGCCAGCCGCTCCCGGAAGGACACGAGCGCCATGAGCTGCTCCAGCCTTGAGTCCCTGACCCGCTGCTCCGTCGCCGTCGACCTGGGCGCTGCCAGGACCCGCGTCTACGCGAAGGGATCGGGGCTCATCGTCGACCAGCCGTCGGTCGTCGCCGTGAACACCCACTCCGGCACGTTGATCGCGGTGGGCCAGGCAGCCGAGCGGATGGACGGCCGCACCCCGCAGCACATCCAGGTCATCCGGCCCGTCTCCGGCGGCCACGTGGTGGACATCGAGATGGCCCGGCGGATGGTACGGGCGCTCCTCGGCGACAAACTGCACGGCCTCCGGCGGCGCCGGACCATGAAGCAGGCCGTGGCCACGATCCCGCACGACGCCGACCCGCTGACGCGCCGGGCCACCATCGAGACGCTGTCCGGGGTCGGCGCGCGCCACGTCGAACTGGTGGAGGCCCCCATCGCCGCCGCGATCGGCTGCGGGCTGCCGGTGGTGCGCGCCGAGGGGGCCATGGTGCTGCTGTGCGGGACGACCACCACGCAGGTCGCGGTGGTCTCGCTGGGCTGTGTCGTGGCGGCGGGCACGGTCGGCCTGGGCGGGGACACCATCCACCACTCCGTCGTGCAGTACCTGCGCAACCGGCACGAGCTGCTGCTGCCCAGCCAGGAGGTCCGCCCGCTCCATCTGGCCCTGCTCGGCAACGGCGACCTCGGCAACGAACTCGGCACCGTCGAGGTGCAGGGCCGCGACGTGGTCTCCGGGCTCGCCCGCACCGTCGCCATCGACCCGGAGGAGGTACGCGGCGCCGTCCAGACCCCGCTCACGGGCGTGCTGGACACCATCCGCGTCGTCCTGCACCGCTGCCCGCCCGACCTGGTGGCCGACCTCGCCGAGCGCGGCATGGTGCTGGCCGGCGGCACAGCGCGGCTGCCCGGCCTCGCCGATCAGTTGCGGGAGCACACCGGGATGGCTGTCCATGTGGCGGAGGAGCCGGATCTGTGCGCCATCAACGGCCTCGCCGCGCTGATGCGGGCCGGCGCGGAAGCGGCCGATGCGGGCGCGCCCGTGCCGGAGAGCTCCGCGCATCCGGCCGCGGAGAGGGAAGTGATCGGCTCCCCGGCCCCGGTGGCAGCCGCAGAGGGAGTGCCGGTACCGGAGCAGGAAGCCGGATAGCCCTGCCGGTGGTCCCCGCGGTCCGGGTCAGATCGGACCCGCGGCGCGGTCCTGTGGGGCGTACGGGCCGAACAGGTCCACCAGCCGGGCGCGGCAGCGCTGGAGTCTGTCTCCCATCACTGCCGCAACGGTCCTGGTCATCGCCAGGCCCAGCGCTTTGTCCTCCTCGCACAGCACCCGCACCGAGAGCGCGTCGAACTCGAGGGCGCGTACCGGGCTGTCCGCCTGGGCGGCGAGGGACCACACATACGGCTGGAACATCCATGACCAGCCGAGCAGTTCTCCGTGCCGGACGTGGTCGATGGCCACGTCACGGTGTCCGGGGATGTGCATGGCCAGCGTCGCCGAGCCGGTATGCAGAATCCAGAAGCGGTCGGCCTTCGAGCCCTCCTCGAAGATTCGTTCCCCGGCTTCGAAGCGCACTTCGTAGCCGAGGGAGCGCACCCGCTCTCGCTGCTCCGGGGTCAGTTCACCGAGCAGCCCCGTCGTGGTCTGCATGGCCCGCCCTCCCTTCCGGGAACGGAGCGACGTATTCCCACGTCACGGCTTTTTCACCGTACCTCGCCTCACTCGAACAGGCGAGTGATGGGAGACGGGACGTACGGTCGGGAGTATGTGCAGAAGCATCCGGACCCTACGTCCGCCCTACGCCGAAGTCGTGACCGAGCAGGACATGCGGGCCGCCGCGCTCCAGTACGTCCGCAAGGTGTCGGGGTTCCGCGCCCCTGCAGCGCACAACCAGGCGGCCTTCGACCTGGCGGTGGAGCGGATCACCGCGGCGACCGAGGAGCTCCTGGAGGGCTTGGTGATCAAGGGAGCGGCAGGGACCGAGGGCACCCGCTGACGGGGGGGGAGGACGGGGGAGAGAACGGGGTTCCGCGCCGGTTCAGCGCCGGGAGCTCGCCTCCTCGCGGCTCTCCAGCAGCTGCAGCAGCTCACCCAGCATCCGGGCGAGCCCGTCGCGCTGCTCCTCGCCCAGCCCCGCGAGCAGTGAGCGCTCGTACGCCACCTGTTCCGGCATGATCCGGTCCACCACGTCACGCCCGTTCGCGGTCAGCGACAGATGTGCCATCCGGCGGTCCCGCGCGTCCGGGCGCCGCTCGATCAGGCCCCGCTCCTCCAGCGTCCGTACCCGCTTGGTGACGGCCGTGCCGGAGGCGTAGGTCTCCCGGGCCAGCCGGCCCGGGGTCAGGTCGCGGTCCTCGCGGCGCAGCGCGCTGAGGATGTCGAACTCGGGACGCGAGAAGCCCTCGCGGGCCAGCGGGGCGTCGGACGCCTGCCGCAGCAGCGCCGCGCACCTGGTGAGGCGGCCGATGACGCCGATCGGCTCGGTGTCGAGGTCGGGCAGCACCTGCCGCCACTGGGCCAGCACCCGCGCGACGACATCGCCCTCGGCCGCCCAACCGTTCGCTCCGGCCGCCTCGCCGTTCACCTCGTCCGGTCGGCCGTTCGCCCCGGCCCCCCGGCCGTTCGCCTCGGTTCCTCCCGCTCCGTCGGCTCTTTCGCCGGGTGCGCCTTCCGCCGGCACGCACTGCCCCTCTCGCCGAGCTCGTCTCTCCCGTACGCCGCCAATTCTGCCGTCGGGGGGCAGGCCGGTACGGGAGCGGGGTCCCACGGACGCGCGTGGCGCCCGCGGGACCCCGGCGAAAGGCAGCGGTTCTGCCCGCCCGTGCGGGTCCTACCGGTCCACCTGGTCGGAGGGCTGCTTGACGGGCACGTTGAACCGGTTGAACAGGTTGGTGATGCCGATCATCAGCAGCAGCCCGGCGAGCTGCTTCTCGTCGAAGTGCCGGGCCGCCTCGTCCCACACCTCGTCCGGAACCGCGTCCGACCGGTCGGCCAGCCGGGTCGCGGACTCGGCCAGCGCGAGGGCCGCGCGTTCCGCCTCCGTGAAGTGCGGGGTGTCGCGCCAGGCGGCCACCGCGTGCAGCCGCTGGTCGCTCTCGCCCGCCTCGCGGGCGGTGCGTGTGCCGTAGTCCACGCAGAAGCCGCAGGCGTTGATCTGGCTGGCCCGCAGGTGGACCAGCTCCAGCGTGGTCTTCGGCACCCCGGATCCGAAGGCCGTCTTCAGCAGCCCCTGGACGTGCGGGTTGAGCTCCGGCAGCAGCACTGCGGGGTTCTGCATCCGTGCGGTCATGTCTGGCTCCCTCTCTCACGCCTCCGCCGCTTTCGTCGGGCTGCGGCAGGCGAGGCGCTCTCGGTTGGTCACCCGTACGACGGAACGCGGGCTGCGGGATGTGACATGCGAACGCAGGGAAATTTCGCCGGGCCCGCCGGGCTCAGCCGCGGCTCCACGGCAACGCGGCGGTGCCCTGGTCCGGCGAGCCGGTCGGGCCACCGCCCCCGCCGGTGACGAGGGTGAGGCCGTACGCCTCGAGCGCGGGGATGACCGGATGGAAGAACGTCGTGCCGCCGGACGTGCAGTTGCCGGTCCCGCCCGAGGTCGTGCCCTGGGCCTGGCTGCCGGAGATGAACGAGCCGCCCGAGTCGCCCGCCTCCGCGCACACGGTGGTGCGTGCCACCCCGAAGACGGTGCCCTGCGGGTACGTCACGCTGGTGTTGCGCTGCTGGATGGTGCCGCAGCGCCGGCCGGTGGCCGAGCCGGAACGGCACACGGACGAGCCCACCAGCGCCTCGGTGGCCCCGGCCACCCTCACATCGCGGTGGCCGTAGCCGTTGACCAGCGGGCGCGGTGTCCAGTTGGAGTTCGTCGCCACCCACGCGTGGTCGGCGCCCGGGAACGTGGAGCCCTGAAAGGTGCCCTGGGGCTGCTGGTTGTATCCCTCGGTGGTGGTGCCCGGGGTGCCGCAGTGTCCCGCGGTCACGAATCCGCCCTGACGGCCCCGGGTGACGGAGAAGCCGATGGAGCAGCGGCCCCCGCCGTTCCTGTAGTACGTGTCGCCGCCCCGCAGATCCGCGAACGTGCGGGGCTCGGCGGTGGTGTGGCGCACCGTCACCGCGTTCCGGCCGACGCCGGCCCGCTTGATGAGGGCGTGCGCGGCGGAGGTGCTGTGGGCCTCCACGACGATGTCGTTGCGGGCGATGTCGATGTACCAGACGGGTACGCCTTGCGGGGCCGAGCGCGCGGCAGCACGGTCGAGGGCCTTCTGGACGCGGTCGAGGTCGCGGAGGTCACGCGCGACGACGCGCGCGGTGGCGCCCGCCCGGGTGATGCGCGCCGCCCGCGCCGCGTCCGTGGTCGCCACCGTCAGCCGCTCGGCCGTCCGGCCGCTGACGCGGGCCCCGGCGAAGCTGTCGCCGAGCGCGGTACGCAGCGCGCCGGCGGTGGCCGCCGCCTCGGCCTCGTTGGCGAGCCGGGTCCTGGCCTCGGCCCTGCTGAGGCCGAGGTCACGGCTGACGGCCCGGACGAGATCGGGGTCGGGCGCTGCGGTTTCCGGGGCGGTGCGGGGGGTGGCACTGGCGGGTGCCGGGGCGGTCAGCCCGGCCGGTAGCAGTCCGGCGACGGCCAGTACGGCAGCGGCGGTGGCAGCGGCGGCACCGTGCCGAGGCGCGGGGCGGGTTCTGGGCGGGAGAGGGGGAGGGCCGGAACTCGTGGGTCTCGCCATGGAGTTCTCCTCTGTGGGGGCGTTTCCCGGCGGGGTCGGAGAGCGGCTCGGCGAAACCGTAGAACCTGTTCCGCGCTGGTCCGGACCTCCCACTGTCCCCCTTCCACGGCGTTATGGCGGGACCCCTCGCCCAAGTGTCATGACGTGGCCGGTGCGGGCCCCGCCCGGGTGGCCCGCCCGGTCATCCCACCGGAAACCAGCCAGGGACCGAACTGCCGTGCGGTCTGACGCATGAGTACCTTTGTCATGCTGCAAATGTCCCGGGAAGGAAAGGACGCTGTATGGACAGTACGAGCGCCCCTGGCTTCGCGCGGGTGGAAGTGGTGCGGTTGCCGGGCGGGGAGAGCTTGTGGGTGGTGCGCGCGGAGGGTGGCCTGTTGGACGCCGGCCATCCGGCGCTCGACGCAGCCGCACAGCCCGGTGCGGGCTGCGCCGCCGTGGTGATCGACCTGGCGCTGGTCCCGCGGGTCTCCGCCGGGGGCGTCCGGGCGCTGGTCGGCTGTGCGCGTGCCGTGGAGGAGCACGGATGCAGCCTGCTGCTGGCCACCACCGACGCATCGGCCGGCAGCACCCTGACCACGGACGGAGCCCTGACCGTCGTGCGCTCCGTCGCCGAGGCGGCCACCGTATGCGGCGGCCCCGGTCCCGGGCCCGCCACCGGAATTCCTGTGCCGAGGCGGCCGGAACAGCCCTGCCGTCCGGACCGGGCGGGACCGGCAGCCCCGCCCGACGAACTGCTTCGGCTGCGCGAGGAGGTGCGCCATCTGCGGGCCAAGGTCCGTACCCATCCGCTGATCTCGCGCGCCCAGGGGGTCCTGGAGGAGCGCTATCGGCTGCCCGACGAGGGCACGGCGTTCGCGCTGCTGGAGGCCAGCTCGCAGCGGTTCAACGTACGGCTGCGTACCCTCGCCGCCGCTGTTGTGACCGTCCCGGCGCCGCGTTCCCTGGGCCGCGAATGGTTCCCGGGGCGGAAGCGGCACTCCGCTCCCCCGCTGGCCTTCGCGCCCGGGCTGCGGGCGGCCTCCGCGAACGCCGCAGAGGTGCTGTCCGCCGTGCTGCGGCGCAGCATGGAGGTGGCCGAGACCGGCATGGGCAATGTGCAGCTCGTCGATCCGATCACCGGTGATCTGCGGATCGAGAAGCATCACGGGCTGGACGACGACTTCCTGGAGTTCTTCGACCGTGTCGGCAAGGAGGGCACCTCTTGCGCGCAGGCTTCGCAGCAGGTCACCCGCGTCACCGTGACGGATGTGGCCACCGACACCATGTTCGACGAGCCCGCCAGGGCGGCGATCCTGGCCGCGGGAAGCCGTGGCTGCCACAGCACGCCACTGGTTGTGCCCTCGGGGCAGGTCGAGGGTGTGGTCTCCACCCACCACGAGCGTCCGGTCGGCGCGCTGTCCGCTGCGCAGGCGCGTGCGCTGGATGAGGTGGGTGCCCAGGCTGGGCGCTGGCTGGAGTGGTATCAGCGCACCGTTGTGCTCGATGCGCTGGAGGACTTGCACTTTGCGGGTGGCACTTGGTGCTGACCGCTTGTGGGGGCGCGCCTCCTTGTGTTTTGGCTGCCTGCCGGTGCTTGTGGGGGCACGCCCCCTTTGTTTTCGGCTGCCTGCCGGTGCTTGTGGGGGCACGCTTCCTTTGTTTTCGGCTGCCGCCGACAGGTCGTGTCGGGGGGCTCCGCCCCCCAACGGCCCCCCGCCAGGTGGGCTTCGCCCCCCTAGAACCCCCCTTCCGCAACCGCGGAAGCCATTGACGTAAGAGCAGCCCGCCCGGGGGCTGCCGCCCTTTGTCCGCACGTGGCGCCCATATCTGGGGTGGTTGCGAGGGTTCAGGTCAGGGAGTCGTCGGCCGGCGCGGGGATGCGGTCTCCGCGGCTGCGGGCGATGCGCACGACGTAGCAGGGCTTGTTGGTCGGCCGGTGCTTGGTGGTTGCTTTGCGGCAAGGAATGCTCCAGGGACCGGCAAGAACTGTTCTGGGCTTGATCAGGATTTGCCAACGGTCGTCCATGATTCGGCAATCCGGAGGGAGGGGTGGCGGGACGGAGATACGTTTCCTCCGTGAAATTTGCCCCGGTACATCCCAGAGTCGTTCGTCCAGAGAGGACGACACCTGTCGCCCCCGACTCCGGGGCGGCGCCCCCGGGTCGGCGTTTCCTCCTCCGTACCGCCCTCACCGGGACCGCGGTACTCGGCGCCGGTCTTGCCGTCGGTGCTTCCCCCGCGGTCGCCGCGGGCCGCACCGGGGCTGTGCGCAAGCGGCCCACCAATGCCAAGGAGGCTCTGCGGGAGCTGGCGGCGGGAAACAGGCGCTGGCGTGACTATCGGGAGCGGCATCCCGACGAGACGCCAGATGTCCGGGAGGCGCTGACGACCGGTCAGCACCCGTTCGCCCTCGTGCTCGGCTGCATCGACTCCCGGGTGCCTCCGGAGCTGGTCTTCGACCAGGGGCTCGGCGACCTGATGACCGTTCGCAGCGCGGGCCAGGTCCTCGACGAGGCTGTGCTCGGCAGCCTTGTGTACGGAGTGCTCGAACTGGACATCCCGCTGCTCATGGTGCTCGGCCATCAGTCGTGCGGGGCCGTGACGGCTGCGGTGCGGGCGGACGAGTCGGGCGAGGAACTTCCCGACCACATCCAGTACGTGGCCGACCAGATCAGCCCGGCCATCGACCACTGCAAGGAGGGCGACGCGCGCATCGCGGCGACGATCGACGCCAACGTACGGCTCATCCGTTCGCGGCTCGCGGCGGAGCCCGATCTCGCCGCCAAGGTGGACTCGGGGGAGCTGGCCATCGTCGGCGCCCGCTACGACCTGACCACCCAGCGGGTGCACCGCATCAGCAGTCGGACAGGCTGAGCGCTCAGCCCACCGGTCCGTGCCAGTGGTAGAGGTGGACCGGGCGGCCGGTCTCACCGTGCTTGAGGCGGTGCCGGACCAGCCCGGCACCCTCCAGCAACTTCAGGTAGCGCTGGGCGGTCTGGCGGCTGAGACCGGCGCGGTCGGCGATTTCCTGGGCCGAGAGGGGAGCGGCGGCGCTGTGCAGCACCTCGCGTACCAGATCGGCGGTCAGCACCGAGTGGCCCTTGGGCAGGGTCTCCGTGCCGCCGGGTGGCGTCGCGGCGCCGAAGATGCGGTCCACCGTCTCCTGGGTGGCGCCGGAGCGGGGAGCCGTGGCCAGTTCATGGCGGAGCGCGGCATAGCTGTCGAGCTTGCCGCGCAGGTGGGCGAAGGTGAACGGCTTCACCACGTACTGCAGGGCGCCATGGCGTTGTGCCGCGCGTACGGTCGCGGTGTCGCGGGCCGCGGTCACCATGATGACCTCGGTCTCGATGCCGAGGCCGTGCAGTCGGCGGAGGAGGGCCAGCCCGGATTCGTCCGGCAGGTAGTGGTCGAGCAGGACGAGATCGACGGGGTGCTGTTGCAGGAAGAGCAGTGCTTCGGCGGCGCTGTGGACCGTGCCGGCGACGTGGAAGCCGGAGACCTTCGCCACGTACGCGGCGTTGATCCGGGCCACGTTGGGGTCGTCGTCCACGACCAGCACTTCGATCACGTCACGGCTCCCGTCCGGGCGGATTCGGCGCCTCGGCCGGTGGGAGCGTCGGTGTCGGCGTCGCCGTCGGGGGCGGCGTCCGTCAGCGCCTCCGGCAGGACGACGCGGAACTCGGCACCGCCCTCTGCCGAGGCGCCGAGGTGGACCTGGCCGCCCGCGCGCTCCGCGAAGCGCCGTACGAGGGCCAGGCCCAGGCCCAGGTGGGAGGACGCCTCGCCGTCGGCCACGCCGTCCGCCGCCGGAACGGCCTTCGTCGACCAGCCCTCCTCGAAGACCAGCTTTCGGTTCTCGGGCGGGACGCCGGGACCGGTGTCGCGTACGGCGAGGACGACCCTGCGGTCGCCCTCGCCGCGCAGCTCCACCTCGACCGCGGGGTCCGCGCTGCCCGCCGCCGCGTCCAGCGCGTTGTCCACCAGGTTGCCGACGACCGTGACCAGGCCGCTCGGGTCGACCAGGCGGTCCGGGAGGAGCGAGTCGGGCGCGAGCCGCAGGGCGACGCCGCGCTCGGCGGCCACCGCGGCCTTGCCGACCAGCAGCGCCGACACCAGGGGATCGTGGACCCGTTCGGTGACCTCTTCGGCCGTGGCGCGGTGCACGCCCAGCGAGTCGGTGACGAACTGGGCGGCCTCCTCGTACAGCCCCAGTTCCAGCAGGCCGAGCAGGGTGTGCAGCCGGTTGGCGTGCTCGTGGTCCTGGGCGCGGAGGGCGTCCAGGAGACCGCGGGTGCCTTCGAGTTCGCGGCCGAGGCGTTCGAGTTCGGTGCGGTCGCGGAGGGTGGCGACGGCGCCGCCGTCCGCGGTGGGCATGCGGTTGGCGACGAGGACGCGGGCGCCGCGGACGGTGACCAGGTCGCGGCCCGTCACCCGCCCGGTGAGCACGTCCGCCGTACGGCCGGGGCCGAGGGCTTCGGTGACCGGGGAGCCCAGCGCTTCGGGGCCGAGGCCGAGGAGCCGCTGGGCCTCGTCGTTGACGAGCCGCACCCTGCCGCCCGCGTCCAGCGCCACGACGCCCTCCGCGAGGCCGTGCAGCATCGCCTCGCGCTCGGCCAGCAGCGCGGAGATGTCGGAGAAGGCGAGCGCGTGGGTGCGCCGCCGCAGCCGCCGGGCCAGCAGATAGGCGGCCAGCGCACCGACGGCCAGCGCACCGCCCGCGTACGTCAACAGCCTGGGGACGAGCGCCAGCAGGCTCTCGCGGACGTTGGCGTAGTCGATACCGACGGAGACCGCGCCGACGATCCGCCCGCCGGCGTCCCGCAGCGGGGCCTTGCCGCGCGCGGTGCGGCCGAGGGTGCCGTCGTCGATCTGGGTGACGTCGTGCCCCGCCAGCGCCGGTCCGGGGTCGGTGGAGACATGGTGTCCGAGCGCCGAGGGTGACGGGTGGGACCAGCGGATACCGCGCTTGTCCATGATCACCACGTACTCGGCGCCCGTGGCGTGCCGGATCCGCTCCGCCTCGGCCTGGAGGGGGCCGTCCGGAGAGGGCCGGTCGGCGGTGTGCCGCTGGGCGGTCAGCTCGGCGGCGAGCCCCGGCCGGGCCGCGGTGGTCTGGGCGATCGCGAGGGCACGGCGCATGGCCTGCCGGTCCAGCTGGTCGCTCAGCGGTGCCAGGAACAGGCCGCTGACCAGCGCTGTCACACCGACGACAAGCGCGAGCTGGGCCGCCAGCACATGAGAGGAGACGCGGCGCGGCGATCTGACGCGCATCGGCCCCGCCTCCTCTCGGCCTTCGGATTCGCGCAATCCGGACTGTCTGGAATCACCCGTTCCGGTTAACGTTACGGGTTCCGGCCACCCGGCCACAGGCCCCGGCCGTAGATCCCGGCCACAGGTCCGGCCACAGGTCCCGGCTACAGGATGCCGAAGAGCAGTCCCGCGCCGAGCACGACCAGCGATGTCAGTACCGCCCACTTGATCGTGAACTTGGTGTGCTCCCCGAACTCCACCTTCGCCATACCGACCAGCACGTACACCGCGGGGACCAGCGGGCTCGACATGTGCAGCGGCTGGCCGACGAGCGAGGCGCGGGCGATCTCCAGTGAGCTGACCCCGTGCGCGGCCCCGGCCTCGGAGAGGATCGGGACGATGCCGAAGTAGAAGCCGTCGTTCGACATCAGATAGGTGAACGGGATGCTCAGGAGGCCGGTGACCACCGCCATGTGCGGCCCGAGCGCGTCGGGGATCGCATGCACCACGGTGCGGGCCATCTCCTCCACCATGCCCGTCCCGGTCAGTACGCCGGTGAAGACGGCAGCGGCGAAGACCATGCCGGCCACGTTGAGCACGTTCTCGGAGTGCGCGGCGATCCGGGCCTTCTGGTCTGCCATGTCCCGGAAGTTCACCGTCAGCGCGATGGCGGCCCCCAGCAGGAACAGCACCGGGATGGGGAGCAGCTGGGTGATCAGCAGCACGAGGAGGGCTACGGTCAGCGCCGCGTTGAACCAGTACAGCTTCGGGCGGAGGGTGGGGCGGTTCGGGTCCAGTACGGCCGACTCGGGTCCGGTGCCGGTGTCGGCCTCGGGACCGGTGCCTGTGCCGGTGCCGCCACCCGTGCTGGTGCCGGTGCCGGTGTCGGCGCCCGTGCCGGTGCCGCCACCCGCGCCCACCAGCACCGTCTCCGTCTCGCGCTCGCGCTCGTCCGCGCCCGTGAAGGTCAGCGTGCCCAGGCGACGCCGTTCCCGGAGCCCGAGGACGTAGGAGAGGACCAGGACGCAGACCAGACCGACGGCGAGTGCCGGGATCATCGGGACGAAGATGTCGCCCGCGTCCAGGTGCAGCGCGGTGGCGGCCCGCGCGGTGGGGCCGCCCCAGGGGAGCGTGTTCATGACGCCGTTGGCCGTGGCGGCGATGCCGGTCAGCACGACCACGCTCATCCCCAGCCGCCGGTAGAGGGGCAGCATCGCGGAGACCGTGATCATGAACGTCGTCGAGCCGTCACCGTCCAGCGAGACGATCGCGGCGAGCACGGCCGTCCCCACCACGATCCGCAGCGGGTCGGCCTTGCAGAACCGCAGGATGCCCCGGACGATCGGGTCGAAGAGGCCGACGTCGATCATCACACCGAAATAGATGATGGCGAACATCAGCATGGCGGCCGTGGGCGCGAGGTCGGCGACGCCGTCGAGTACGTACTTCCCCAGGTGCGCCCCCTGGCCGACCAGGACGCAGAACAGCGCGGGGATGAGCACGAGCGCGGCTATGGGGGACATCTTCTTGGTCATGATCAGCGCCAGGAAGGTAGCGATCATGACAAAGCCGAGGATCGTCAGCATGGAAACCCAATCTCTCGCCCGCCGCGACGCGACGGGGGGCCCGCCCGTAACCCCGTCGCCTCGCGGCGGGGACCGGTGTCCGGTGACGGAGCACGCGGTGGCCCTGCGATCGGGGCCCCGGTGCCCTGCGGTCGCCCGACCGTAAGCAGCGCGAGGTACCCGTCACAAGAGCGTCATCCGCGAGCAATATGAGCGAAACCCCAGCTCAAGGTGGGGGCGTGGTTGGACCGCTGCGCCCATGGGCACCCGGGGAACGGCGCGAGAACCCAAAAGCGCAGGGGACGCCGTGAGGGAAAGCCCGAGGGGAAGTGAGGAGGCATGGCCACCGAAACCATGGAAACCGTGCATGTCCGGACCGACGACGGAGCGGTGCTCACCGGCGACCTCCAGGTGCCGGAACGGGTGACCGGCGCCGTGCTCTTCGCCCACGGCAGCGGCAGCTCGCGGTTCAGCCCTCGCAACCGCACGGTCGCCGCGGCGCTGCGCGAGGAAGGGCTCGCCACGCTGCTGCTGGATCTGCTGACCGAGGAGGAGGAGCAGATCGACGTGGCGACGGCGGAGCACCGGTTCGACATTCCGCTGCTGGCCCGCCGGCTGGTGGCGGCCGTCGACGACCTGACCCGGCACGGGCGGACGGCCGGACTGCCGGTGGGGATCTTCGGAGCGAGCACCGGCGCTGCGGCGGCGCTGACGGCTGCGGCCCAGCGGCCGAGCACCGTGTACGCGGTGGTCTCGCGTGGCGGCCGGCCGGACCTGGCAGGCGAAGCGCTGCCGGACGTGCTGGCTCCGGTGCTGCTGATCGTCGGCGGGAGCGACCACCAGGTGCTGCGGCTGAACGAGGCCGCCGCCGAGCGGCTGCGTGCCCCGCACCGTATCCAAATCGTCCCGGGCGCCACCCACCTGTTCGAGGAGCCGGGCACGTTGGAGGAGGCCGCGAGGGAAGCGGCCAAGTGGTTCGCGCTGCCGCCCACCACGGACGGCGAGTGAGGCCCCGGAAGAACGAGAACGCGTCGCAGAAGGAGACCCCGATGCGATACCCAGACCGCATCCAGGCAGGCCGCGAACTCGCCGCGGCCCTGAGCGAGATGCAGCGTACGGAAGAGCTTCCGGACCCGCTGGTCCTGGCGCTGCCCCGGGGTGGCGTACCCGTCGCGGCCGAGGTGGCACGTGCACTGCACGCGCCGCTGGACGTGCTGGTCGCCCGCAAGATCGGCCTGCCGGGCCGGCCGGAGTACGGCATCGGAGCCATCGCCGGGGAGGACCCGCCGGTCTTCGACCAGACGGCCCTGGAGATGCTCGGCCTCACCGAGGACCGGCTCTCTTCGACGGTGGCGCACGAGCGGACCGAGATGCACCGCCGCCAGGATCTCTACCGCGGCAACCGCCCGGAGCCGCGGATCGAGGGCCGTACCGTCGTCCTCGTCGACGACGGGCTGGCCACCGGTGTCACGGCGCGGGCCGCGCTGCGGTTTCTGCGGCGGCAGCGGCCAGGTCGCCTCGTGCTGGCGGTCCCGGTGGGCTCGCCGCAGGCCGTGCAGGCGCTCAGCCATGAGGCGGACACGGTGGTCTGTCTGCAACAGCCCGCCGTCTTCGAGGCCGTCGGCCTCTGGTACGAGCACTTCCCGCAGATCAGCGACGAAGAGGTCACGGAAGCACTTCACTTGACGACAACCCGCTGACTGTGCGCCCGCGCCCCGAAGGGGCGCGGGGAACTGCGCGCTCAGCCACAGCCAAGGCGCGCCCGGCCACCCGCACCAGCCCCGACGGCGGGTGCCGCACCCTCCGGACGGCGTGCCCGGCCGGGGTGCTCGACCTGACGGCGTACCCGCTCGAAGCTCTTGGACAGCAGCCGGGAGACGTGCATCTGCGAGATGCCCAGCTCCTGGCCGATCCGGGACTGCGACATGTCGCGGAAGAACCGCAGGTACAGCACCCGGCGCTGCCGTTCGGGCAGTTCGCGCAGGCACGGCTTGACCGCTTCCCGCGCCACCACCGTGTCGTACTCGGCCTCGGTGTGGCCGAAGGTGTCGGCCAGCGAGAAGCCGTCGTCGGCACCGGCCGACATCGAGGCGTCCAGGGACAGCGAGCGGAAGCTGCCGAGCGCCTCCATCCCGGCCGCCACATCCTCCTGGGGCATGCCGGTGTGCTCGGCGATCCGCTCGACGGAGGGGGCACGGTCCTCGACCGTGGTGCTCAAGTCCCGCACCGCGGACCGCACCTTGTTGCGGAGCTCCTGGACACGGCGCGGTACGTGCACGTCCCAGGTGTGGTCGCGGAAGTGGCGGCGGATCTCACCGGTGATGGTCGGCACCGCGAACGGCACGAACGGGGTGCCGAGCGCCGGGTCGTAGCGGTCGACGGCCTTGACCAGACCGAGCGCGGCGACCTGCTCCAGGTCCTCCAGGGTCTCGCCACGGTTGCGGTACTTGGCAGCCAGCCGGTGGGCCATCGGCAGCCACGCCTCCACGAGACGGCCGCACAACTCCTCCCGCTCGGGACCCTCCGGCAACCCGGCCAACTGCTCGAAGTCCCTGGTGGTGTCGGGAGCATCGTCATGGCTGTGGCGGGTTCGCTGGGGCCGGTACCGTACGGGGCACATGGGATCTGGCTCCTCCCGGTGTCGCTGACACGTGGACAACCGCGGGAGTAGCGGATTCGGGTGACGCACCCGGGGCCCGGGCAACACACCCGGGGTGACCTACTGCGGTCGCCTCCCGCGGATGTGCCTGTCCTCCCAAGCACGTGGTCTCTTGTGTAACCGAGCCAAGGGCCGGTAAACCCCTCGATCGGGTCCCGACGCGTCGGTCGGAGGCGGGGCGGCACCGGCGGCTGTTCTTCCAACCTGCCGGTGCCTCCGTGCGGCGACGTCGCCACACGTACCCGAGTGCGTAACCGCTCAGCGCCACGTCAAACAGCCGACCGAACAGCCGGTGCGCGAGTGCGGGGACGGAGCCGGGAGCGCCCCGGCACGGAGCGGTGGCAGTCCCACCGGCAACGGCCCCACCCGGGGGCGGCGGGGGCCGAGGGCGTAAGGTCGGCGTCTGGCCGCCCGCACGCACCATGTGGGTGGCCGGTTGTCTGTCCGTACCCTCACCAGGAGCTGTTCTGCATGCCGATCGACAACGCCACGGGCCCGCCCATCTACAACAGCCTGATCGAGGAGCACGGCGACGTGCCCGGCGATGTGCGCCAGGCCGCCGAGGTGCTCCAGCAGGAGGCACAGCAGGCGGTGGACTTCTCCCCGGTGCACCACCGCCACCCCAGTACGGGAAGACCGGAGGCTTCCGAGCCCCCGGCGTCCGGTCCCGCGCCGCAGGCCCCGCGGCCGCATCGATACGCGGCCGAGTAGCCGGGCGCGTCAGCCGCGGGGGATCCGTATCCGGTGGAGGGCGGCGGCCAGGTTCTTCCGGACGGGCTTGGGTACGGGGGTTCCCTCGGCACCGGCCACCAGTGCTGCGGCCACGCTCCGCAGCTTGATGTTGGAGTGCTGGGAGACCCGCACCAGGACCTGCCAGGCCGTCTCCGCGTCGCACGGCGCAAGGGCCATCACCATGCCCCTGGCCTGGTCGATGACCGGGCGGGTCTCCAGCGCCTGCCGCAACTGCCCGACCTCCGCGCTCAACTCCTCGACCTGCGCGGCCAGCCGCTCCCGCTCCAGGTCGGCGGAGTCGGCCTGCGAATGCTCCAGCACCTCCGCGACCTCGGACCCCTCCGGGGGTTCCGACACCTCCGCGGCCGGAGCCGCTGCCGCCTCGCCCGGCGGCACATCTCTGCGCCGCGAGCACTCCGCGGCAACAGAGGTACGCACAGAGCCGGTTGCGGCACTCATCGACGTCTCCCAGCGCTCGGACGGTCCTTCACCGCGCGGAGCCTCCGCCTCCGGAAGCTCCCGTACTCCGGACACTTCCGAGCCTGAACCCACAGCCCCGGTAGCAGCAACCCCGTACCATCCGCACGTTTCTGCGCAAAAACGGCACCGGGGGCTGTGTCCCCAACCCACCGGTGCCTTCGCAGGACGAGCTCACTCCCGCGCACTTGGGCACGTAACCATGGAAACGGCAGGTGAAACCCGCGCCTGTCCATGCGCGTTGGGCTCCTCAGAAGCCGCCGCCGAAGTCCCCACCGCCGACGCCACCGCCGCCGCCGTCTCCGAAGCCGCCGCCGAAATCGCCGGAGTCGAAGTCGCCGCCGGAGAAGTCGCCGCCGCCGAAATCACCGTCGGGCGCTCCGCCGTAGCCGTACGCGTACGGGCCGCCCAGCGCGCTGCCCAGCATGGTGCCCATCAGCAGACCGGGCAGCAGGGCCCCGCCGAAGTATCCGGCGGCCCATGGGGCGTACACCGGCCCGGCCTCCCAGTACGGCCGGGGCCCTTGCGGGGTGCCGACCTCGCGGGCCATCGGCTCGTCCCCGTCCGCCAGCCGGGTCGCGTCCGCGGCGCAGACCGGCACGGTCCGCTCCGTACCGCCCGGTGGTGTCCACTGCGCATCCTCCACCGACGGGCCGTGCCGGGGGTCGAAGAAGCAGGGCGGACGGCGCTCGGGCAGCGGTTTTCCGCCCAGCCGCGCCTCCAGGGTGGCGAGGGCGAAGCGGCCCTCCCCCAGCGCCTCGCTCACCCGCCGTACGTCCCGCGGGCTGCGGGCCGCCGACATCGTCGTCTTGGCGTCCTCGTACGAGTCGAGGGCCCGCGCATAGTCCTCGCGCGCCGCGTCGGCCTCCTCCCGGGGTACCCGGCCGGCCGCGGTCGTAGGGTCGAAGCCGATCCGGCTCAGCTCCTCGCCGAACGCGGTGATGTCCTCGTCCACGACCGGGCGCAGCTTCTCCAGCGCGGCCCGGTTCTGCCGCTCCTGCCGCCTGCGCCCGCCCATGCTCACCAGGAAGGCGCCGCCCGCGGCCAGCAGCAAGAGGATGCCGAGCGTCACGATGGCGGCGGTGCCGCCGCCGGTACGGCCGCCGTCCTGCCCCGCGCCGCCGCCGTCCCAGGACGCCGGAGCCACGCCGTCCGCCTGCTCGAGTGCCTGGCCGGTGAAGTCGGTGACCATCGCCCTCGGGTCGCCCGGGTGGGAGCGCTCCACGGCGCCGGCCACGTTCTGGACCGCGTCGCGCGGCATGACCTGGTGGTCCGCGCCCGCGTCGAAGCGGTTACCGAGGGCTACCGCGTAGACGCCGGTGATGCCGGTCTCGGTCCGCAGGTCCCGCAGCAGCGTCTGCCGGTCGAACCCGCCGTCGGAGGGCAGGACGGCGACGAGGACCGGTTTGTCGGCCTGTTCGATCTTGTCGCCGAGGGCGTCGGCCGCCCGCGGGGGCAGTACGTCGCGGGCCCGCGGATCGACGTAGACGGGGCCGTCCCGCAGGGCGTTGGCCGCATCGTCGACCCCGCCGCCGTCCGCGGCGCGCGGCCCGGCGGCAGCCGCGACCACCAGGAGCAGCGCGGCCACCACGGTCGCGAGCACCGAAGCGAGACGGAGGATCCGTCGTACGGCATTCATGTGATCACAGTACCGCAAATAGGACATTTAACGCTGGTGATCACCGGCCGGTGCGGAGCCCCAGGCCCCTCCCGTGCTCCGTCCACTCCTCCAGGGCGCCCACCGCGTCCCAGCCGCCGCCGGTACCGTCAAGCGCCCTCGGCGAACAGCCCTCCCTCGCCGAGAACGAGCTCGGCGAAACGCTCGCCCATGCGGCGGTGGGTGGCGGGGTCGGGGTGAAGGTCGTCGGGCAACGGCAGCTCGGCGAAGTCCGCCGCACCGTAGAGCTCACGGCCGTCGAGGTAGTACAGGTTCGGATCGTCGGCGGCCCGCTGCTCCACGATGCGGGACAGCTCTGCACGGATGACACCCAGCGTCAGCTTTCCGCTCGCCCGCTCCGCCGGATCGCCCGCTGCCCGGAACCGCAGCTGCCCGGAGCCGGCCGCGTCGAGGTCCGGGAGGCAGGGGCCGGGCGTGTCCTCGTGGATGGGGCAGTGGACGGGCGAGACGACCAGCAACGGCGCGGTGGGATGGCCCTCCCGGACGGTGTCGAGGAAGCCGTGCACCGCGGGGCCGAAGGCGCGCAGCCGCATCAGATCGGCGTTGACCAGATTGATGCCGACCTTGACGCTGATCAGGTCCGCCGGGGTGTCCCGCATCGCCCGTGCGGTGAACGGGTCGAGCAGCGCTGCGCCGCCCAGCCCCAGGTTGACCAGCTCCACGCCGCAGAGCCGGGCGGCCACCGCCGGCCAGGTCCCGGTCGGATGCCGGGCGTTGGAGCCGTGGCTGATCGAACTGCCGTGGTGCAGCCACACTTTGCCGTCCGGGGTCGGCGCGGGTTCGACGGGGGCGTCGGTGCGCAGGGCGACCAGTTCGGTGGTCTCGTCGTGGGGCAGCCAGATCTCGACGTCCTTGAGGCGGTCGGGCAGACCGGTGAACCGCAGAGTGCCGACGGGGCCGGGTTCCGTCCCGGCGGCCCCGGTAGCCATGTCGATGGTCAGGACTTTGCCACCGCTCACCCCGGCCTGGTCGGCGAGACGGCCGTCGACGAGCAGGTCGTACACCCCGTCCGGACGAGGCGGGACCCCCACGTAGACCCGCTTGGTCGGCAGCGTGTCCAGTTCGACGGCGGTCGCCCGAGTACGGAAGACCAGCCGTACGCCGGACGGTTGCGACTCCGCCATGGCGAGCTGCCCGTCCGCGCACTGTGCCCGGGCCCGCGCCGGCAGCCGGTGCGGCAGCAGACCGTGCTCCGTACGCTCCAGTTCGAGGGCCCCGCGCACCAGGTCGGCGGTGAGGGGTGTGGTGATCCAGTCGTGTTCGGTCTGCATAACCTCAGCCTCTTGTCGGTGTTTTCAGCCTCTGGTCGGTGCCTTCCGGATGGCTGCCCGAATGCGCCGTGGGCGCCGGGATCAGGGCGCGGGCCAGTTGCGCAGCAAGGCGTCGAGAGCGTCCAGCATCCGGGCCCAGGTCTCCTCCGTGTCGGGAGCGCTGTGGCTGAACCCCCCTCCCATCTCCAGGCTGACGTAGCCGTGGAAGACGCTGCCCAGCATCCGGACCGCGTGCGTCTGGTCCGGCTCCGTCAGGTGGTAGCCGCGCAGGATCGCGCGGGTCATCTGGGCGTGCCGGACGCCTGCGCCGGCAGCGGCCGTCTCCGGGTCGAGCCGCGTCTGGGCGGCGGCGTAGCGCCCGGGATGCTCCCGCGCGTAGTCGCGGTAGACGTTCGCGAAAGCGGTCAGCGCGTCCTTGCCGGCCCGCCCGGCCAGGGCGTCCGCGGCCCGGTCGGCGAGCTCCTCCAGCGCCAGCAGCGCAATCTTCGTCTTGAGGTCCTGGGAGTTCTTCAGGTGCGAGTACAGGCTCGCGACCTTGACGTCGAACCGCCTGGCCAGCGCCGAGACGGTCACCTGGTCGAAACCGACCTCGTCGGCCAGCTCCGCCCCCGCTCGGGTCAACCGTTCCGTAGTCAGCCCCGCCCGCGCCATAACCTTCCTCCCGTTTGATCGAGCCCATGCTGCATCTCCCTAAACCTTTTAGGCAAATCCCGGGCGCCCACCTGAAGCTTGGCCCGCAGTTAGCGGCGCCGCGTGCTGTGGCCGCCCTGAGGTGGCGAAGCGGATGCGGAAGGGGCTGCGGATGCGATGGCTGTGACCGGCGGGGGGGGGCGGCAGGCAGCGGTATGGGGTCGCACGGGACACCGCCCGGCGGGCCGTCCGTTATCTGCGGGAAGAGGGCTACGTGCGTACGGTTCCGCAGCGCGGGTCGTACGTCATCGACCGGTCAGAATTGGAACCTGACGCGTAGGGGCTCCTGGCTGTCTGCTGCGGCCAGACGGCAGACAGCCAGGAGGCCGTATGGGGTGTCAGCCGTACGAGGCAGACCATTTGCCTCGCGTGAAGTGGCATGCGCCGTCGGGCGTGATGTGCACCCGGCTGCCGTAGATCGGTAGACCACCCTCAGCGTTGAGTCGATGCCGGACGCGTTCCAGCATCGTCCACAGCTGCCGCGGGCCGCCCTGGTGGACGGTGGGCGGATCGATCCACGTCGCCGAGGCCCGCGCCCATGAGCCGTCGGCGTGCACCAGCCATGCCGTACGCTGCCCGCCGCGTTCCTCGTAGTAGGTCTCCACCCCGGGGGCGGCGAGTTCGAGCATGGCGCGTACGTCCCACGCTTCCGCGACGTTGAGCACCGGATAGCGTCCCTCGGTCACCTCCTCCCCCTCACGGTCCCGTACGGCCGCGAACAGCTCGCCCGTGCCCGGTGGGTAGTCGGCACCCTTGCGGGTACTCATGAACCCGGCGCGGTCCCACTCGACGACCCCGCGGGCGCTGCCGTCGTCGTCCTTGTCGGCCGTGACGATCACGTGCATACGGGCGAGGGTGGTCACCAGTCGTCCGCCGGGACGGAGCGCGGCAACCACACTGGCGAGGTTGCGCAGCGCGACCATGGACACGATGCGGTCGAAGTCCCCCGGGAGCGGTTCCGTCGCGTCGCAGGTGACCACCTGGGGGGACATGCCGAGCGAGGCGAGCCGTTCGGTCGCTGCTGCGGTCAGGTACGGGTCTACGTCCACGGTCGTGACGTGCTTGTCCCCGAGGCGCCGCGCCGCAAGGGCGGTACTGGCCCCGGTGCCGGTGCCGATCAGGCCAAGGTCGGCCCCGTCGTACAACAGTCCGTGGCGCAGCATCCGGACCACGAGGCCGGGCATGGTGCTGGACGAGGTAGGCACTCCGCGCGGCTGCTCGTCGGGGCTCGCGTCGTCGGCGTGCAAGCAGCCGACCCGGGTCGCCAGGGACGTGTCGGAGTAGGCGGCGCGCAGCCATGCCGACTCGTCCGCCGGACCCTCGCGCAGCGTCCATCTGCCGCCGCCCGCGGGTTCCCACCACCGGGGCACGAAGACGTGCCGGAGAGTGGAGGCGAGGGCAGCGCGCCACCGGGAGACGGGCGGGGTCACCTCGGCCGCGAGCCGTTCGGCATGGGCTTTCCAGTCCATCGGCCGCCTCACTCCTCGTACTTGGGTTCGCAAGCTTCCTGTTCCGCGGGCGAGCAATCACCGCCGTCCAACGCGGGCTTGCAGTCAGGGTCACACGGGTTGGCATCCGCGCGGGCCGGAACCGCGCGCAGCGCCTCGGCCCATGCCTTGCCGCCGAGGATTGCGGTCAAGCCGTGGTCTCGTACATTGCCGGTGGTCAGCCATCGCGACATCACGCACGGGTCACCTCGCCGGAGGGCAGGACGGCCGCTTGTCCATGCCCGCACCGCCCGCACAGTTCCGCCGAGTCCTTCCCGGTCCCCGGCAGCGAGGCGCGGCCGAGGCGCCGCGTCCGGTCCATGCGGATCTTCGTCACGCCGAGTGCTTCCAGTTCCCGACGTGCCTCGATCACGCGCTGTCCCGGCAGAACGGACACGATGCCGACGCGCAGCGGAATGCCTCGCTGTACGGCCTCGGCGATGTTCGCCCGAGTGCGTTCGTAGCTCCCTGGACGGGTGGTGATCGCGTCGTGTTCCTGGGCGCGGTCGCTGTAATAGCTGGTAGCCAGCCTCACGCCCTCGCGGGCGAGCAGACGCCACCAACCGGGCTTGATGTGGAACAAGTTGCTGTAGACCTCGACCCGAAGGCGGAGGCTCAACGCGTGGTCGACCAGCTCTGCCCATGCCGGGTGCGTTGTCGGCTCGCCACCGACGAGCTGCACCTCACGAGCGCCCATCGCCGCCGCGTCGCTGATCACGCGTCGCCAGTCGCTGGCCGTCATCGCACCGTGCGTGCCGTTCGGCCCCGACTCGGCGAAGCACTGCGTGCACTGCAGTTGACAGGCTCCGGTGATCTCCAGCCCGACAACGCTCGGCGCAGTCGTCGGTGACGGTGCCGGGCCTTCCATGACCGTGCTCATTTGCCGCTCCCTTGGTGGCGGTGTGCTGCTGTGATACGGCCGCCGGGTCGATGCCCGCGCGGGTGGTGCCCGCCCCCTGCCGGGGGCTCGGTGTGGGAGAACCGTGAACCGGTCGTCCCCCGGCAGAGGGCGGAGCCTTCATAGGTAGAGCTGTTTCTTGCACTTGCGGCAGTAGGTCTTGCCGTCGCGCCGCTCGGTCTGCCGGTGCTCGCACGTCTTGGTATCGGTCATCGCGACTTGCCGACTTGCAGGGCTGCGGGGAATCGCTCCCGCTTGCCTGCGGGGCGGCCGGTGACGGCCGCCGGACTCACCCGCGGGCAGAGTTCGCGGCGGGGGTGCATGCACAGTCGCGGTGAGCGTGGCCGGCTGAGCGGTGCCGTCGGCGGGCGCGTCCCGGCTGTATGACTGGCAGCGCACTATGCGGTCAAGCTCCGCAATGCATGGGCCGCACGCGTACACGTCGCCTGTCGCACCCGGAGTGTGCACGGAGCCGACCCACAGCACGCGCACACCATCGCGGCGGCAGTACAGCCAACAGGCGCCCTTCATCCACGGGTTACCGTCGTCCGTCTGCGCGGCCAGTGGCCAAGCGTTGCGCCACTGGCGTTCGGCGGCCGGAAGGAAACTCACGCCGTCCCTCGCTTCGCCTGCGCGAGTTCCTCCAGCCCTGCCAGGGGCTCCATGACCGCGTGGTCCGCGAAGCACCGCCAGTAGCGACGGTGTCCGGTCTCCTGCGTGTGCCTGCGCTGCCACTCTTCCACCGGCTCCGGGCTGGGGTGCGGTCCGGACTCCGCGCCACACTGCTTCCCCTCCCCGGACACGCACTCGGCTTCGTAGGTGGACGCTGCCGACTCGTCCCGCGCAATCACGTAAGGGACACCGCGAAAGCCCCGCCGGGTCACCGCTCCGCCCCCTTCTCGATGACAGCCGCCAACTCGCGGGCCACGGGAACGGAGCACTCGCCGAGACTCACCAGGGCATAGCCGGCGCCGTCGGCATGCAGCAGGGGACGCACGTCCATGGCGGGGAGCTGGATACCCGCCCGCCGCAACGCCGAGCCGAGGGCCTCGCGAGCCTCCCCAGCTTCCCTGATCTTCTTCACCGTTTGCTGCTCCGTCGTCATGGCTTTCGCTCCGAACGCCTGTTGTTGTGCACCCTCATTGGGTGGGTGGCTACGATCTGTACATCAACCATCACCGCCCATAGCGGCGTTCAACAGTCGCTTGGCCATGACACAAAACAAGTCATGGGGGAGGGATACACACATGACCGTCGAGACCGGTGAACCTGACCCCACAGCTTCACTACTTGCCTTCTTCGGAACGGAGTTGACCCGCATCCGAACTGAGCAGAACCTCTCCCAAGAGAAGACAGCGAGGTTGGCCCACACCACTCAGTCAATGCTCAGCAAGATCGAGGCGGGCAAGCGTGTGCCGTCGAAGGAACTGGCCCACGACCTTGACGAAGCTCTCAAGACCGGCGGGCACTTCGGGAGGCTGTACCCCCTCGTCATCCGCTACGCGTATCCCTCGTGGTTCCTGCCGTTCATCGAACTTGAGCGCGACGCGGTGTCTATGAGGGTCTTTGAGTCTCAGATCATCCCCGGTCTTCTACAGACGGAGGATTACGCCCGCGCGATGCTGGCAGCCGTCAGGCCGGACAACCTTGACGATCTCGTTGCTGCCCGCATGTCTCGGCAAGAAGTCTTCGAGCGGGATACTCCGCCCCGAGCGTGGTTTGTAGTGGACGAGCAAGCTCTACGGCGTCCCATCGGAGGGGCGGAAGTATGGAGTGCGCAGCTCGAGCACTTGCTCAAGGCAGGCGAGGACCCACGAACCGTGATTCAGGTGGTCCCCCTCAAGGTCCTTGCGCACCCTGGGCTAGCCGGTCCGTTTACGCTCCTTCGCTTCGAGGAAGGGGCGCAGCCGCCAAGCCGTACCGGCTCCGCGCCGCCACGGCGTAAGGACGCGGCGCCAGATGTTCTATACGTCGATGGCTTCTCCCAGGGCCGAATTGCCTTGGACACGAGCGAGGTAGCCGCAGGCGCACACGCATATGATTTGCTCAGGGCGGTTGCCCTGTCGCCCGAAGAGTCCGCCGAACTGATCGGCGGCTACCTGGAGGAACCGGAGCAATGACCAGCGCAAGCAAGCTCCCCGCCACGTGGCGGAAGAGCAGCTACAGCACCAACGGCGGTAACTGCGTGGAGGTTGGTGAAGGTCTCAGCAGGGTTGTCCCCGTCCGGGACTCCAAGGACCCGCACGGCCCGGCGCTCGTGTTCGAACCGTCCGCATGGTCGTCGTTCATCGCTACCGTCCAAGGCGGAGAGTTCGACGCCTGAGCATCTGGAACAGACCCCCGAGTGACCGGCCCTCGCCACGCGGCGGGGGCCGTTGTCGTGCCGGAACACGGAGCGGCGACACCGCACGCTGCGGCACCTGACCGCGCGAGCTGGGCGCCCGGCCTGTGACCCGGCCGCCGATGACGGCGGCGGTGTCACTTGCCGTTCAGTGGTACCAGCCGTCGCCGCCGTCGTCGCCGGCGCGGCGTTCGAGGTAGTCCCGCAGAGACTGGGCGACGCACTTGCGCTCATCGGTCTCGTGGTCCCACACGAAGACGTCGTCGGGGCGACCTGCCGGGACGCGCACGTACGCGAACAGGTCGCCGCCGCCGTTGTCGGCCATGAACATCAGCTGGTCGAAGGACATATAGAGCGCGGCGAAGTCGGAGCTCGCGCGGAACTCGGCGTTCTGCTCGATGATCTCCTGTGTGGACCACACGAGCCCGGACCCGTACTCGTCACGCACTCCGTCGGCCTCGTGCAGCAACCGGCGCAGCGCGTCCGGGACGGGCTGTCCCAGTCGGCGCTCGACCTGATCGATCTCTTCGTCCGAGGCGGGCGCAGCGAACTTGGCACCCTTGTAGAGCCGCGCGATCAACTCTCGCCACATCGCACGAGCGTATCGAGCCCGGTGTCAGGGCACGCCGGCAGCGTCATGGACAAGGTCGGGTGGTCGGTGGTCATCCGCGCCCTGCCTGCTCGGTGCTCGCGTTCAGCGCGTCCAGTTCTTCCTCACTCATGCTCTCCACGAGTGCGATGACATCGAGGCTCTGCTGCTCCGCGTCGGACGTCCCGGAAGCCTGCTCCGCCTCCGACGGCCAACCTCCGCGGCCGATCCAGTAGCTGCCGCCCTCGAATGCTGTCGGAGGCAGTGGGGCGAGCGGGCGCGGACCGTTGTGCAGCCTGCGCCAGGGCACGTCGCCGCCGCGTACCCACAGCTCGGCGAGGTGCTCCAGGTCGCGGTCCTCGACGAGACCGGCCAGGAACGCCTCACCGCGGGCGCCGGAGAGCATCGCGCCCAGCGGGCCGGCGTCCTCCTCGGCGTTGCCCGTGTGGACGGTCACAGCGGTGTCACCCGGCTCGGCCTCCCCGTCGTCCGCCAGATACCGGGTCAGCGCCTGACGCAGCTCGTCCAGCGAACCGACGACCGCCGCGAGCCGTTCGGGCAGCGCTTCACGGCCCAACTGGCAGGTGTACGCGACGTCGGCCAGGCTCACCGACCCGGCGTCGCCCTCCACGAACGCGAGCAGCCGCTCCGCCGCCGTGCGCAGCCTCGGGCCCGTCTTCGCGGACAGCACCACGAGCTGGGGCCCGGAGTCGTGGACGTCCGCGACAAGGTCCGCGCCTGGCGGGGCCTCGACGACCAGGCTGACGTGACTGCCGCCCGCCGCGGACGAGTTGACCAGCGCGCGGAGTGGGGCCGAGTCCTGCCGGGGCTCCCAGTGCGCGGGCCGCTCGCACAGTTCCAGCGCCGTGCCGTCCAGGGCGAGGTTGGGGTTGGGGGTGCCGACCTCCGTGAGGGGGGCCAGCTCCCCGTGCCGCAGTTGCAGGATCACCTTGGTCAGCTGGGCGATGCCGGAGGCCGCCTCCGGATGGCCCAGGTTCGACTTCACCGTGCCGACGGGCACCGGCTCGGTGACACCGTCGAACACTTCCCGCAGCGCGCGCAGTTCGATCTCGTCCGACATCGAGGCACCGTTGGCCGCTGCCTCCACGTAACCGATGGAGTCCGCCGCCACATCGGCCTGTGCCAGCGCCCGCCGTATGACGTTCACCTGGGTACGGCGGCTCGGCATCATGAAGCCCGACGACCGGCCGCTGTGCATGGAGGAGGTGCTCTTGATCACCGCGTGCACCTGGTCCCCGTCGCGCAGGGCGGCGTCCAGCGGCTTGAGCAGTACAGCGCCGACGGCCTCGGCCGGCAGGTAGCCGTCTCCGTCGCGGAAGCTGCGGCTGCCCGGGTGGCTGCCGAGCAGTTGCAGCTCGGACAGGGCCAGATACTTGTCCGGATGGACGGTGAGGTTGATGCCACCGGCGACCGCCAGCTCGGTCTCACCGCGGCGCAGATCGACGCAGGCCAGGTGGATCGCCATGGCGGAGGAGGTGCACATGCTGTCCACCGCCAGGCTCGGGCCCTCCAGCCCGAAGAAGTGCGAGACGCGATTTGCGATCATGTTGTACGAGGTGGACGAGGTCAGCGCCGCGAGCACGGGGTTGGTGTCGTCGGCCCGGTAGAGCTGGTACGCCGCCCCCACATAGACCCCGACGCGCCGTTCGTAGCGCCGGTGGAGGTCGTTCTGGGTCACGCCCGACTGCTCCATCAGCTGCCACACGGTCTCCAGGAACAGCCGCTGCTGCGGGTCCATCTCCGCCGCCTCCCGCGGGGACACCCCGAACAGCAGCGGATCGAACCGGTCGATGCCGTCGAGAAAGCCGCCCCATCCGGACGGCCGCGTGCCCGTGGTTTCGGTCGCCGAGTCGAGCAGCGCCTTGTGGTCCCAGCGCTCGGCGGGAACCTCGGTCACGCAGTCCTTGCCGGTCCGGAGGTTGTCCCAGAAGGCGGCGAGGTCGTCGGCCTGCGGATACCGTCCGCTGACGCCGATGACCGCCACGTCCCCGCCGGAACCCGGCCGGCCCTCGCCCTGCGGGAGAGGCGCCGTCCGGGCCCGCTCCTGCGCGACCGCCGCCGTCGCGCGGGCGGGCGCGGCCTCCCGCGCGGACGCGGCCTCCTGGGCGTGCGCCGCGTCCGCGGGCACCGTCCCGGAGGAGGCGGGCTGCCCTGTCTCGGGCGACGGCGCGGACGGTTCGGGCGACGGCGCGGGCGGTTCCGACTCGGCGGGCATACCGAGCAGCGCGCGCAGCTCGTCCGGGTGGTCGGTCATGAAGTAGCGGGCCAGTTCCCGAACCGACTCGACCTCCAGCAGCAGTGTCCGGGACAAGCGGCCGAAGGACTCCTCCAGCTGGGAGATCACATCGACAGCGATCACCGAGTCCATGCCGTAGCGGTCCAACGGCGCGTCCGGAGCCAGCCTTTCGGACCCCAGCTTGAGCGCCGAGGCCAGCACGCGCCGCAGATGTTCCACCGCGCGGTCCTCGAGGAGACGGTCGGCAACGGGGTCCTGGGCCGGGGCCTTGGCGGCCGGGCTGCCGTCGGCCACGGCCCCGTCGGCCGGTCCGGACGCGGCACTCTCCTGCGCATCGGCCTGCATCGGCGATTCCTCCTCGGGTGTGGTGAGTTCGGTGAGCAACCGCGCGCGCTCGCCGACGAGAACGAGCAGCCTGCCCTCCGCCGGACCGGCTTCCGCCGTCAGGGCGTGATGCAGCGCCGCCAGCCCGCGGGCGGTGTCCAGGGGCGCGAGACCGGCGCGGCGCAGGTGCTGCCGTACGGCGTCGCCGCCCATACCGCCCGCTTCCCACAGCGGCCAGCCGATGGACACCGTCCTTCCGCTGCACCGGCCGTCCTCGACGAGCCGGTTGCGGTATGCGGCGTAGGCGTCCATGAACGCGTTTCCGGCCGCGTAGTCGGCCTGTCCCGCGTTGCCGAAGGCGCCGGCGGTCGACGAGAAGCAGCAGAAGAACTCCAGCGGCTGGTCCCGGCTCAGCTCGTCGAGGTTGACCAGCCCCGAGACCTTGGGGCCGAGGACACGTGCGAGGTCCTCGGAGCTCTTGCGCAGCAGGAAGCCGTCGGCCAGGACGCCGGCGCTGTGCACGATGCCTGTCAGCGGCCCGTGGTCGTCGGCCACACGTGCCAGCAGTCGCGCCACCGCGTCCCGGTCAGTGACGTCGACGGCCTGGTAGTCGACCGTCAGGCCGGGCGCGCGCAGGGTGTCCAGGTCCCGCCGCCGTTCCTCGTCCAGCGGCGACCTGCCGGTGAGAACCACGGTGGCGTGGTCGACCGAGGCGGCGATGTCCTCCGCCACGATGCGGCCGAGGCCGCCGGCGCCGCCGGTGATCAGATATACGCCGCCGGTCCGCCATGGTGCGGACCCGCGCGTGGCGCCTTCGCCGGCCTCCGCGAGCCGCCCGACGAGTCGCCGGCCGTCCCGGTAACGCACCTCCGGCTCGGGCTCGGGCACCGCCGCCTCGGCCGCAAGACGAGCGGCGACGGTGGTGGCCGCCGCGCCGTCCAGGCACTCAACGTACTGGGTGCGCAGCAGCGGCTGTTCCGAGGTGGCGGACTTCAGCAGGCCCGCAAGGCCGGCCGAGCAGGCGAGGAGCTCACCCGCGGTTCCGTCGCCGGACGGGACGGCACCGGCCAGGACGACCTGGAACAGCAGCGGCTCCCGTACCCCTCCCGCCATTACCTCCCGGACCAGGGCGAACAGCCGCTGGGCTGCGTCGCCGTACCAGACGTCCGGCGCACCGTCGGCAAGCTGAAGGAAGTGGCATACGGCACCGGAGGGGAGCGCGGCACGCAGTCCGTCACGTCCGTCCGTGCCCAGCCGGCCGAGGATCACGACGTGGTGGGCCTGGAACGTACCTTCGTTCGCGTGGGCGGTGCCGTCGGCGCCGGGTTCCGGTAGCTCCCGCGCCGCCCAGTACGGCCGCAGCAGCACCATGTCGCCTTCCGGCTCCGCGGGCGCTGCGGCTGCCGGGGCCGCGAGCGGTGCTCGCCTCGGCTCCGTACCGTCGGCCGGATCGAGGTCGAACCAGCAGCGGTCCTTGGCGAAGGGATATCCGGGCAGACCGACGCGCCGGGCAGGCGGCCCCGCGGGGCTCAGATCCTCCCAGTGCACCGTCGCCCCGTGCGCCCAGAGGCGCAGCAGTTCGTCGTGTTCGCCGTGTTCGGTCCACGCGGTGACAGCGCCGCGCAGTGCGGCCTCACCGGCTGCCGTGGGCGCCTGCCGGCCGGGGCCGACGGTGCCCCGCACCCAGGCGGCCGGTCCGCGCGCGGTCTCGTCGGCGTTCGCGGCGTCCGTACCGGCGAGGAAGGACTCCAGCCGCGCCCTGGCGTCCGCCATCGTGGTGGCGGCGAAAGCCAGCCGCTCGTCCAGCGCCATGCGGCCCACCTGGAGCGTCCAGGCGACATCGGCGAGTGCGTCTTCGGGCAGCTCCGTCAGCCGGGTGCGCAACCGGCGGGCCTGCTCGGCGAGCTGCTCCTCGCTCTGCGCGGAGAGTACGAACAGCGCGGGGCGACCGGCGGTGCCCGACGGCGCGGGGAGCGGAGCCGGTTCCGGCACGTACTCGGACAGCACGACATGGACGTTCGACCCGCCGGCGCCGAAGCCGGACACCCCGGCGAGCCGCGGCAGCACCCGGGTCCCGCCCGCCTCGTCCGCCACGACGGGCTGCTGCCAGGGCTCCCTGCGCTGCTGGACCCGCAGCGGGGTGCCGTCGAAGTCGATATGCGGGTTGAGCTTGTCGGAGTGCAGGCTCGGCACCAGCTCGCCGTGGCGCAGCTGCAGCAGCACCTTGGTGATGCCGGCGATCCCGGCCGCGCCCTCGCAGTGCCCGATGTTCGACTTCACGGAGCCGATCGCACACGTCCCCGGCGAACCGCCTGCCGCCTCGAACGCCCTGGTGATACCGGTGACTTCGAGCGGATCGCCCAGTGCGGTGCCCGTACCGTGCGCCTCCAGATAGCCGACCGCCGAGGGATCGACGCCGGCGGCGGCGAACGCGTCCGCGATGACCTCGCCCTGCGCGGCGGGCGACGGAACCGAGTAGCCCGTGGTGCGTCCGCCGTGGTTGAGCGCTGTTCCCTTGATCACTCCGTGGATGTGGTCGCCGTCGGCGACCGCCCGCGCGAGGGGCTTGAGCACGACCGCGCCGACACCCTCGCCGGGGACGTAACCGTCGCCGCCCTCGCCGAAGCTGCGGCAGCGGCCGTCGCTGGAGAGGAAGCGGCGCTGGCTCAGCAGCACGAACTTGTTCGGGTGGGAGTGCAGATTCACCCCGCCTGCGACCGCCGTCTCGCACTGTCCGCTGCGGATGGCCTCACAGGCGAGGTGGATGGCCGTCAGCGAGGACGAGCACATGGTGTCCACGGTCATGCTCGGACCGTGGAAGTCGTAGAAGTACGAAACCCGGTTGGCGATGCTGGAGGCGCTTCCGGACAGCGCCGTGTACCTGCCCCGGTCCTGCGCCTGTGCGCCGTAGAGCTGGTACTCCTCGTACATCACTCCGACGAAGACGCCGACCCTGCCCGGTGGTGCGACGGCCGCGGCGGGACCGTCCGGGTCGGACGCGGCGCGGGCCAGCAGCTCGCCGGTGTATCCGCTGTCCTCCAGGGCGTGGTGGGCACACTGGAGGAACAGTCGTTCCTGCGGGTCCAGCAGCTCGGCCTCGTGCAGGGAGATCTGGAAGAACAGCGGGTCGAACTTGTCGATGTCGTCGATGAAGCCGCCCCACTTGGCCGTGGAGGAGCCCCCGACGTCGGCGTACGTCCGGTGATCCCAGCGCTCCGCGGGGACTTCCCGGATGCAGTCGCGGCCGTTGCGGAGGTTCTGCCAGAACTCGTCCAGGTCCGCCGCCTGCGGATAGCGACCGCTGAGGCCCACGATCGCGATGTCGCCGCCGGCGGGCCGCGGAGCGACGGTGCCGGCTGCGGCGGCGTGCTGGGCCTGCGGCTCGTCCTGCTGGGGCTCGTCTTGCTGCGGCTCGGCCAGGGTACGGGTGCTCAGCCCGGTCACCTCGGCACACACCCGGCCGTCATCGTCGAGCAGGGTGATGTCGAGCGGCCCGGCGCCGGGACCGCTGCCGCCGCCGGGCTGGTGCCGGATCCAGGCGTACGCGCCAGCCGGTGTGGGGGCGGGTGCCTCGACCCGCTGGACCGAGAACGGCAGTGCGGCGCGGGCCTCTTCGCCGTCCCCGCCCTCCCGTGCCGGGGCCGTCAGTCCGATCACTGCCTGGAGGGCGCCGTCGGCGATGCTCGGGTGGAGTCGGCAGCCCTCCACCTCGCGCGCTTCCTCGGGCAGGCGGAGGCGGGCGAGCACCTGGGGCCGCCCGGAGCGGTCGGTGCCCACGTGCAGCTCCGTGAGGGAGCGCTGCGCCGGGCCGTAGTCCATGCCCACACTGGCGTACAGGTCGTAGATGTCGGCGGCGGAGACGGTCCGCTCGGAGCACAGGGCCCGCAACTCGTCCAGGGACGGCGGGGTCGGGGCGGCACCGTCCACCAGGCTCGCGCGGCCCCGGCCGCACACCGTCAGCTCTCCGTCCTCGCTGACCGCGTGCAGCGTGTACTCCCAGCCGCCGCGCGGCACGTCGTGCACGGTGACGCGCAGCTCCAGGCCCTCGGGCCCGCAGAGCGCCGGGCGGAGCCAGACGACGTCGTCGAGCTGCACTGTGCCTGCGTTGCCCGCGCCGTCCCCGCCGTCCCCGCCGTCCGCGCCGCCCGCGCCGCCGTGCGCGGCTTCGACTGCGGCGCGCGCCATTTCCAGCTGCACGACGGCGGGGAGCAGGCGGCCCCCGCGGACCTTGTGGTCGCGGAGGAAGGGTTCGTCGCCGTCGAGCCGGGTGCGGTACTCCACGACGCCGTCGCGCCGGCTGACGTGGTGCAGCAGGGGATGCGGCGTCTCCTGGGGGCGAGTCTTCTGCGGGCGCGTCTTCTGCGGACGTGCCTCCTGCGGGCGCGGCTCTTCCGCCGGGCGGCCCGCGACCTGGTGGGCGACGGCGTCCACAGTGAGGTGGTCGGCGAGCGAAGCGGCGGTCAGCGCCGACCCGAAGCGTTCGTTGAGCCGCGCGGCGAGGCGGGCGCGGAGGGGCAGATCGAGGCCGTACTCCCCCAACTCCCCTTCCGCCGCGATGTCGTGGGGCTCCACCTCCAGCAACGCGGCCAGCTCCTCGACCACGGCGCTACGGGCGGAGGGCTGCTCCGCCCGACCGGTGGGCGCCGCCGGGGCCTCGGCCGCCCGGCGCTCGGCGACCTGCCCGCTCAGCCAGGCCGCCAGATCCGCGGGCGACCTGTGCTCGAACACCACCGTGGGCGACAGCGAGAGCGACAGCCGCTCTTCCAGCTCGGGCACCATCGAGACGAGGTCGGCGGAGGCCAGGCCGATGTCGTAGAAGCTCGCCCCCGTGTTGACCTGTCCGGGCGGCAGCGCCAGCCGGGCCGCGACCAGTTCCGTCACCACCTCCGCGGCATCCGGTGCGCCGGTGGCTGCGGAAACGTCGCCGGCCGGCCGTGCGGCGGGCATGCCGGTGGCCGGCCGTGCGGCACCCTGCTGCGGCTCGCTCCGTACGTCGAGGGTGTCGGCGGAGCGCACCCGCTTGGCGACGATGCGGTTCAGCTCGGCGACCTGCTGTCCCGTCTCGTCGTAGAACTCCACCGCGAGCTGCATCAGTTCTTCGTCCCGGTGCGCCGAGTCCGCCGGCACCCGGACGAAGCAGCGCCTGCCCAGCGGCGCCGACGCGCGGAACGACTCGAAGACCAGCGGCAGATAGAGATCCTCGGCCGCTTCGCCCTCGTACAGCATGTGCAGGCCGACGCCCGCGCCGAGCACCCCGGCCTCGAACAGGGCGGGATGGAAGGGGAATGCGTCGGCGGTGTCCTGGTGGGCGGGGTCCAGCTCGACTTCCGCCACCCAGTCCCCGGAACGGTGGTGTATCCCGCCGCCGACCTTCATGAGCCCGGAGTGGACGAGCTCCAGCCCTCTCAGCCACGCGTACAGATCGGCCAGCGGGGTGTGCCGGTGGGCCCCGGTGATCGGCAACGTCAGCCGCTCCCGGAAGGCCGGGAGGGTGTGCCGGTGCGCGTTCACCGTGGCGTGGACGACCTCGGGGCCGCCCTGCCCCTGGCCGCCCTGCCCCTGGCCGCCCTGCCCCTGGCCGCCCTGCCCCCGGGCGTCCTGCCGCGAGCTGACGACCTCGATCCTGCACCCTCCCGCCGCTGCGGGGCGGCCTCGGACGGTGGTCGGCACGCGCTCACCGGGGGCGGCGACCAGCGGAGCGAGGATGGTGAGGTTGCGCAGCTCGACCTCGGACGTGTCGTAGCCGTGCCGGGAGAGGACCTGGAGTATCAGGTCCACGTAGCCGACTCCGGGGAGCAGATGCCGCCCGTGGACGACGTGACCCTGCAGCAGTGGGTTGTCGGCAGTGACGGTGAAGGTCTCGTCGAATGTCAGCCGTTCGGGCATCGGTATCCGTCCCATGAATCAATATCCGTCCCCGCATGGCAACGGACCGGCAGGCGTCCGACAGGCGGGCATCTTCACAGCGAATGGCTCGTCGAAAACACGGTATGCGGCCCTGTCGACGGGCAGCAGAAATCCGCCGCCTCGCTGAACAGGATCGAGCAGTCGGCGCACCGACAAACGTCGGAGGCCCGGTTCCTGCTACCCGTGAAAAGTAGGTGACATCTCCCCGTAGTTCCCCCGTTGCAATTTCCGTCCCCGTAGCCGTCGACGGCAGAAACTTCGAATGTTATCCGGCTTTGCGGATTCTCGGCCGTCTACGACTGTCGGCAACGCTATCTAAACCGGGCGACAAGTGGCAACCCTCTCCGGGAATCGGCCCTGGAGACCGTCGAACGCTCAACAAGAGCGGGTGCGCAGGGGTTTGACCCTCGCCCGTAACCACCCGGCGGGAGGCGGGAAACCACCGGTTCCGTCTCCCCCTGTGATCGCCGGGAACTATGCTGATCGAGCCATACTGGCCAACTTCCACAGCGACAACAGGGGGAATGCGTGAGGATCGAAGGGAGTGTTGCGCTCGTTACCGGCGGAACGTCCGGACTCGGTCTGGCCGCGGTACGAAAGCTGCACAGCAGCGGCGCATCCGTGGTCATCATCGGCCGGTCTTCCTCGCCCGGCGAGCAGATCGCGAAGGAGCTGGGTGAGCGGGTCGTTTTCTCACCCGGAGACGTGACCAAAGAGGACGATGTCGCCGCCGCGATCCAGCGCGCCACAAGCCTTGGCACCCTGCGCATCGCGGTGAACTGCGCCGGGATCGGCAATGCCGTCAAGACGGTCGGGAAAAACGGCCCCTTTCCGTTGGCCGCCTTCAGCAAGGTTGTCCAAGTCAATCTCATCGGCACCTTCAATGTCATACGTCTCGCCGCCGCGCAGATCAGTAGGGCCGAGGACGACGGCGAGGAGCGCGGCGTCATCATCAACACCGCTTCGGCGGCGGCTTTCGAGGGGCAGATCGGGCAGGCCGCCTACTCGGCCTCCAAGGGAGGCATCGTGGGTATGACCCTGCCGATCGCCCGCGATCTCGCGGAGTGGAGGATCCGGGTGGTCACGATCGCGCCGGGACTCTTCCGCACCCCCATGTTCGACTCCTTCCCCGAGTCCACGCTTGAGGCGCTCGGTAACCAGGTGCCGCATCCCGGCCGGCTGGGAGATCCGGCGGAGTACGCCTCGCTCGTCTCGCACGTCGTGGAGAACCCGATGCTCAACGGCGAGACGATCCGGCTCGACGGCGCCCTCCGGATGCCGCCCAGGTAGCCGGCGCCGCCGCCCGGCCCGCGACTCGGCGCGGGCCGGGCGCCTCCCCCTGGCCGGCTCCTCACTGCGCTGTCTTCACGGCGTGCTCCGCCAGGATCAACTGGCAGATCTCGTTGCTGCCTTCGATGATCTCCATCAGTTTCGCGTCCCGGTACGCGCGTGCCACGACATGGCCGTCCCGCGTCCCTGCCGATGCCAGTACCTGGACCGCCGTCGAGGCTCCCTTGGCCGCGTTGCCGGCACTGACGTGCTTCGCGAGCACGGTGGCGACGACGAGGTCGGGAGAGCCGGCCTCCCAGCATTCGCTGGCGTACGCGCACGCCTGGGTCGCGACCTGCTCGGCGACGAACAGCTCGGCAAGGTGCCGCTCCACGAGCTGGTGGCCGGTCAGGAGCTTGCCGAACTGCGTCCGGGAACTCGCGTGCCGGGCCGCGGCGTTCCGGCACGCGCGCAGGATGCCCACACAGCCCCAGGCGACCGAGATCCTGCCGTACGCGAGTGCGGCGGTGACCAGCAGCGGCAACGGCAGGCCGGGCCCTCCGAGGATGCTGGAGGCCGGGAGCCGGACCGAGTCGAACCGGACGTGGGCATGCCCCGCGGCACGGCACCCCATCGGGTCGGCGACCCGCTCCACGTGCACCCCGGGTGCCGAGGTGGGCACCACCACCGCGGCGGCGCCACCGTCGCACTTGGCGAAGACGACCAGCAGGTCCGCGTAGTACGCACCGGTGACCCACACCTTGTGGCCGTCCAGCACGAGCGAGTCGCCGTCGAGCTCGACCGTGGTGCTCATCGTGGACAGATCGGAACCGGCGTCCGTCTCGCTGAACCCCACGGCCGCCAACTTGCCGCTGACCAGCTGCGGCAGCAGAGCCGCCGACTGCTGCGGACCGGCCAGCCGCTGGATGGTCCAGGCCGCCATGCCCTGGGAGGTCATCACGCTGCGCAGCGAACTGCACCGGCTCCCGGCGTGCGCGGTGAGCTCTCCGTTGTCGCGGCTGCCCAGGCCGCGCCCGCCGTGGCCGGCGTCGACCTGGGCACACAGCAGGCCCTCGGCGCCGAACTTCCGGAGCAGTTCACGGGGGATCTCCCCGGCGAGGTCCCATCCCTCGGCCCGGTCGCCGACGAGCTCGTCGACGACCGCGATCTCGTCGGCGAGCCGCTCAGGCACCGTCGGCCGTCTCAGCCGTGTCGCGCAGCCGGAGCACCAGTTCCGTCATGGTCTGCACCGTCCGGAAGTTGTCCAGCCGCAGGTCGGTGCCGACGATGGATATGCCGTACTCCTTCTCCAGGTGGACGACGAGCTCCATGGCGAACATCGAGGACACAAGTCCGGAGGAGAAGAGTTCCTGTGCCGGCGCGACCGATGTCTTCGTCTTCGCCTCCAGGAAGCTCAGCAGCGCCTTCTCGATGGATTCGGCGTTGACGTCCTCGGTGTGCTGTTCAGTCGTCACAGTTATTCCTTTCCGTATGCGTAGAAACCGCGGCCGGACTTGCGGCCGAGTTCACCGTCGCGCACCTTTGCCAGCAACAGGTCACAGGGCTTGCACTCTTCGGCACCGGTGCGCTCGTACAGCGCGGCGAGCGAGTCGGCCAGATTGTCGAGCCCGATCATGTCCGCGGTGCGCAGCGGGCCCGTCGGGTGTCCGAGGCACCCCTCCATCAGCTCGTCGACCGCTTCGACCGTGGCGGTGCCCTCGCCCACGATCCGCGCCGCGGTGTTGATCATCGGGTGGAGCAGCCTGCTGGTCACGAACCCCGGCGCGTCCTGTACCAGCACGGATCGCCGGTTCAGCGCGGTCAGCAGCGCGACCAGCGCTTCGACGGTGGCCTCGCTGGTCTGCGGGCCCCGGCTCACCTCCACCATCTCGATCAGGTAGGGCGGGTTCATGAAGTGCGTGCCGAGGAGTTCTTCGGGCCGTTCGGTCCAGGCGGCCAGCTCGCTGATCGGAATGCCGGAGGTGTTGGTGATCAGCGGAGTGCCGGGCCTGACCGCGGCCGACGCCTCCGTCAGCACCTTGGCCTTGACCTCGGGTGACTCGGTCACCGCCTCGATGACGGCGGTCGCCTCCACCACGTTCGGGAGAGCCACGGTGGTGACCAGCTGGCCGGGGGTACGGCCGGCCGGGAGCACGCCCATCAGCTGGGCGTGCCTGAGCTGATGCATGATCCTGGCGCGCGCGTCTTCGAGCGTCTCCTCGTCGACGTCGACGACAACGACGGGTATGCCGTGTCCGAGCACCAAGGCGGCGATGCCCGAGCCCATCACACCCCCGCCCAGGATGGCGACCAGATGGCCGGTCGGTTCTTCACTCATGATCGGGTCCACTCCTTCAGGTTCATACTCGGACCGGCAGCCGGGCGGCGCCGCGCAGGCTCCGCAGGCCGTTCCATTCGACCTCGCCGTCCATGCGCAGGCCGGGGAAGCGGCGCACCAGTTCGCCGATCGCCACCCTGCCTTCGATACGGGAGAGCTGCGCGCCGAGGCAGTGGTGCATACCGCTGCCGAACGAGAGATGCTTGCGCGCCTTCTCCCGCCGCACGTCGAATTCCTCCGCGTCGGGGCCCCAGAACTCCTCGTCGCGGTTGGCCCCGGCCAGGTTGGCGAGGATGAACGAGCCGGGAGGGATCTCGTAGCCGCCGACGTGGTAGGGCTCCAGCGTCACCCGCCTGCTGGTGTGCACCGGGGGTTCGTAACGCAGCATCTCCTCCACCGCGTTCTCGCCGAGCTCCGGCTCGGCCCGCAGGAGTTCGAGCTGCTCCGGGTTGCGCAGCAGGGAGAGCGCGCCACCGGAGATCAGGTTCACCGTCGTCTCGTAACCCGCGACGTAGAGCATGGTGACCTGGGCGACCAGCTCGTCGTGGCTCAGCTTGTCCCCGTCGCTCTCGGCGGCGATGAGAGCGGTGAGCAGGTCGTCGTCGGGCTCGCTCCGCTTCCGGGAGACGGCGTCGCTGACCAGCTCGAAGATCTCCACATCGGCTGCCTCGATGACCCTCATCACCTCGAGGTCGGTGGTCAGCTCCACCGAACGCATCAACAGGCTGGTGAGCATGCGCAGATGCTTGGTGTCGATCGGCGGCATGCCCAGCATCCGCGAGATGACGGCGAACGGCAGCGGGAACGCGAGCAGTTCGACCAGGTCGCCTCCCCCTTCCTCGGCGATGTCGTCGAGCGCCTCGTCGACCAGCTCGCGGACCATCGGTTCGAGCGCGTTGATGGCGCGGGTGGTGAATGCCTGCTTGACCAGCTTGAGCAGCCGGTCGTGGTCCGGCGGGTCCAGGTCCAGCAGGGCGAGCCCCTTCAGCCGCGGCTTCTCCGTGACGCCCGCCTTCGCGTACGCGTCGCGGAACGGCCCCGGCGCGACATGGCGCTGCTCCACGGAGAGTCCGCTACGCAGCAGCGCTGACACGTCGTCGTAGCGCGAGAGCATCCAGAAGCCGCCCGGGTGATGGTGCACCGGCACATGCCTGCGCAACTCCGCATAGTGCGGATAGGGGTCCTCCATGAATTCCTGCGTGAACGGATAGAAGATCACGGACTGATCCTGCGGCACGGTACTCATCGCTTGCCTGCCTCTTTCTTCGCTGGTCACTCGCTCTGGCTCCGCTGCATCTCGGGGAAACTCCGCAGCCGGGCCGTGATGTGGGCCGCAGCGCCCTCCATGAGGACGTCGGAGACGGCCTCGACGGTCCGGGCCCGCCAGGGGTGCAGGTCCGTACCCGCAACCGCCTGGTTGAAGGCGCCCATCGCCGGACCGCAGTGGACGAGGTGGTCGACCTTGGACTGCCGGTCGCCGGTCACCGCGAGGCGGAAGCCGCGTTCGAAGTAGCCGCGGAACAGGGCGGCCAGCTCCGCCTTCGGGTCCGCGCCCGCTGCCGGGGCCGAGGGTGCGGGATGCTCTCCGCCCAGGTAGCGGTCGAGGAGCTGGGCCCTGGTGCCTGCGTCGAGCTCGGCGTACGAGGCATGGCGGCGCCACAGGTCGTACAGCTTCGCCGCCCGCGCGGGGAAGAACAGCCCGCGCTTCACATAGCGGGCCTGCACCCCGAGTTCGAAGAGACCGGCGAACGGCGCGGTGTCCACGTCGTACTCGTGCACCTGCTGGAGGAGGTCCTTGGCCTGGTCGCTGGTGGCGGCCTCGACCGAGCACTGGTTGACCGATCCGGTCAGCACGAACTCGGCGCCGAGGAGGAAGGCGGCGGCTGCGGCCTCAGGGGTGCCGATACCGCCGGCACAGCCCACGTGCACCCGCGGGCCGGGGAGCGCTGCCTCGTCCCGCAGCCGGAGCACCGCGGGGAGCAGGGTCAGCAGATCCGCGCCGTCGCACAGCCAGCCGCCGTCCGCCTCGACGCAGAGGTCGTCGGCCATCGGGCGGGACGCCGCAGCGGCGGCCTCGGCCTCGGTCACAGCGCCCGCGGCCAGCAGCCGCGCGACCAGCGGCTCGGGAGGAGGGGCGAGGAACGCGGCGGCCATGTCGGTCCTGGACACCTTCGCCAGGACCCGGCCGCCCTTGAGCCGGAAGCGCACCAGGTCCTCGGTGATCAGCGGAAAGCCGGACGTCTCCACCAGGTCGACGCCGTGCCGCAACAGCTGGTCGACCAGTGCGGCCTCCTGTTCCGGAGCGCCGTGCCGGTAGAGGAAGTTGACACCGACGGCGGCGCCGGGCTCCAGCTCGCGAAGGTGTCGTTCCGTCTCGTCCGGAGTGAGTCCGCCGGTCCCGAGGAAGCCGAGGAGACCCGCCTTGGCAGAGGCGCGCAGCATCTCCGGGCCGGAGATGCCGCCGTACATCGCCCCCACGGCATAGGCGCGGCGCAGCCCGTACCGTTCCCGGAAGCTCCGGGCGCCGAGGTCGTCGGCGGTGAGGGCGACGGTGGGCTCGGTGGCGGCCGTGGGCTCGGTTACGGCCGTGGGCTCGGCTACGGCCGTGGGCTCGGGGCGCCGTGCCGGCGCCGTCGGCAGCGGGTCGGGGGCTGTCCTGATGCGCGTGACCAGTTTGGTGAGCACCTGTCCCGGACCCAGCTCGACGAACTCGAAGTCGCCGTGCCGCAGCACGGTGCGTACGGTCTCGGTCCAGCGGACCGGGGAAGCGATCTGGGCCGTCAGGCGTTCCTTGACCGTGTCGGCCGTGTACGGCAGGGCGTCGACGTTGGCGAGCACCGGGACCGTCGGGGCGCGCAGGGTGAAGCCGTCGAGGAACCGGCCGAACTCCTCGGCCACGCCGCGCATGTACCGGGAGTGCAGCGGCGCGTTGACGCGGAGCCGCACCGCACGCGCTCCGGCTGCCTCGAAGGCGGCGCACGCCGCGTCGACCGCCTCGCCGGGACCGGATACGACGAACTGGTCGGGGGCGTTGTAGTTGGCCAGGTCCAGCGGCGCGAACGCGGGGTCCGCGAGCGTCTGTACGACGGTCTCCTCGTCGACGCCGACCACCGCGGCCATGGCACCGGCGTCGGCTGCTGCCATCAGCTCGCCGCGCCGCCGCACCAGCCGCAGCCCGGTCTCGAAGTCGAAGACTCCGGCCGCGAACAGCGCCACGTACTCGCCCAGGCTGTGTCCGACGAGGTAGTCCGGCGGCACGAGGTCCTGTGCCGTACGGTCCAGGTAGGACAGGGCGCCCACGACGTAGAGCGCGGGCTGGGTGAACTCCGTGTTGCCGAGCTTGCGTTCAGGATCACTGAGGCACAGTTCCTCGATCGAGTAGCCCAGCACCTCGTCGGCGAGCGCCGTCTCGGCGGGAAACCGCGGGAACAGCTCCTTGCCCATTCCCCGCCGTTGCGAGCCCTGTCCCGGAAAGCCGTAGACCTTTCCGCCGGGGCCGCGGGATTCCTCCATGGCATGCACCTTCCGTGGTGTCGTCCGGACGGCATGCGTCCGCTTCCGGACCCCGTCGAGCAGCGCGGTGTCCTTCTCGAACTGGCTGAGCAGCGGCAACGAGGCAGCACGCGTTCCCGCCGGGAGGAGCTGGCGGAGGAAGTTGTGCAGGGTCCCCGCGGGACCGAGGTCCAGGTAGAGGAAGTCGTCCTTCTCCCGCAGACCGGCGATGGCGCCCTCGAACTCGATCGGCCGCCTCGCGACCCGCCAGAAGTGGTCCGGGGTGACCTGTTGCACCGTCCCGCCGTCCACGCAGGACACCCAGGGAAGGCGGGGCCGCGCCAGCTTCACTCCGTCGAAAGCCTCCCGGCAGGCGTCGAGCGCCTGGTCCATCAGGCGGGAGTGGAAGGCGTACTCGACCGGCAGCCGCACATGCAGCACGCCGGCGTCGCGCAGCGCCGCCTCGGCCCGGGTCAGATCCGCCTCCGGACCCGAGACCACGAAGCTGCCGGGGTAGTTGCGTGCGGCGATCTCGCACACCCGCAGCTCGGGCACCCGGTCCAGTACGTCGATCCCGGTGAGCACGGCGAGCATGCCGCCGGGTGGGCTCGCGCTCACCGCGTCGGCCTGGCGTACCAGCAGCCGCAGACAGTCGAACGGGTCGAGGCTGCCCGCGACGACGGCCGCGGCGTACTCGCCGAGGCTGCAGCCGAGGACGTAGTCCGGCTCGATGCCCTCGGCGCGCAGGGTCTCCGTCAACGCCAGCTCGATCATGACGATGCCCGGATGCGTGATCCGGGTGTCGAGGAGGGGATGGTTCCTCGGCTTCGCCGGGTCGAAGATCCGCCCGAGCACCGACTCGCCCAGTTCCCCGGCGACCGCCTCGTCATAGCGGAGCAGCGCCGTACGGAACACCTCGTTGGCGTCGTAGAGCTCCTTGCCCATGCCGTAGTACTGCGAGCCCTGCCCGGAGTACGCGAACACGATGGGCTGTGCTTTGTTCAGCGGTTCGGTCATCGGTAGCTGTCCCAGAACAGGCTGCTCGCCGCGGTCTTGGATGCGGTGGTTCCTCGGATGACGATCCTCCGGTTCAGCACGGGTTCCGGCAGTGGTGCCTTGGTGGGGTGGGCGGCTTCGGGCGCGGGGCCGAGGAGCACATGGGCGTTGGTGCCGCCGTCGGCGAAGCAGTTCAGTGCCGCGAGGCCGGCCGCCTCTGACCACGGCCCCGGCTCCCTGGGGAAGTTCAGCGGCGATGTGGCCAGGTCGAAGTGTTCGAGCGGTTCCTGTCCGGAGCCGAACGGCACCTGCTCCCGGTGGTGCAGCATCAGCACGACCTTGATGAACGCCGCGATACCTTCCGCGGCCAGCGGATGGCCGATGTTCGGCTTCACCGAACCGAGGGAGACCGGACGTGCTGTGTCGGTGCCGTAGACCGCCTGTACGGCCTTGAGTTCGAGCAGGTCGGTGACGACGGATCCGGAGCCGTTGGCCTCCACCCAGCCGACCTCCTGCGGGCTGTGTCCGCCGGCCGCCAGCGCCTCGGTCATCACCTGCTTCTGCGCCTCCAGGTTCGGAGTGGCGGGCCCCGCGGTCCGGCCGTCGTTGTTGATCGCGATGCTCTTGAGGACTGCGAGCACCTGGTCCCCGTCGGCCTGCGCCTTCGTCAGGGGCTTGAGGACGACGGCGCCCGCACCCTCGCCGAGGACCAGCCCGGAGGCCCTGCGGTCGAACAGATGGAACTCGGCGCCGGAGCTGAGCAGTCCACGCTGGGCGAAGATCTGGTGTGCCCGGTCGTCGGCGAGCAGGTTCACCCCGGCGACCACCGCCGACTCGATGCTGCCCGCACGCAGGGCCTGCGCGGCCATGTCCATCGCGACCAGGGCCGAGGAGCAGGCGGTGTCGACCACGATGCCGGGTCCGCGGAAGTCGAAGAACTGGGAGATGTTGGCGGACAGGTAGTTCTGGCCCGTGACCATCACGGGGTTCTTCGCCTGGTCCACCAGCGCGTCGTCGGGCGTACGGGTCGCACGGCCGCCGACGTAGACCCCGACGCGGCGCCCCTTGAGCTCCTCCGTCCGGTAACCGGCGTGGTGTACAGCGCGGTTGACCTCTTCGAGGAGGAGCAGCGCTTGCGGGTCCATGGCCGCGACGTCCGCCTCCGACAGCAGGAAGGACTCGGGGTCGAAGCGCAGCTCGTCCGGGAGCAGTCCGGCGTGGTAGCCGGTCAGCCCGGCGAAGCGCTGCTCGGGGAGCGGGCGCAGTGCCGAACGGCCCTGCCGGAGCAGCTCCCAGTACTCGCTCGCGGATCCGGAGCCCGGGAACCGGCAGGACAGACCGACGACCGCGATGTCGTCCCCGGCGAGTTCCCGCCGCTCCGGGACGGGCGCCGCGGCGCGAGGTGCGGCGGCCGTGTCCGTACCGGCGGCGGCAGTCTCCCGCGGCATGGGCTCCGCGGTGCCGGGTGAGGACCGGCCGAAGACGGCGACGAGTTCCTCGGGGCACTCCCCCGCGAGATACTCCGCGAATTCGTCGGCGGTCGGGTACTCCAGCAGGGCCGACGGGTCGAGCGACACATCGAGCTGCTTGGCGAGGGTCTGCACGAGCTGGGTGACGAGGATCGAATCGATACCGAAGTCCTGGACGGGCACATCGCCCGTCAGCTTGGCCCGGTCGAAACGGAGCTCCAGCGCCAGCCGGTCGAGCAGCCACGAGGCCACCGCGTCCTTCGCGCCCTGGAGATCGGGGTCACCGGCCGCCGCCACGGGCGGGCCGGACACTGCCACGGACGGGGCGGACGCCGCCGGCCGCTCGGGGGCCGCGTCCAGTCGGCGGGCCGTCAGCAGCTCGGGGCGCCAGTCGGCGTCCGGGCGCACCACTGCGGGCAGGACCACACGCGCGTCGGCGGCCAGCGCGCGGTCCAGCAGGGCGAGTCCCTGCGCGTCCGACAGGGCCGCCAGCCCGGATGCCCGGTAGGCGGCGCTGCGCACCTCCCCCATGCCGGTGTCCCGCCAGCTCGGCCACTGCACACTGACCAACGGCAGTCCGTACGGGCGCGCTTGGGCGACCTCGTCCAGGTAGGCATTGGCCAGCGCGTAGTCGCTCTGCCCGACGGCGAGTGCGGGGACCGCGGCCGTGACCGACGAGTACAGCACGAAGAAGCTCAGCGGCTCGGCACGGAAGCACGCCGCCATCGTGTCGAGGCCGAAGACCTTCGGGCCGATCACCCGGGCCAGGCCCTCGGGCTCCTTGCGGACGAAGGCGGGGTTCTCGGAGTCGGTGGTACCGGCGCAGTGCACCACCCCGCCCACCGGGCCCAGCCGGAGCTTCACATCGGCCAGGGCCCTGGTGAGTGCCTGCTCGTCGTCCAGCGGGACGGCCAGCACCTCCAGTTCCACTCCCCGTTCGGCGAGCTCGGCCAAGGGGCGCAGTTTGCGGCCCAGCGCGGTGTCCGCGGCGATGTGCGCTGCCCACTCGGCCCGTGGCGGCAGCTCCTCACGGCCGGTGAGGACCAGCTTGCGCACCCCGTGCCGGGCCACGAAGTGCTGGGCGGTCAGCAACCCGATTCCGCGGGTGCCACCGGTCACCCAGAGCACATGGCCGTCCGGGACGCGCGGCGGCTGCTGCGCGCTGTGCGGCAGTTCCCGCAGCACCGACCGGTGCCGGACGCCCTCCCGGTAGGCGACCTCGGCCTCCTCGCCGTCGGCGGCGAGTTCATCGGCCACCCACCCGCACAGCTGCTCGTCCGCGCACGATCCCACCTCCACGTGACGGGAGCGCAGCTGGCGGTACTCGCTCTGCAGCATGCGGTACAGGCCCACCCGGGCCGCACCGCCATGGCCGTCCCGCGACGTACGGGACACCAGCACGGTGCGCAGGTCGCGCTTGCCCCGGTCGACCACGTGCTGGAGCCAGCGGAACCAGGTGGACAGCGCCGCGCGGTCGACGCGGGTCACCGACCCGGCGCAGCCCGCCAGGTCGACCACCGCGTCGAAACGGTCCCAGCGGGTGCTGCCGGAGGCCAGATCGGCGTCGAGCCCCGTCGTGGTGAGCACTTCGGCGGCGGGCAGCGTGGCGGCCAGCCGTTCGGCCAGTGCCTCGGTGCCCGGTGCGGCCAGCACGGCGGTGCGGCCGGGCAGGGCGAGGCGGGCCGCGGGCTCGGCGGGAACCCAGTGCCTGGTCAGCAACGACCCTTCGGCGGCGGGTACGGCTTCCAGCGCGGCCAGTTCGGCGTCCGCCGCCGCCAGCCAGACCCGCTCGCCGCCGAAGGGATAGCCGGGCAGCGGAACCCGTCCGGGCCGGGACCCATGGTGCAGCGCCGACCAGTCGACCTGCCGGCCCGAGGTCCAGGCATCGGCGTAGGCCGCAGGACGGGCGGGCGGCGCCTCGCCCTTGGTGGGCCGGCGTGGATCGACGACCCCGGTCCAGCAGTCGGCGGAGGTGTTGCCGGTGACGAACTCGTCCAGCCGCGCGGCCAGTTGCCCGAGGTCGTCGAAGCGGACGGCCAGCCGGTGGGCCATGGCCTCCCGCCCGGACTGGAGCGTCCATGCGACCTCGTGCGGCGCCAGCCCGGCTCCCTCAGCGCGCAGATACGCGGCGAGGCGGCGCGCCTGCTCGGTCAGCCGCTCGGCATCCCTGGCGGACAGCACGGCCAGCTGCTCACCGGCCGGGCCGGTCGGCTGCTTCGGCGCACCGGGGTACTCCTGCAGGATGATGTGCGCGTTGGTGCCGCCGGCGCCGAAGGAGCTCACCCCCGCGGTCCTGGGCCGCTCGGTGCCGTCTTCGAGAACGCGGCGCGGCCAGGGTGCCAGCTCGCGCTGTACCTGGAACGGGGTCGCGGCGAAGTCGATGTTCGGATTGAGCTCTTCCGAGTGCAGCGACGGAGCGAACTCACCATGGCGCATCTGGAGCAGCAGCTTGGTGATCGCGGCGATCCCGGCCGCCGACTCGGCATGCCCGATGCCGGACTTGACCGAGCCGATCGGCAGCTTCTCCACCGGCACATCGCCGTCGAAGGCCCGTAGCAGGCCGGTGATCTCCACCGGGTCGCCCAGAGCCGTACCGGTGCCGTGTGCCTCGATGTAGTCCAGGTCGGCCGGGCGCATCCGGGCCCGGTCGAGCGCGGACCGCACCAGGTCGCCCTGGGCCTTGGGGCTGGGCACGTTGAAGCCCCGGCCGGTTCCCCCGTGGTTGACCGCGGTGGCCTTGACCACGGCCAGCACCCGGTCGCCGTCGGCGAGAGCCGCGTCGAGGCGCTTGAGCAGCACTGCGCCCGAGCCCTCGGACGGGACGTAGCCGGTGCCTCCCTCGCCGAAGCTGCGGCAGCGGCCGTCCTCGGACAGGAAGCTGCGCCACGCGAGTTGGAGGTACTTCGCCGGGTGGGTGGAGATATTGACGCCGCCCGCGACCGCCGTCTCGCAGTCGCCGTCGCGGATGGCCTGGCACGCCTGGTGGATGGCGACCAGCGCGGAGGAGCACATCGTGTCCACGGCGACACTGGGGCCGGTGAAGTCGAAGAAGTACGACACCCGGTTGGCCACCGAGGCGTAGGACGAGTGCGGGGGCAGTCCCTCGCCGCGCAGCGCCTCCTGAACGCCGTACAGCTGGTACTGGCCGTACATCATGCCCGCGAACACCCCGGTACGGGAGCCGCGCAGGCTTTCGCGGGTGTAGCCGGCGTCCTCCAGCAGATGCCAGACCGTCTCCAGGAAGACCCGCTCCTGCGGGTCGGTGTGCTCGGCCTCGATCTGCGACATCCGGAAGAACAGCGGGTCGAACCGGTCGGCGCCGCGGATGAACCCGCCCCACTTGCCGTACGTCTTGCCGGTGGCGGACTTGTCCGCGTCGTAGAACCGGTCATGGTTCCACCGGTCGGCCGGTATCTCCTCGATGCAGTCCGTGCCCGCGCGCAGATTGCGCCAGAACTCGTCCACGTCGTCGGCCTGCGGATAGCGGCCCGCGACACCGATGATCGCGATGTCGTCGCCGACCGCGTCGGGCCGGACGGTGTCGGTTGCCCCGTCCTGAGCCGATACCGCCTCGGCGATGGCGGGCACGGCCGCCTCGGAGGTGGTGAACGCGTCCGGGTGTGCCGCGGCCAGGTGATCGACCAGCTCTTCCGCCGTCACGTACTCGAACAGCAGGGTCTTCGACAGGGGACCGAAGCGCTCCTCCAGCCGCTGGGTCACGCTCATGGTGATGAGTGAGTCCACGCCGTAGTGGTCGAAGGACTCCGTGACGTCGATGTCCGCCTCGGGGAGCTTCAGTTCCTCCGCCAGGATCCGGAGCACCAGCCGCTCGGCCTGCTCCCGTACGCCGGTGGTGCTCTGCGGCGCGACGGCGGTGGCGTGCGCTGCAACGGGGGTGGCGGCGGTGGCCTGCGCCGGTACGGCGGGGGTGTGCGCGGCGGGGGTGTGCGCCGACCTGCCGTCGAGTGCGGTGAGGATCCGGGCGGGGTCGCCCGGTGCGAGCAGCAGCCTCGGCGCTGTACCGACCAGCGCGCGCTCCAGTGCCTCCAGCGCCGGTGCGGTACGCAGCGGACGCATACCGAGCACGCGCTCCACGTACTCCTCGGCAGCCGGTGCGATCCGCATGGCACCGTCGGCCCAGACCGGCCAGGCCGCGGCGAAGGTACGGCCGTGCCGCGCGCCCTGGCGGCGCAACTCCTCGCGCTGCTCGGCGAAGTGGTCGAGGAAGGCGTTGGCGAAGGCGTAACCGATCTGGCCCGCGTTCCCCAACGCCGCCGCCGCGGAGGAGAACGTCACGAAGTAGTCCAGCGCATCGTCCCGTGTCGCCTCGTCCAGCAGCACCGTGCCGTGCACCTTGGCGGCCAGCACCGCGTCCACGTCCGCCCGGTTCTTACGCTGCAACAGGCCGTCGCCGAGCACTCCGGCGGCGTGCAGGACGCCGGACACCGACCCGTGGGCCTGGCGGGCCTCGGCGATCAGTGCGCGCACCGCCGCGGCGTCGGACACGTCAGCGCGCACCACCCGGGCACCGATGGCCTCGATCCGGGCACCGGCCTCGGGGCCCGGAGCGGACCGGGCGGCGAGCACGATCCCGCCGCGGGGCAGTCCCGCCTCCTGCCGCACCTTGGCGATGTGCTCGGCGAGCAGCAGCCCCAGCGCACCGGTGCCGCCGGTGATCACATGGGCGCCCGGTCCCGTGAACGCCGAGGCGCCGACGGCCGGAAGACCCACCTCGCGCCAGGAACGGCGGGCCCTGCCCGCGGCATCGATCCGCACCTCGGGCTCGCCCTGACCGCCGAGTTCACCGGCCACGGCGTCCGCGAGGGAGCCGGACGCGACGGTCAGCACGCCGAAGTCGATCGCCGGGTGCTCCAGACGTACCGAGCGGGCGAACGCCGCCATGGCCGGGTGGGCCGGCGAAGCTGCCGCTTCGCCGTGCACATAGAGGTAGCGCAGTGCGCCGCGCCGCTGCCGCTGCCATGCCTGGAGGAACGCCATGGCGGTGTGGAAGCCGTGCTCGACGGCGCTGCCGGGGTCGGCGTTCTCCCCGGCCAGGTGGACCACATGGACGGGGGACGTCTCACCGTCCCCGACCGCCGCCTCGGCATCGAAGCCGTCGCCGAGGGCGATCCGCCGGGTGTCCGCACCCGCGGCAGTCAGGGCGGCGCTCACCTCGGCCCCCTCGGAGCCCGCGTCCAGCACAAGTACGTTTCCGTCCAGTTCGCGCTGCGCCTGCGGGGCGGGCTGCCAGACCGGTTCGAACGCGGTCACCGCGTCCTCCGCGGCCGAAACAGCCGAAGCGGCCGAAACAGCCGAAGCACGCTGCGTGTCCTCCGCGTCCGGCCGGGGCACCGCCCGGAGCGTGAAGGCGTCGATCGAGACGGCCACCTCGCCGGTACGGTCCAGCAGCGCCACGTCGAAGCAGAGCGTTCCGGCCGGCGACCGGCGCGCCGAAGGAGTGGCGTAGGCGTACATCTGCTCGGGCAGTTCCGCGTGGAGCCGGACCGAGCCCAGCGAGAAGGGCAGATACGGCAACGGCTGCGCCAGGTCGTCAGCACCGGACGCCAGCAGACCCGCCGTCTGCAAAGCCGCGTCGAGCAGCGAAGGATGGAACACATAGCCGCCCGCGTCCGCCACCCGGTCCGCGGGAAGGCGCAGTGCCGCCAACGCCTCGCCGTCCCCCACGGCGAGTTCCTCGATCACCTGGAAACTCGCGCCGTAGTCCATGCCCAGCCGGGAGAAGAGCCGGTAGCAGCTCGCGCCGTCACGGACATCCGTGCAGCGCCCGCGTACGCCTGGTACGTCGATCCGGGTGGGACGAGGCTCGGGCGCGCCGAACAGCAGCGTGCCGCGCGCATGCCCACGGGGTCCGCCCTCCGCGCTGTGCACCTCGAAGGACGTGCCGGCCTGGTCCTCACCGAGTCGGACCAGCAGTCGCTGTTCCCCTCCTCCCGCGGGCAGCCGGACCGGCGCGGCCCACACCAGGCCGTCGACACCACGCACCGGCGAGCCGGCGGACAGTTCACCGGCCAGCCGGGCGATCTCCAGATACGCCACGCCGGGCAGCACCGGCTCGCCGCCCACCACGTGGTCGCGCAGGAAGAACTCCCCGCCCGTGAGCGTCTTGGCGAACGAACGCGCGCCGGGCGCCGAGACGTCCGCGTCGAGCAGGGTCGGGTGCAGCCGGGCCGCGGCCCTCTCCGGTGCCGCCACCGGTGCCGGGCCAGGGGCGAACCAGTGCCGGGTACGGGCGAAGGGGTAGCTGGGCAGATGTGTCCGGCGGCGAGCCGCGCCCGCGTGCAGGGGCGCCCAGTCGACCTCGGCGCCGGCCAGCCACGCGTCCACGACGGCGGTCAGCTCCCCGGTCGCGGTGACCTTGGGCGGGGTTGCCTGCCGCTCGACCCGCCCGGTGCGCACCGCCGACGGGCGGCCGGCCAGGTAGGCGACCAGTTCGGACCGCAGCCCGGCCACGCCGTCCGTCACCACGGCGAGCCGGTGGGCCATCGGCTCACGGCCCGTCTGCAAGGTGTACGCGAGGTCGCCGGGCGGGACGCTCCGGTCCTCCAGGTGGTCGGCGAGCCGCTGGGCGGCGCTCCGCAGCGCCTCGGGAGTGCGGGCGGAGAGCACGTACGCCTGCTCGGCGGCCTCCTTCTCACGGTCGTCCGGCATCTGTGATTCCTCCAGCACGATGTGCGCGTTGGCTCCCCCGAAGCCGAAGGAGCTGACCCCGGCACGGCGTGGCAGCTCGCGTCCGGCGGTGTCGCGCCGCCGCGGCCAGGACCGGGCGGTGGCGGCCACCTCGAACGGGCCGCCGTCGAGTTCCAGATAGGGGTTCTGCTCCTGGAAGTGCAGGCTGGCCGGGATGGTGCCGTGCCGTAGCGCGAGTACGGCCTTGAACATCCCGGCGATGCCCGCGGCGGCCTCCAGGTGGCCGATGTTGGTCTTGACCGAACCGATGGCGCAGCCGGGCGCCTCAGCCGTGCCGGCACTTCCGCGGTCCGCGCGCAGCCGCCGGAAGGCGGCGGACAGACCGGCGGTCTCGATCGGGTCGCCCAGCGCGGTTCCGGTGCCGTGCGTCTCGATGTAGCCGACGGACTCCGGCGGTACGTCGGCGGCGCGGTAGGCGTCGACCAGCAGGTCGGCCTGGGCATCCGGGTTGGGAGCCGTCAACGACGTGGTCCGGCCGCCGTGGTTGGTCACGGCCGCCTTGATCGTCGCGTGCACGGCGTCGCCGTCGCGCCGCGCCGGGTCCGCCGGCTTGAGCAGCACCACGCCGACGCCCTCGCCCCGGACGTAGCCGTTCGCCCGGCTGTCGAACGCCTTGCAGCGGCCGTCGGGGCTGAGCATCTCGCCCTGGCTGAGCACCTCGTACACGGTCGGGGTCAGGATGAGGTTGACGCCGCCCGCGATCGCCAGATCGCAGCTGCCGTCCTGGAGCGCGGCGCACGCCTGGTGGACGGCGGTGAGCGATCCGGAGCAGGCGGTGTCGACGGCCATGCTGGGCCCGCGCAGATCCAGCAGGTAGGAGACCCGGTTCGGGATCATCGACAGCGCCGCGCCGGTGGCCGTGTGGCCTTGGGGACCGTGTCCGGCAGCCCGCTGCGCCTCCAGATAGTCGTTGTTGGCGACGCCGATGAACACCCCGACGCGCTTCCCGGCCAGCTCGGACGGGCGGTAGCCCGCGTCCTCGATGGCCGACCAGACCACTTCCAGCAGCAGCCGCTGCTGGGGGTCCATCAACTCCGCCTCCCGGGGTGAGATCCCGAAGAAGGCGGCGTCGAAGCGGTCCACGTCGGGGACGAAGCCGCCCCGATAGGAGGAGGCACGCGGCTGGTCCTGCTGCCCGTCCCAGCGCTCCGCGGGAACGTCCTGGACCAGATCGTCCCCGGCGGCCAGGTGGTCCCAGAACTCCTGGAGGTCGGAGGAGCCGGGCAGCCGTCCGGCCATGCCGACGACCGCGATGTCGTCGCCGCGCCGCACCTCGGCCTGCGCCTCGGCGGGGCGCGGTTCGACGGGGACGCTTACTTCGGCGGCGGCGCTTACTTCGGCGGCGTGGACCGGTGCGGCAGCGCGGACCGGTGCGGCAGCGCCGAACCGCGCGGTGAGCTCGGCGGGGTGCTGCTCCCACAGGTGCTCGGCCAGTGCGTGGAGGGTGCCTCGGCGGTAGAACAGCGTGGGGTAGACCTCGATGCCGTAGGCGGTACGCAGCTCGGCACTGAGCGCGGTGAAGCTCACCGAGTTCATCCCCACCTCGCCGAGCGGGGTGTGTGCGCCGATCTCCTCGTGCGGCAGCCCTGCCAGGCGGCCGACCGTGTGGGCCAGTTCGGCCACCAGCGCCTCGACGCGTCCCGCGGGTTCCGGGGAACTCCCGGGCTGCTCGGCGTCGGTGACGTCGGTGGCACCGGTGGCGCCGAAGCGCGCCCGCAAGTCGGCGGGCGGCAGGGTGGCCAGCGTGCTGCGGTCGACCTTCTCGTTGAGCGTGTGCGGGAAGCCGGTGACCGGAATCAGCACGTCCGGGAGCATATGAGCCGGCAGCCAGGCCGCGAGCTGCTCCCGGGTCGGGTCGGCGCCGCCGTCGGCACGTATGTAACAGGCCAGCAGCGAGCGGTCGCCGCCGCCCTGACCGCGTGCCACCACCACGGCGTCGCGGACCCCGTCCAGGCGCCGCAGGGTCGCCTCGATCTCCTCCAGCTCCACGCGGTGGCCGCGCACCTTGACCTGGGAGTCGATCCGGCCCAGGTGTTCGATCCGCCCGTCGGCCAGCCGGCGGACCAGATCGCCCGTGCGGTACATCCGGGCCTTCCGGGCCTCGGGCCCGTTCGCGAACGGGTCGGGGAGGAAGCGCTCGGCGGTCAGTTCGGGGTGGCCGGGGTAGCCGTCGGCCACCCCGTCGCCGCCGATGTACAGCTCGCCGGGCATACCGGTCGGGACGGGCCTGCGCGCGCTGTCGAGCACGTACAGCGCGGTGTTGGCGATCGGGGCACCGATCGTCACCCGCTCACCTGGGCTGAGCTTGCACGCCGCCGACCAGATGGTGGTCTCGGTCGGCCCGTAGAGGTTCCACACCGCGCCGTTCCCGGCGAGCAGTCGCTCCGCGAGGTCGGCGGACAGCGCCTCGCCGCCGCACAGCACCGTGAGCCGGGGGTTCCCCTGCCATCCGGCGGCGAGCAGCATGCTCCAGGTGGCGGGGGTCGCCTGGAGCACCGTGGCCGCACTGTGCTCGACCGCCTCCCGCAGCCGCAGTCCGTCCTGGGCCACCTCGGTCGGCAGGATCTCGACGGTGCCACCGCTGATCAGCGGCAGATAGAGCTCGAGCGCCGAGATGTCGAAGCAGGCCGTGGTGAGCGCCAGCAGCGTGTCCCGCGGCCCGAACCCGGGCTCACGCGCCATCGACCAGAGGAAGTTGGTCAGCGCGCGGTGCGGGACACGGACGCCCTTGGGCCTGCCGGTGGAACCGGAGGTGTAGATCACGTACGCGGGGTCCGACGGCTCCGAGGGGCCGGGCGACGGAGCCGCGGGCGGCTCCAGGCCCCCGTCGACGAACAGCCGGGGTACCGCGTCACCGCAGTCGGCCTCGACGGCGGAGTGCGTGAGCAGCAGGTGCAGCCCGGCGTCGTCGGCCATGAACGCGAGCCGCTGCTGCGGATATGCCGGGTCGAGCGGTACGTAGGCGCCACCGGCGGCCTGCACGGCAAGCAGGGCCACGGGCAGGTCGACGTCGCGCGGCAGCAGGACGCCGACGGTACGGCCCCGGCCGACACCGGCGGCGCGCAGCCGGGCCGCGAGCGCTTCCACCCGCTCGTGCAGCTCGCGATAGGTCAGCTCCCGCCCCCCGGCGCGGACCGCCACCGCCTCCGCGCGTGCCTCGGCCTGGCTCCGCACCAACTGCCAGACCTGCTTGTCGGCCGGGTAGTCCGCGGGTGCGGGCGGCGCGAGCATCGCCCGCTCCTGAGACGTCAGCAGATCGAGCTCGCCGACCGCGGTTCCGGGGGCGCCGACGGCGGAGGCCAGCAGCGTGACGAAGTGGTCCCCGAGGCGCTCCACCGTGGCGGCGTCGAAGAGGTCGGGGTTGTACTTGAGGGTGTACCGGCAGCCTTCGGGGCTGTCGACCAGGTCGAGGGTCAGGTCGAACTCACCTTCCTGGTGGACGCCGTCGACCCGGTCCCCGACCAGGCCGTCGTTCCGCATGTCGCGTGCCCAGTTGTGGAAGTAGAAGGCGACATCGAACAGCGCGTCCGTCGCGCCGGGGGCCTCCCGCTTCAGTTCCTCGGTGAGGGTGATCAGCGGGTAGGCGCTGTGCTCCAGCGCGCCGAGGACCGTCCGGTGGATACGGCGGACCAGATCGCGGAACGGCTCCTGGCCCTCGACCCGCTCCGCCACGACGACCATGTTCATGAAGTAGCCGAGCACGTCGTCGTAGCCGTCGGCGGGACGGTTCGCCGTCGGTGTGCCGACGGCGATGTCGGCCTGGTCGCTGTAGCGGTGCAGCAGCGCGAAGAAGCTCGCCAGCATGACGCTGGACAGCGAGGTGCGCTCCCGCGCGGCGAGCCCACGAGCCCGCTCGGACACCTCCGCCGGGACGCGGCCCTCGACGCTGGCGCCCCGGAAGCCGGGCACGGGCGGGCGCGGCCGGTCCAGCGGCAGCGGAACGGCGGTCGTACGGCCCCGCAGCCGGTCGGTCCAATACGTGCGCAGCCGCTCCCCCGTGGGACCGGCGACGAGGTCGCGCTGCGATGCCACGTAGTCGGCGAAGGTGTGCTCGGGCCGGTCGGCCGGCAGCGGACGGCCCTCGCGGACGGTGCGGTAGCCGCGGTCGATCTCCTCCAGCAGCAGAGGGATGGACACTCCGTCCAGCACCAGGTGGTGCACGTTCAGCAGCAATGCCTGCGAACCGTCGCCGAGGGTGTACAGCGTCGCGCGCAGCAGCGGGCCGTCGGCAAGATCGAACGGCGGGCGCATGTCGGCGCGCAGCCGTTCGCGGAGGTCCTCTTCCGAGACGGAGGTGAGGAAGACCTGCTGGAAGGGCAACTCTGGTTCGGCCGCGATCCGGATGTACGGGCCGTCCTCGTCGGTGCGGACCGTTGCCCGCAGTTCCTCGTGCCGGTCGAGCAGGTCCTGAAGGACGACACGCAGGGCGAGTACGTCCACGTCGCGGTCGAGCCAGAAGGCGAGCGGCAGGTTGTAGGCGTGGTTCCCGGGGGCGATCTGCTCGATCACCCACAGAGCACGCTGCCCCTCGGACATCGGGTGGGTCGACTCCTCCGCGTCCGTGCGGGGGCGCAGGACCCGGGCCGCCTCGGCTGCCGCCGGAGAACTCGCGGCGACGGCGGGCACGGACACGGTGGGCGTCGCGGAGACGACCGGCGCCGCGGAGACGGGAGCCGCCGAGACGGGCGCCGCGGAGACGGCCGTCGCGGGACCGGTGGGAACGGGGCTGTCGGCAGCCGCGGCGTCGGCAAGCCAGCTCGACGTCAGGTGCGCCGTCAGCTCACGCAACGTCGGACGCTCGAAGAACTCGTCCAGCGGCACCGCCACACCGAACTCCGCGTCCACGGCGGACACGATCCGCAACCCGCTCAGCGAGTCGAAGCCGTAGTCCCCCAGCGGACGATCGGGATCGATCGGCTCGTCCAACTTCAGGATCCGCTCCAGCAGCTGCCGGAGCCGGTCCTGCATCACGTCGGCGGTCTCGGCACCTGCACCAGAAACCGTCACCACCTCAGAGGGTGACGCCACCACACCAGGTACGACACCGTCGCTCTCCGCGACGAGCACCCGCTGGCCCAGCTCGGCGTCCTCGGCGCCGAGGGCGCTGACCTGTGTGTAGCCCTCTTCGCGGAGCAACCGCGTCCAGTTTTCCGGCGGGGCCAGCGGTGCGCCGTGGACGCGCAGTTCGCTGTCCTCGAAGGCCCACCAGCCCTCCATCACACCGCCGCCGACGGTCAGGTACGGCCGGATGGAGGTCAGTTCGTTGAGCACCAGCAGGCCACCGGGCCTGAGCAGTGACTTGATCTTCCGCAGCGTGGCCCGCAGATTCCTGGTGGCGTGGACCACGTTGGTGGCCAGCACCACATCGGCCGAACCCGGTGCGAACTCCTGCTCGTTCAGTTCGCGCTCCAGGTTGAGGAGCTGGAAGCGGGCGTACGGGTACTGCGCGGCGAAGCGCTCGCGGCCGTACTCCAGGAAGCGCGGCGAGATGTCGGTGAAGGTGTAGCCGACCCGGTCGGCGTGAGAGGCCAGAGCCGGAAGCACGCGCTCGGTGGTGGCACCGGTCCCGGCGCCCAACTCGACGACCTGGACGGTCTCGTGACCCGGCAGCTGCGGCAGCCGGGCTTCGACGAAGCGCCGCACGGAGTCCGCGACGAGCTGGTTGAAGAAGTCGGTGAGCGGGTTCCCCTTGTACAGGTCCTGCACCAGCTCCATCGAGGAGTCCGGGAACATGACCTCGGTCCCCACCAGCTCGGCGCGCAGCAGCTGCGGATACGCATGCAGGAACGCGCGGTTGAGGGAGGCCGTGGGCGCGACGTCCGGGCAGTCGCTCACCACGCGGTCGAGCTCGGCCTCCCAGCGGCCCGCTCGGCCGACCGCGGCGGTGGCGGTGACCTGGTCACCCTCGCGGGTCAGATACCCGGCATCCACCAGGAGACCGAGCAGCGCCTGGTGCAGCCGCTGGAACTTGTCCCTGATGTGGAGCCTGCCGCGCAGTTCCTCGCCGTGGTGCTGCTCGCCCGGCCGCTGGAAGACGCCCATGCGCTGGTAGGCGCTGAGCACCCCGGACACCGAGGCGGCATCCAGCGCTGCGTACCCGTCGAGCACCCGGGTGACGGCAGGGTCGAGGGCCGACGCCGTGCCGACGGCCGGCGCCGCGGCGGGGAGCGGGGCCCCGTCGGCGGGCGGCCGGGGAATCCAGCAGCGCTTGCGGGCGAAGGGATAGCCGGGCAGTTCGATCCGGCGGGCGCCCGCCGGGGTGATCCGCGACCAGTCCACCTCGGCCCCGGTCAGCCAGCGCTCGGCCACCGCCGTCAGATCACGCTGGGTCAGCGCCTGCTCCAGCGCTTCGGCCTCGTCCTCGTCCGGCCGCACCCGGATGCGCGTCACCTGACCGGTGAGGACCCGGTCCTCGTCGCGCCCCTCCGCGTACGCCGCCAGCAGCCGTACGGCCTCGGCCACCGAGCCGGCGGACAGGGCCAGCCGGAACTCGTATGCGGTACGGCCCGACTGGAGGGTGTGGGCGACATCGGCGAGCCGCAGCTCCGGGTCGGCGGCCGGCTCGGCGGGCGTCTCGGCGGGCGTCTCGGCGGGCGGCATGAGGGGAGCCACCGCCTCGGCGACGGCGCCGAGGGTGTCGGCGACCGTCGCTGCCGGGGGCAGCTCCGTGCCCAACTCCTCGGCAAGCAGCGCGAAGAAGTGGGCGCGCTCCGCCATGCCGAAGCCGCAGTCGACCAGGTCGTCCGCCAGATCGAGGGAGTCCGGGGCCACGTCGGCGATCTCGGAGGCCAGCCGCAGGCACAGGCGCCCGGCGTCCGCCGGCGCGCCGCCGGCCGGCACCGGCTGCTGCGAGGTGCCCCCGCGCAGGAAGGCCGCCAGGTCCGCCGCGTAGGCGCCCAGCCGCTCCTCGCTCTTCGCGGAGAGCACCAGCAGCTGCTCCTGGGTCTCCTCCACCGGTTCCGGAGCACCGGTCGGCAGGTCGGTCGGCAGGTACTCCTCCAACGTGACGCAGGCGTTGGCCCCGCCCGCGCCGAAGGAGCTGACGACGGCACGCAGCGGCAGCTCGGCAGGGGTTCCGTCCCCGTCGTCCGCGCCCCCGTCCGGCCGCGCCGGCCTCGTCCAGGGCTCCAGGGTCTGCTGCACCTCGAACGGTGTGGCGTCGAAGTCGATCTCCGGATTGCGGTGCTCCGCGTGCAGCGACGGCGCCAGCGCTCCGTGCCGGAACTGCAGCAGCACCTTGGTCAGGCCCGCGATCCCGGCTGCCGCCTCCAGATGTCCGATGTTGGACTTCACCGAACCGATCGCCACCGTCGGCCGCTCCGCACGGCTCGCCGGGTCCACCGGTCCGCCGAACGCCTCGGCCAGGCCCGCGATCTCGATGGGGTCGCCGAGGTGGGTGCCGGTGCCGTGCGCCTCCACGTAGCCGATGGTGTCGGCGCCGATTCCGGCGCGGGTCAGCGCTCCGCGGATCACCTCGGCCTGCGCCGACGCCTTCGGCACGGTGTAGCCGCCCGCGTCTCCGCCCGCGTTGACGGCCGAGCCGCGGATGACGCCGAGGACGCGGTCGCCGTCGGCGATCGCCGCCGCCAGCGGCTTGAGCAGGACGGCGCCCACGCCCTCGCCGTCGACGAAGCCGTCGGCGTCCGCGCCGAACGCCTTGAGCCGGTCGTCCCGCGAGAGCATCCCGGCCCACGCCAGGCTGCGCAGATGCTGGGGGTGCAGGATCAGATTGACGCCGCCCGCGAGCGCGGTGGCGCACTCGCCGGACCTGATGCTCTGGCACGCCAGGTGGATGGCGGTCAGCGACGCCGAGCACGCGGTGTCCACCGCGAGGCTCGGGCCGGTGAAGTCGAAGAAGGAGGACACCCGGTTGGCGACCGACCAGTGGTGGGAGTGCGCGTCGGTCGGCACGCCGAGCGCGTTGGCCTCACCGCCCATCCACGCGTAGTCGTTGCTCATCACCCCGGCGAACACTCCGACGGGTCCCTGCGCTGCGAGCCGGGCCGCCGGATAGCCGGCGTCCTCCAGGGTCGCCGCCGCGGTCTCCAGGAACAGCCGCTCCTGGGGGTCCATCGCTTCGGCGTCCGCGGGCGAGATGTGGAAGAACAGCGGGTCGAACGCGTCGACGTCGTCGATGAAACCCGCCCACTTGCTGTAGGAGCCCCATGCGCCGGTCGGGTCGTGGTGAGCGTCCGCATCCCAGCGGCCTTGGGGGACCTCGCGGATACAGTGCCGGCCCTCTGCCAGGTTGTTCCACAGTTGGGCCACCGTCCCGGCGAGGGGGTAGCGACCCGCGACGCCGATGATTGCGATCCCGTCGCTCTCCGCCGTGCTGGGGAGGGGGTGCCCCTGCCCGTCGTCCGCAGGCTGCGGGAGCGTCGTGGCTGGTCGCGCACGCCTCGAAGCCAGCGAAGCGCCCGCGAGAGGCTCAACAAACGAGCTCCGCGCCCCTTCGGGGCGCAGCTTGGCGGTGAGGAAGGCCGCCAGCCGGTTCGGGGTGCGGTGCTCGAAGACCATGGTGGCGGGCAGCCGCAGGCCGGTGCGGGCGGCGAGTTTGTTGCGGAGCTCCAGGGCGCTGAGGGAAGTGAAGCCGAGGCGCTGGAAGTCGGCGTCGGGGTCGATGTCGGCGACCGAGTCGTGTCCGAGCGCCGCGGCGACCTCCCGCAGGACCAGTTCGCCGACGAAGCGCTCACGCTCGGCTTCGGACATCGCCTGCAGGCCGGTGGCCTCACCGGCGGTGGGGACGAGGGGTCCGGCGGAGGTGGCGGCGGGACGCCGGCGGCGGGCCGGGGCCAGCGCACGGAACAGCGGCGGGAGCGTGCCCTGCGCGGAGTCCAGTGCCGCCAGGTCCAGCCGGGCCGGGAGCAGGTGCGCCCGGTCCGCGCCGAGGGCGGCGTCGAGAAGCGCCAGCCCTTCCTCGGTGGCCAGCGGGCGCACCCCGGCGCCGGTCAGCCGCGCAAGGTCGGCTGCGTCGAGCTGCCCGGTCAGGGCGCTGCGCTCGGCCCACAGGCCCCAGCCCAGCGCCAGCGCGGGCAGGCCCAGGCCGCGGCGGTGGTGCGCCAGTGCGTCGAGGACGGCGTTGGCCGCGGCGTAGTTGCCCTGACCCGCGGTGCCCAGCGTGGCGGCGACCGAGGAGAACAGCACGAAGGCCGACAGGTCGATGCCCTCCGTCAACTCGTGCAGATTCCAGGCACCGTCGGCCTTCGCCAACAGCACCGCCCGCAGCCGCTCCGGTGTCAGCGAGCCGATCACGCCGTCGTCGAGCGCTCCGGCAGCGTGCACGACGGCACGCAGCGGGCGGTCCGACGGGATCGAGGCCAGCAGTTCGGCGAGGGCTGCCCGGTCACTGACGTCGCATACGGCCGACGACGCCGTGGCCCCTGTCGCGGTCAGCTCGTCGGCGAGCTCCGGAGATCCTTGGCGGCTCACCAGCACCAGGTGGCGTACACCGTGCTCGGCCACCAGATGCCGCGCCACCAGTCCGCCCAGCGTGCCGGAGGCCCCGGTGATCAGCACCGTGCCGTCGGCGGGGAACGCGGGTGCCGCGGGCTCCTCCGGCAGCGTGGCGCGCGCGAGCCTGGGCACACGTATCCCGCCGTCGCGCACCAGGAGTTGGGGCTCACCGGACGCGAGCAGCGACGGCAGCAGTTCCGACAGGCCCTCGGCGTCGTCGGCGTCGTCGGTGTCGACCAGCACGATCCGGTCCGGGTTCTCCGTCTGCGCCGACCGCACCAGGCCCCATACGGCGGCAGCTGCGGGATCCACCTCCGCGGCGCTGCCGAGGCCGTCCGCCACGGCACGGCGGGTGGCCACCACCAGGTGACCGCCGCCGGTCTCGGACTCGGCGAGCCAGCGCTGCAGATCGCCGAGCACCTCGGAGGTGACCGCCTGGATCCTGGCGGACGGGTCGCCCTCAGCGGACGGGCAGTGCAGCACCGTGACATCTGCCGGGTCGGCGACGGGCCCCGGCAGGGCGGAGCCGGGCCGCGCGGGAACCCAGTCCAGCTCGAACAGCGCGTCGCGGCCCGCCAGGGCCTGCTGTGCGGCACTGAGCGGACGCAGCGAAAGGGAGTCGGCCGACAGGACACCGCGACCGGTCCCGTCGGCGATCCGCAGGGCCACCGAGCCGTCCTCCAGCAGCGTGATGCGCGCCCGCAGGCCGGTCATCTCCGCCGCCGCTGCCGGGTCCAGCCAACGCACGCCGTTCCAGGAGAACGGCAGCGCGGGTTCCGTCTCCAGGTCCAGCGCCGCGTGCAGGGCGGCGTCGAGCAGCGCGGCGCGTACCGGCTCGGCCAGTGACACCTCGGCGAACAGCTCGTAGCCGCGCCGCCACAGCGCCCGCAGACCCCGGAAGCCGGGCCCGTACTCCAGTCCCTGCGCGGCCAGTTCCTCGTACCAGGAGCCGAGGTCCGCCTTCTCCGCGCCAGGAGGCGGCCAGTTGGCGAAGTCCACCGAGTCCTGGTCCTCCTCTCCGGCGGCCTCGGTGAGCGCTCCGGTCGCGTGCAGCCGCCACTCGGCCTCCGCGCCGCGGGCGTACAGCCGCAGGGGCCGGAAGCCGTCGTCGTCGGCGGGTTCCACCAGCAACTGGATCTCGACCCCGCCCTGCTCGGGCACCACCACGGGCGCCAGCAGGGTGAGCTCGTCCACAGCGTCCGCCGCGTCCAGGGCTGTTCCGGCTTCCAGCGCCATCTCCAGCAGGGCGGTCCCCGGCACCACGACACGGCCCCGCACCCGGTGTCCCGCCAGCCACGGGTGCGTACGCAGGGACAGCCGGCCGGTCAGCACGGTCCGCTCGCCGTCCGCCAGTTCGACGGGCGCGCTCAGCAGCGGCTCGGGCGCCTCCAGCCAGTAGGGCTTCTGCTCGAAGGCGTAGGTGGGGAGGTCAACGGTGCGCACACCGGTGCCGTCGAACGCCTGCGTCCAGTCCACCGCGATGCCGTGGGCGTGCAGCCGGGCCATGGACAGCAGGAACCGCCGGGGCGCGTCCTCCGCACGGCGCAGGGTGTCCGCCACCACGACACCGCCGGCCGAGCCGTCGTCCACGGTGTCCTCGACGGCCGTGGTCAGCAGCGGGTGCGTGCTGACTTCCACGAACACCCCGAAGCCGTCGGCGACCAGCGCCCGGACGGTCTCCTCGAACCGCACCGGCTCCCGCAGGTTGCGGTACCAGTACGCGGTGTCCAGCTCCGTACCGTCGAGCGGACCGGCCGTCACCGTCGAGTAGAACGGCACCCCGGCCCGGCGCGGCTGTACACCGGCGAGCACGTCCGCCAGCTCGGCTTCCAGGGCCTCGACGTGCGCGGAGTGCGCGGAGAAGTCCACTCCCGGGACGTTCCACCGCATCACTCCGGCCTTCGCCAGTACGCCCCCGAGTTCCCGCAGCGCGTCGGGGTCGCCCGAGACCACCACCGTGTTCGGGCCGTTCACCGCCGCCACCGAGATCCGGTCGCCGAAGGGCTCGATCCGCTCCCGCACCCAGCCTTCCGAGGCCACGATCGACAGCATCCCGCCGCTGCCGCTCAGCGCCCGCAAGGTGCGGCTGCGCAGTGCGGACACCCGTGCGCCGTCCTCCAGGGACAGCGCGCCGGCCACACAGGCGGCGGCGATCTCGCCCTGGGAATGGCCCACCACGGCGGACGGGACCAGCCCGACCGAACGCCACACCTCGGCCAGCGAGACCATGACGGCCCAGAGCGCGGGCTGCACCACGTCCACCTCGGACAGCGCCGCCTCGTCGTCGAGGACCTCGGACAGCGACCAGTCGACGTGGGCGCTCAGCAGCCGTTCGCACTCGTCGAGTTGCGCGGCGAACACCGGCGAGTACTCCCGCAGTTCCCGCGCCATCCCGGCCCACTGCGCACCCTGACCGGGGAACACCCACACCGTGCCGGACTCCGGAGCCACGGAGCCCTCGACCACCCGCGGCAGCGACTCGCCTGCCGCCAGCGCTGCCAGGCCCTCCATCAGTTCGGCGCGGTCCTCGGCGACGACCACGCCGCGGTGGTCCAGCGCCGAACGAGTCGTCACCGTGGAGAACCCGACATCCACCGGGTGCGCGTCCGGATCGGACTCCACCTGCTCCAGCAGCCGCCCCGCCTGGGTCCGCAGGGCCGTCCCGGTCACGCCCGAGACCACCACCGGCACCGGCGCCCCGACCACCGGCCTGACCTCCTCGGGCTCGGTCACCGGCGGCTGTTCGAGGATCACGTGCGCGTTGGTGCCGCTGGCGCCGAAGGCCGACACCCCGGCCCGGCGCGGGCGTTCGGCCTGCGGCCACGGCCGCTGCTCGGTGAGCAGCTCGACCGCGCCCGCCGACCAGTCCACATGGCGCGACGGCTGCTGGATGTGCAGCGTCCGCGGCAGCACACCGTGCCGCATGGCCATCACCATCTTGATCACGCCGCCGACACCCGCGGCAGCCTGGGCGTGACCGATGTTCGACTTGAGCGAGCCGAGCCACAGCGGCTCCGTACGGTCCCGGCCGTACGTGGCCAGCAGCGCCTGCGCCTCGATCGGGTCGCCGAGAACGGTGCCGGTGCCGTGCGCCTCCACGGCGTCCACATCGGCGGGGGTCAGACCCGCCGAGGCGAGCGCCTGCCTGATCACCCGCTCCTGCGACGGCCCGTTCGGTGCGGTCAGCCCGCTGGAGGCGCCGTCCTGGTTCACCGCCGAGCCACGCAGCACGGCCAGCACCCGGTGCCCGTTCGCCTGCGCGTCCGACAGCCGCTCCAGCACCAGCATGCCCACGCCCTCGGACCAGCCCGTGCCGTCGGCTGCGTCCGAGAACGCCTTGCACCGCCCGTCCGGCGAGAGGGCGCGCTGGCGCGAGTACTCCACGAAGGTCCTCGGCGTGGACATCACCGCCACACCGCCCGCCAGCGCCAGCGAGCACTCGCCCGACCGCAGCGACTGCGCCGCCTGATGCAGCGACACCAGCGACGAGGAACACGCGGTGTCCACCGAGACGGCCGGGCCCTCGAAACCGAAGGTGTAGGCGACACGGCCGGACGCCACACTGGGGAGGCTGCCGGTGAACAGGTGGCCCTCGAAGCCGCCCGCGTCCTGCGCCAGCCGGGACGCGTAGTCGCTGTACATCACCCCGGCGAAGACTCCGGTGCTGCTGCCGCGCAGGGACGTCGGAGCGATCCGTGCGTGCTCCAGCGCCTCCCAGCACGACTGGAGCAGCAACCGCTGCTGCGGATCGGTCACCAGCGCCTCTTTCGGCGACATCCCGAAGAAGGCCGGGTCGAACTCGGCGGCGTCGTGCAGGAATCCGCCGTGCCGTGTGTAACTGGTGCCGGTGCGGTCCGCGTCGGGGTCGTAGAGCCCGTCGAGATCCCAGCCCCGGTTCACCGGGAACTCGGACACCGCGTCCACCCCGTCGACGACCAGCCGGTGCAGCTCCCCGGGCGACGTCACGCCGCCGGGGAACCGGCACGACATGCCGACGATCGCGAGGGGCTCCTGGCCCGCCGACTCCAGCGCGTCCAGCTTCTGTCGCGTCTGGCGCAGTTCGCTGGTAACCCGCTTCAGATATCCGAGCAGCTTCTCGTCGCTCATGTCAGGGCCTTCCCAGCTCATCGTCGATCAGGGCAAAGAGCTCGTCCGCGCTCGCCGCGGCGACCTCGTGGTCTCGGGTCGGCTCCGCCGCCTCCTCCTCGGGGCTCAGCGTCGCCAGCAGCTCCCACAGCCGGGTGGTGACGGCCGATCGCAGGTCGTCGTCGGCGACGGCGGTCACGCTCTCCTCCAGCCGGTCCAGCTCGGCGAGGAGCGGCCCCTGCGCCGCCGACCGCGCCGCCGCCGGTTGCTCCGCCGCCGGTTGTTCCGCGTCCGACGGCTCCGGGGCGAGCCCCTTCAGCAGGTGCCGCGCCAGCGCGGTGGGGCTCGGGTGGTCGAACGTCACCGTGGCGGTCAGCGTGAGCCCGGTGAGGGTGCTGAGCCGGTTGCGCAGTTCCAGCGCGGTCAGGGAGTCGAGGCCCAGGTCGGTGAAGCCTCGGTCGGGGGTCACATCGGAAGGGCCCGAGCGGCCCAGTACGGCCGCGATCTCCGACTGCACCATCCGGCGCACCGTCAGCTCGCGGTCGTGGTCGGACATCGTCAGCAGCTTGTCGCGCAACGGCTGTGCGCCCTCCTGCGCCCTGCCGCGGGGGGCCGAGGCCGGGGCAAGTCCGCGGAGCACCGCGGGCTGCCCGGTGTCGGGGAGCCCGGACATGTCGAGCCAGGCGGGCACCAGGTGTGCCCGGTCCGCGCCGAGCCCGAGGTCGAGCAGGGCCAGCCCGCCGTCCGTGGGCAGCGGACGCAGCCCCATGCGGGCCATCCGTTCCCTGTCGGTGTCGGCCAGACGGCCGGTCAGACCGGTGCTCTGCTCCCACAGGCCCCAGCCCAGTGACACCGCGGGCAGCGCCTGGGCACGCCGGTGCTGGGCCAGCGCGTCGAGGAACGCGTTGCCGGCCGCGTAGTTGGCCTGGCCGGGCAGGCCGACCGTGGCCGAGACGGAGGAGTACAGCACAAACGCCGACAGGTCGAGGTCACGGGTCAGTTCGTGCAGCTGCCAGGCCGCGTCCACCTTCGCCGACAGCACGGCGTGCAGCCGCTCCGGCGTCAGCGAGAGCACCGCGCCGTCCTGTAGCGTCCCCGCCGCGTGCACCACGGCGCGCAGCGGCGCCGAGGCGGGCACGGACGCGATGACGTCGGCCAGCGCGTCCCGGTCGGCCACGTCGCAGGCGGCCACCGAGACGGAGGCGCCCGCCGCGGTCAGCTCCGCCACGAGGTCCTCCGCGCCGTCGGCGGCCGTACCGCTGCGGCTGACCAGCAGCAGGTGGCGTACTCCGTGCCGGGCCACCAGGTGCCGCGCCGTCGTGGCGCCGAGTCCCCCGGTGCCGCCGGTGATCAGGACGGTGCCGTCGGGGTCGAGGGGCGGCCGGTCGGCGTCGGGTGCCGGGACCGAGCCGCGGGCGAGCCGGGGCACGAGGACCCGGCCCGAGTCCAGGGCGACCTGCGGCTCGCCGGTCGCCAGGGCGCGGCCCAGCTCGTCGGCCGTCGGCTCCTCGGCACCGTGGGAGTCCACCAGCACGATCCGGCCGGGGTGTTCGGTCTGGGCCGACCGCAGCAGGCCCCACACGGTGGCGGCGGCGAGGTCGATGCCGGCGTCCGGCTCGGTGGCCACCGCCCGCCGGGTGACGACCACCAGCCGGGACGAGCCGTCAGGGTCCTGCTCCAGCCGGTTCTGTACATCCAGCAGCACGGACTCGACGGTCTTGTGGACGGCCTCGGGCACCTCCTCCGCGCCCGGCGTGACCGGCATGACCGGCAGTACGGCGGTCGAGGCGTCCGGCCGGACGGGCTCGCCCGGGACGGTGACCTCGCGCCAGTCCACCTGGAAGAGCTTGGGGTCGACCCGACGCGCTTCCAGCGGCCGCAGGGTGAGGGAGTCGACGGAGAGCACCCCGACGCCGCTGCCGTCGGTCACCGTCAGCGATGCCCGGTCCGCACCGGCCGGGCTGATCCGGACCCGTAGCTGGGACGCGCCCGCCCGCGCCAGCCGCACCCCGGACCACGAGAACGGCACCATGGGAGCGGAACCGGAGCCCGCTTGAAGCACCAGTGGATGGAGCGCGGCGTCCACCAGCGCCGGGTGGACCTGGAACGGCCCCGCATCGTCGTGCAGCGCGATGTCGACGAGGAGGTCGTCGCCGTGCCGCCACACCTGCCGCAGGTTCCGGAACATGGGCCCGTACTCCAGGCCGCGGGCGGCAAGCTCGTCGTACCAGCCCGTACGGTCCATCGGCACGGCTTCGGCGGGTGGCCACTCGGTCAGCACGACGCCCGTGTCCTCGGGCTCTTGTGCGCTCACCACTCCGGTGGCGTGGAGCTGCCATCCCTCGTCGGCGCCGCCGCGGACGCGGCTGTGGATGCGGACGGCGCGGTGGCCGGTGTCGTCCGGGGGCGCGGCCGTCAGCTGCACCTCGGCCTCGTCCCGCTCCGGCACCACCAGCGGCGTGTGCAGGGTCAGTTCGTCCACCACGCTGCCGATCCGCAGGGCCATCTCCAGCAACGCGGTCCCCGGCACCACGACCTGACCGACCACGCGGTGGTCGGCCAGCCACGGCCGCGCGCGCAGCGACAGCCGTTCCGTGAGGACGGTGCCGCCGCCGTTCGCGAGTTCCACGGCGTCCCCCAGCAACGGCTTGTCGGCCGTGGCGTCCAGCCAGTAGCGCTGGTGCTGGAAGGCGTAGGTCGGCAACTCGACGAGGGACGCACCAACGCCGTCGAAAGCGCGGCCCCAGTCCACCGCGACCCCGCGCGTCCACACCTGCGCCACCGAGGTGAGGAACCGGCCCAGGCCCCCCTCGTCGCGCCGCAGCGACCCCGAGACCATCGAAGCCGCCGCCTCTCCCACGCGGCCCTCCAGGCTCTCCTGGACACTCATGGAGAGCACCGGGTGGGAACTGACCTCGATGAAGGTGCCGTAGCCCTGCTCGGCCAGTGCCTCCACAGCCGACCGGAAGTGCACCGTCCGCCGCAGATTCCGGTACCAGTAGCCCGCGTCCAGCAGTCCCTCGCCCAGCCAGTCCTGTTCGACGGTCGAGAAGAACGGCACCTGGGCCGGCCGGGGACGCACGTCGGCCAGCACCCGCGCCAGTTCGTCCTCGATCCGCTCCACATGAGGGGTGTGGGAGGCGTAGTCCACCGGGACCTTGCGCGCCCGGACCCCGTCCGCCTCGCAGACGGAGAGCAGTTCGTCCAGCGCCTGCGGCTCACCGGCGACCACCGTGGAGGTCGGACCGTTCAGCGCCGCCACCCAGAGGCGGCCCTGCCACGCCTCCAGCCGGGACTCCGCCTCCGTCGGCGGCAGGGCCACGGACATCATCCCGCCGAGCCCGGCCAGCCCCTTCGCGACCGCCTGCGAGCGCAGCGCGACGATCCGCGCCGCGTCCTGAAGGGACAGCGCCCCTGCCACACAGGCGGCGGCGATCTCGCCCTGCGAGTGCCCCACCACGGCCGACGGTTCGACGCCGTACGAGCGCCACAGCGCGGCCAGCGACACCATCACCGCCCAGGACGCGGGCTGCACCACGTCCACCCGCTCCAGCGTCGGTTCGCCCGGCACCTGCCGCAGCACACTCTCCAGTTCCCAGTCCGTGAACTGCGCCAGTGCCTCGGCGCACTCGCGGAAGCGCTCGGCGAAGACCGGTGAGGCGTCCAGCAGTTCCACGGCCATGCCTGCCCACTGCGAGCCCTGGCCGGGAAAGACGAACACCACCGGGGCACCGGTCGGCCGGGCCGCTCCCTGGACGGTGCCCGGGGCTTCCGCACCCTGCGCCAACGCGTCCAGCCCGGCCAGCAGCGCATCCCGCCCGTCGGCCACGACCACGGCGCGGTGCTCCAGCGCGGCCCGCGACACCGCCGTCGACCAGCCGACATCCGCCGGGCGCAGGTCCGCGTCGGCCTCCACATGGCTGCGCAGCCGGTCCGCCTGGTCCCGCAGCGCCGCCTCGGACTTGCCGGACAGCACGACCGGTACGGGGAATGATGCGGCGGGCCGGGAGGCTGCCCCTTGCCGACGTTCGCCGACTGCGGGCCCTTCGTGGTTGCTCGCGCAGCCCCCCGCGCCCCTTACGGGGCGCTCGTCCCCTGCGCTGTCCCCCGTTGCGGGGTGCGGCGGCTGCTCCAGGACGACGTGCGCGTTGGTGCCGCTGATCCCGAACGACGACACCGCGGCCCGGCGGGGCCGTTCGGCCGCGGGCCACGGCTGCTGCTCGGTCAGCAGCGAGACGGCGCCCGCCGACCAGTCCACATGCCGCGACGGCTGCTGGACGTGCAGCGTCCGCGGCAGCACACCGTGCCGCAGGGCCAGCACCATCTTGATCACGCCGGTCACGCCCGCCGCCGCCTGTGTGTGGCCGAGGTTGGACTTCACCGACCCCAGCCACAGCGGCCGGTCGCGCTCCTGCCCGTAGGTGGCCAGCAGCGCCTGCGCCTCGATGGGGTCACCGAGCGCGGTGCCGGTGCCGTGCGCCTCCACCGCGTCGACGTCCGCGGGGCTCAGTCCGCCACTGGCCAACGCGTCGCGGATGACCGACTGCTGTGACGGGCCGTTGGGGGCGCTCAGCCCGTTGGAGGCGCCGTCCTGGTTGATGGCGGAGCCGCGCAGCACGGCCAGCACCCGGTGCCCGTTCGCCTGCGCGTCCGACAGCCGCTCCAGCACCAGCATGCCCACGCCCTCGGACCAGCCCGTGCCGTCGGCCGCGTCCGAGAACGCCTTGCACCGCCCGTCGGGCGACAACCCGCCCTGCCGCGAGAACTCCACGAACATTCCGGGCGTGGACATCACCGCCACACCGCCCGCCAGCGCCAGCGAGCACTCCCCCGACCGCAGCGACTGCGCCGCCAGATGGACCGACACCAGCGACGAGGAACATGCGGTGTCCACCGACACGGCCGGACCCTCGAAACCGAAGGTGTAGGCGACACGGCCGGACGCCACACTGGGAGCTCCGCCCGTCAGGGCGTGGCCGCCGAAGCTGTCGGACGTCTCGTGCAGCCGGGGCACATAGTCCTGGTCCGAGACACCGGCGAAGACGGCCGTACGGCTCCCGCGCAGGGACGCGGGGTCGAAACCGGCCCGCTCCAGCGCCTCCCACGACACTTCCAGCAACTGCCGCTGCTGCGGGTCCATCGCCCGCGCCTCGCGCGGGCTGATCCGGAAGAAGTCGGCATCGAAATCCAGCGCGTTCGCCAGGAAGCCTCCCGTACGGACGTGTCCGGTGTCCGCCGGCTCCAGGCTCCAGCCGCGGTCCTCGGGGAACGCCGAGATCGCGTCCCCGCCCTCGGTGACGAGCTGCCACAGCTCCTCGGGGGACGACACGCCGCCCGGCAGCCGGCAGCTCATGCCGACGATCGCGATGGCGTCGTCGTCCGAGGCGGCGCGTCCGGCGGCCCGGTGCCGGTCCTGGCGCTGCCCCGACAGCGCGTCGTGGAGGTGCCGCACGAGAGCGGCGGGGGTGGGATGGTCGAAGAGCAGTGTGGTCGGCAGCCGCAGGCCGGTGGCGCGGCTCAGCCGCCTGCTGATCTCCACCGCCGTGACGGAGTCGGAGCCGAGTTCCTTGAACGAGCGGTCCGCCTGGACCGCGCCCGGGTCGCCATGCCCGAGGACGGCGGCCGTCTGTGCGCGGATCAGCGTCCACAGTTCCGGCTCCCCCGGGCCGGACGGCTCGGCGAGGGCTTCGGCCATGGGAGACGGTGTGTTGTGCGCCGGTGACTGCGGTGCCGGTGGCGGCTCCAGCGGTACGGACCCGGCCGCGCCCGCCCCGGCGAGCCAGTGCGGCTGTCGCTGGAAGGCGTAGGTGGGCAGTGCCACGGTCCGGGCGCCCGTGCCCTCGAACACGGGCCGCCAGTCCAACTCGACGCCCTGGACGTACAGCTCGGCCATGGACAGCAGCAACCGCCGCCTGCCGCCCTCGCCGCGGCGCAGGGTACCCTGCACCACCGCGCCCGGGGCACTGCTCACCGTGTCCTGGACAGCCATGGTCAGCACCGGGTGCGGACTGGCCTCCACGAACACCCCGTGGCCGTCCGCGGACAGCGCCCGGACGGTCTCCTCCAGCCGCACCCGCTCCCGCAGATTCCGGTACCAGTACTCGGCGTCCAGCGCCTCCGCGGTCAGCCGGCCGCCGGTGACCGTGGAGTGGAACGCGATATCGGTGTCCCGCGCTGCGATGTGGCCCGCGGCCCGCAAGACGTCGTCGCGGATCTCCTCGACCTGCGGGGAGTGCGAGGCGTAGTCGATCGGGACCATCCGGGCGCGCACGCCCCTGGCCTCGCACTCGGCCACCATCTCCCGCACGACGTCGACGGGGCCCGATACGACAACCGCGTTCGGGCCGTTCACCGCGCCGATCGTGACGCGGGTCCGGTCGACGTCCTCGACGGACATCGCGAGCTGGGCCATCGCTCCACGCCCCGACAGCCGGGTGACGATGACCCGGCTGCGCTCGACCATCAGCCGCACGGCATCCTCGAGAGACACGATCCCCGCCGCACAGGCAGCGGTGATCTCGCCCTGGGAGTGGCCCACCACGGCGGACGGCAACAGCCCCACGGAGCGCCACACCTCGGCCAGCGACACCTGCACCGCGAACAGCGCGGGCTGCATCACATCCATGCGCCGCAACGCGGCCTCGTCGTCGAGCACTTCCCGCAGCGACCAGTCGACCAGGCCGTCCAGCAGTCGGGCGCACTCGTCCATCCGGGCGGCGAACACCGCCGAGGACTCCCACAGTTCCCGTGCCATCCCGGCCCACTGCGGGCCCTGCCCCGGGAACATCCACACCACGCCCGAGGCGGGGCCCGTCACGCCCTCCACCACATGCGGCGACGGTTCGCCCGCCGCCAACGCGGCCAGCCCCGCGCAGAGTTCGGCGCGGTCCGCGGCGACGACGACACCGCGGTGCGCCAGCGCCGAGCGCGTCGTCACGGTCGCGTACGCCACGTCCTTCGGGCGCAGCTCGCTGTCGGCCTCCACCCGCTCCAGCAGCCGCCCCGCCTGGGCCCGCAGCGCCGTCTCGGTCCTGCCCGACACCACCACGGGCACCGGTACGGGGGCGGGCGAGCCGTCCCCGGTGCCGCCGGGTACGGCGGGCGCTGCGGGCGTCTCCTCCTCCGGAAGGGCAGGGGCGTCCGCGACCACCATGTGGCAGTTGGTGCCGCCCAGGCCGAAGGAGCTGACGCCTGCGAGCCGGGGGCCCTCGGGCCAGGGGCCTGTGGTGTCGTTCACCCGGAGCTTCAGCCGCTCCATCGGGATCGCCGGGTTGGGCTCGGCGTAGTTCAGGCTCGGCGGGAGGAGGCCGTGTCCGAGGGACAGCGCGACCTTGATCAGTCCGACGACGCCCGCAGCACCGTCGAGGTGCCCGATGTTGGTCTTCACCGAACCGACGGCCAGGGGCTGCCCGTCCGGCCGTTCCCGGCCGAGCACCGAGCCGAGCGCTTCCGCCTCGACGGGGTCCCCCGCCTTGGTGCCGGTGCCGTGCAGCTCGACGTACCGCACCTGCCCCGGCTCCACCTCGGCCCGGGCGAAGGCGGCACGCAGCAGCTCCCGCTGCGCGTCGCCGTCGGGGACGGTGAGGCCCGCGCCGCCACCGTCGTTGTTCACCGCGCTGCCGAGCAGGACACAGTGCACCCGGTCGCCGTCGGCGACCGCGTCGGCCAGGCGCTTGAGGACGACGATGCCCCCGCCCTCGCCGCGGACGGTGCCGTTGGCGCGCGCGTCGAAGGTGTAACAGCGGCCGTCCGGCGACAGGGCACCGGCCCGGGCGAAGGCGAGCGTGCTGTCAGGCGTCAGATTCAGATGGACGCCACCGGCCAGCGCCAGCCCGGTGGCGCCGGACAGCAGGCTCTCGCACGCCATGTGCACGGCGACCAGCGAAGAGGACTGCGCCGCGTCGACGGTGAGGCTCGGCCCCCGCAGGCCGAGGTGGTAGGAGATCCGGTTGGCGATCACGCCCCGGCTCAGTCCGGCCAGCGAGTGGTGGGACACGGCGTCGCCGCCGTACCGGTGGACGAGCGCGGCGTAGTCGTCCCCGGTGGCGCCGAGGAACACCGCGGCGGAGCCGCCGCGCAGGGTCTCCGGCACCACGTCGGCGTGCTCCAGCGCAATCCAGCTCAGTTCCAGGGCGAGCCGCTGCCGCGGGTCCATCGCCGCGGCCTCGCGGGGCGAGATACCGAAGAACCCGGGGTCGAAGTCGGCGATCCCGTCGAGGAATCCACCGCGCCTCAGCCCTGCCGGACCGAGGTCCTCCGGAACACCGCCGAGGTCCCACCGTCCCTCGGGTACGTCGTCGATCGCGTCGACGCCGTCACGCAGCAGCCGCCAGAAGGCGTCGATGTCGTCGGCCCCGGGAACGCGGCAGGACATACCGACGACGGCGATCGCGCTGTCGGCCGGTGGGCATGACGTGTTCGTGTCCGGGTGCTTCCGCTCCGGATGCTCCTGTCGCACGTGGCTCCTCATGCGCACTCGCGCGTACACGCCCGGTCCGGGCCGGTGCCGGCGCCCACCGGGATCGTCCCCGTGGACGCACGCGCACCGTCCCCGTGCGGCACGGGCCCCGGCAGCTGCGCCACCGAATCCCGGACCAGGCCGGTGAAGGGCTGTTCCTTGCCTTCGCGTAAACGGATTCGTGTAAACGGAAAAGGGTTGTCACCCGGGACAGGTCACGGAAAATTCCGGGACCTGCCGGGAAAGAACAACAACGGAATTGCACCGTCAGGATCGGGGAGCATCACCGCTACGCCCGCAAAAAGTCACTGTGTTTCACCACGCCCCCGTTGCGCCGGGCCGCGAATTTCACGGCCGCGGACCCCCAGAGGAGCCTCCCCATGGCTCCCGACGACCCCTCTGGCAGTCGACGTCGATCATATCGGAAGCGCCCAACTGAATGCAATGAAAGGCGAGTTGTGACCTGATTCATCCCAGCAGCGGCGAGCGCTCCTTCGCCCTCGGCAACCCCGGCCGGCTGTCAGACGCCCAGCCGCTCCTTTATCTCGGCGAAGAACGGGATGTGACGGTAGTCCTTCGCCTCCGGGTCGTAGTCCGTGTACTGGTTGGTGAATTCCAGCAGAGTCTTCTGGACGTCTTCGACGGGCGTGGTGTGGATCTGCTCCTCGATCCGCTCGATCTCTCCGAGGAACTGCGCCAGAGCAGCGGGAAGCTCCGGGTGCAGCCGGATCGATCCTCCGGTCAGCTCGATTCCGCCGTGCTGGGACAGGTAGTTGAAGAGGAGTTGCGAGGCGACGGCGTCATAGTTGGGGCGCGGAATCCCCTCGACCGCGTAGCGGAGCAGCCGCTCGGAGAGGATGTACTCGTACGCCAGCTGCGACTCGCGGGCCGGCAGTTCCCCGTCGTTCAGGCATACCAGCATCGCGGAGACATCGACGCGCAGTTCCTCCAGCCCGGCGAGCGGCTTCCGCTTCTTGTACGGAAGGAAATCCGGGATGGGCATGTCCCCGTGCCGGTGGTGGTATTCGTGCAGTCGCACCCACCACGAGGACGCCTGCTCGACCGTGACGTCATCGACGCCCCTCAGGTGGGGGAAGCTGTCCTCGGCCATCACCGCGTCGATCATCTTCCGGGTGATGCGGTTGTGCCGTTCGACGAACTTGTTGATGAAGTAGAAGATCAGGTCGTCGCCCTGCTGGACGCCGTCGATGTGGTTCTCCGGGAACAGCGCCACCACGACCCGCGACGCGAACCCCTTCGAGCTGGTCGTGATGTTCACCGGCATGGTGTTGCTGGCGTACCGGGTGGCCAGATGCGGATTCGTCGGCAGTGTCTCGTACGTCAGGTACTCCAGCGACAGGGAGGGGAAGTACGAGGCGTCGAAGAGGGAGAATATGTGGTGGTCGCGCTCTTCGCTGATATGTGCCTTGACGGTGGCCAGGCGGGGCTCGGCCGAGAAGTTCCGGAGATCCTCGACCAGTGCCTTGGCCGCGGGCTGCTGCCCGAGGTTCGGCGCATCGGATATGCGCTGCGCCAGCTTGTCCAGAAAGCCCTGGTCACGGAATGCGTCGCGGGATCCTTTGACGTCCTCGCGAAGTTCGTCGACCTCGCGGATGACCTCGGCTGTCGTGCTGTTCGACATGGTGCACCTCCTTTTCGGACATGGACACTTGCTGCACCGGGCCGCTCGGCCCGGGCCACTTCGTCAGCCGGCCGGGGCGTGGACCCAGGACATTCCGTCGGGCGAGGGGATCAGTCCGCCGTCGAACAGCGGTGTCTCCTCTTCGGCGTCCTCACCCAGCGAGGCGTGCATCTGCACCTTGGAGCTCTCGGTCATCGCCTCCCGCACCACCGACGAACCCAGCAGCGGGGCCCAGTTGTCGTTGTCGCCGTCGGCGATGGTCTCGACGGCGGAGGCGAACTCCTCGTTCTGCGCATTCAGGCGCTGCGTAAGAGCTTCCCCGTCGCGGAGTGCCGTCTCCCCCGAGGACACGCCGCCCACCAGGTCGACGAACGACTCCATGTCGGAATGGCTGTTCTTGGTGAGCTTCTTGGCCTCCCAGAAGTAGGAGCCCTCCACCTGGTGCATGTCGTAGAAGGACATCAGGAATTCGTAGAACACGCTGTACTCACGGCGGTAGCGCATCTCGAACTCCTTCATGGCCGCCTCTTCCTCGACCGCGCCGGCCAGCGTGCTGTTGATGGACCGGGCGGCGAGCAGCGCGCTGTAGGTGGCCAGGTGCACTCCGGAGGAGAAGACCGGGTCGACGAAGCAGGCGGCGTCGCCGACGAGCATCATTCCCGGCCGCCAGAAGGCGGTGTGGTGGTACGAGTAGTCCTTGCGGACGCGGATCTCGCCGTACTGCCCCTCGGTGACCCGCCGGGCCGGAGCGAGGTATTCGGAGATCATCGGGCATTCGTCGATCAGTGCCTGGAGGGCCTTCTCCGGGTCGCCCTGCACCTTCTCCGCCTCTTCCCGGCGGACCACGGCCCCGACGCTGGTGAGGGTGTCGCTCAGCGGGATGTACCAGAACCAGCCGCTGTCGAAGGCCACGCACAGGATGTTGTTACGGCTCGGCTCCGGCATCCGCTTGCCGCCCTCGAAGTAGCCGAACAGCGCCAGGTTGCGGAAGAAGTCCGAGTACTCCCTCCGGCCGCCGACCCGCTGGTTGAGCCGGCTCTTGTTGCCGGAAGCATCCGCCACGAACCGGGCCGACACCTCCCGCTGTTCGCCCTGGTCGTCGGTGTACCGCACGCCGGTGACCCGGTCGCCCTCTTCCAGCACCTCCGAGACCGCGCAGCCCTCACGCACCACGGCACCGACCCGGCGGGCGTTGTCCAGCAGGATCTTGTCGAACTTGGATCGCTCGACCTGGTACGCGGTCGAGGTCGGGCCCGCCATGTTCGGGGAAACCGAGAAGGAGAACTGCCACGGCTCCGGGTTGGCGCCCCAGCGGAACGTGCCGCCCTTCTTGATCGGGAAACCGGCCTTGGCCAGTTCGTCCGCGGCGCCGGTCATCCGGCATATCCCGTGGATGGTGGACGGCAGCAGGGACTCCCCGATCTGGTAGCGGGGGAAGACCTCCTTCTCCAGGAGAAGGACCGAGTGCCCCTGCTTGGCCACCAGCGCGGCCAGCGTCGAACCACCGGGGCCGCCGCCGACGACTACGACATCAAATGCTTCGGTGTTGCTCATTCTGTCTCCTGTTTGATCGCCGTCGGCATCGACGGTCCGGTCTGTGCAGAGGTGGATTCGGAACGTTCGGAATGCTTCGTGGGGCCCGTCGGTCGCCGGCCCGCGTCACGGTTGGTGCCGACCAGCTGGAGCAACGGGCCCGTCATGAAGGTGGTGACCAGCGCCATGAGGACGAGAACGACGTACAGGTCCTGGCCGAGGACACCGGCGGACCGGCCGACGTCCAGCACGATCAGTTCGGTGAGCCCCCGGGTGTTCACCATGACGGCGACCAGCCTCGACTGGCGGGCGTCCAGTCCGCCCAGCCGGGCGGCCCCGTAGGCGGGGACGGCCTTCCCGGCGATCGCCACCAGCAGGATCAGGCCCAGCAGGCCGAAGCCGTCGGCGCCCAGGCTGCCGATGTCGACGGACAGCCCGGTGGTGACGAAGAACAGCGGCAGCAGCATGCCCGACGTCTGTTCCATCGGCCCGAGCACATCGGCGTCCGGAACGCCGTCACGCCGCGGCATGGCCAGCCCCGCGAGGAACCCGCCGAAGACGGCGTGCAGTCCGAGCGACTCGGTGACCCACGCGCTGCCCAGTGCGAGGACCAGCGCCACCGGCACCGGGTTGCTCAGCAGTGTGGCCGGACGCTCCAGCCACCAGCGCAGCGCGGGCCGCACCACGCAGAGGAGGAACGCGGTGAAGGCCGCCAGCAGCGCCAGGGCGACCGGCCAGGACCAGCGGGTCGTCTGCCCGGAGTCGCTCAGCACCGCCGCGAGCACCAGCCAGGCCGCCACGTCCATGAACCCGGCCGCCGCGATCGACACCGTTCCCGCGGGGGTGCCGGCCGCGCCGCGTTCCCGCACGATGGCTGCCAACACCGGCAGCGCGGTGATCGAGACCGCCACTGCCACGAACAGCGCGAACGAACGCTGGTCCGCGTGCCCCGGGTCCACCGCGGAGAAGGCCCCGCCGGCCAGCGAGACGGCTCCGACCGCCAGCGCCATCGGCACCAGCAGTCCCACCGCCGCGACGCTCACCGCGGTGCGGCCCGCCCGGAAGGTGCGGAAGTCGATCTCGTACCCCGCGACGAACATGAACAGGACGATCGCGATCTGGGAGAGCACCGACAGGAACGGCCGCGCCTCATCGGGGAACAGATATCCCGACGGGTCGCCCGGGAGCCGGCCCAGCAGGGTCGGCCCCAGGGCGATGCCCGCGAGGATCTGGCCGATCACGGTGGGCTGCCCGAAGCGCCGGGCGAGGCCCCCGAACAGCCAGGACACCAGCACGACGAGAGCCACGTCCCCGAGCACCGTGGCCACGAGATGGCTCACATGGACTCCACGGTGTCGGCGATCAGGCCGGCCGGCTCCGCGTCCGGCTGCTGGACGATCCGCTCCAGCAGGCGCACATAGCTGCGCGCCAGACGGTCAGCGGTGCCCCTCGCGAACAGATCGGTGCTGTACTCCAGGTGGCCGTCCAGCCCGGAGTCCGTCTCGTGCAGCGCCAGGCTCAGATCGAACTTCGCCGTACCGGCGCCGTTGGCCACGGGCTCCGCCTCCAGGCCGTCGAGGCCGCCTGCGTCCTTGGCGTCCTGTTCGGGTGCCGCGGATCCCGCGCCGCCGGGCGAGATGGCCGGCACCAGGTTGAACATCACCTGGAACACCGGGGAGCAGGCCGGATCGGGCTGCGGCACCAGGGTGCGGGCGAGGTCGGCGAAGGGCAGATCCTTGTGTTCCTGTGCCTCCGCCACCACCTCCCTGGCCTGGCCCAGCAGCTCGGTGAAGGCCCGCTGCCCGGTCACCTCCAGACGCATCACGAGCCTGTTCACGAAGTACCCGACGAGCTGGTCCAGTTCGGCGGCCGGACGGTTGGTCACAGGGGAGCCGATCGCCAGCTCACGGTCGTCGGTGCGGCTGCTGAGCAGTACGGCGTAGGCCGCCAGCATCGTCATGTACAGCGAGGCGCCGTGGTCCGCGCTGAGCTTCCGCAACCGCTCCACCAGGTCGGCCGGAACGGAGAACTCCACCGCCGCGCCCTGGTAGGTCTTCACCGGACAGCGCGGGTAGTCGGTACGGAGCGACAGGCAGCCGGGCAGATCGGCGAGTTGCTCGACCCAGTAGTCGCGCTGCCGGTCGAGCTCCGCTGCGTCCACCGTACGGCTCTGCCAGCGGGCGAAGTCCGCGTACTGGAGCGGCAGCGGTGCGAAGGCCGGCTCGCGCCCGGAGTGCAGCTCCCGGTAGGCCACGAGCAGTTCCCGCAGCACGATGCCCGTCGACCAGCCGTCGAAGACGCCCCAGGGCCGGGTGAGGACCAGGACGTGCTCCTCCTCCGCGAGGGCCAGCAGATGGGCGCGGAGCAGGTGCCGGTCCTCCGGCGCGAACGGACGCAGCCGTTCCGCCCGTAGCCACTCGGTGAGCGCGGCCTCCTCAGCCCTTCCCGGCTCCGGGACCTCCAGGACGGGCACTTCGAAGCCGTCGGCGCCGTTCACCCGCTGGACGACGGTGCCTTCGCGGCGCACATAGCTGGTACGCAGGATCGCGTGGCGTTCCACCAGGGCGCGCACGGCCCCGGTGCAGGCGTCACGGTCCAGCGGACCCCGCAGCCGCAGCGCCAGCTGGACGTTGTCGTACGCGGCACCCAGGTGCGCGGGCGTACGCAGGAACCACAGGTCCTGCTGCGCGGTGGACAGCGGCGCCTCCGCGCCCTCGGCGGCGGGTGCGGCAGGCACCAGCTCAGCGCGTGGCCGCGTGTCCAGCTCCGCTTCCAGAGCCCCGGCCATTTCTTCCATGGTGGCGGCCGTGAGGATGAGCTGGAGCGGCAGATCGATGCCCGTCTCCTTCTTGACCCGCAGATTGAGGCGCGTGGCCAGCAGCGAGTGACCGCCCAGGTTGAAGAAGTTGTCCTGGAGACCGACCCGTTCGAGGTCCAGTACAGCCCCGACGATCCGGCACAGGGTGCGCTGGGCCTCGGTACGGGGCGCGACGTACACCTCCTTGGCCACGTCCTCCTCGTCGGGTGCGGGCAGCGCCCGCTTGTCGACCTTGCCCTGCGAGGTGACCGGCAGCTCCTCCAGCACGACGAAGGCACCGGGGACCATATGGTCCGGCAGCCGCTGGGACAGATGGTCCCGCAGCTCCCGGACCAGGGCCGAACCCAGCCGGTCGACCTGCGGCGCGTTCGCGAGCCGCTGGGCCCGGTACGGGGAGCGCGCCCACGCCCGGGGCGCCGCGCCCCGGCCCAGTACCAGGTCCAGGCCGTCCAGCCGGTCCTGCGACCAGGTTGCCGACACTTCGTACCCGAGCTCCTCGGCGTGCCGCAGCACCGCCTCCAGTTCCCGGACCTCTTCCTGTGCCCGCGTGGACAGCCGGGAGCCACCGGGAAGCGGCTCCACCTGGCGGGACGGTGCCCAGCGGGTCAGCGAGGTGCAGACGCGTACATCGTCCGCGACGCGCTGATTGGTCAGCCCGGTGACGCCGAACAGGTCCGGGGCACCGGCGTCCAGCAGGGCCCGCAGTTCGGCCGGAGTGGTGGCCTCCAGCCAGGGATGGTCGGCCACCGGCGCGGCGGAGCCCTTGGTCAGCACCACGTCGTAGCGGTACGCGAGCATCTCGTTGTCGCCGACTCCCCGCTTGACCCTGATGTCGACGGCGCCCAGTTCCTCGAAGCGCTCCTTCAGCCGCGTGAAGTAGGTGGGACTGACCAGGAGTTCGGTCTCCTGCCGACGACGGCGCTGCACCTGCGCGTTCAATGCTCCCGCCGTGCTGGGAACGCCGGAGCGGCTGCGCTCGATGGCGGACACATGAGCGGAGAACAGGTCGAGGTTGCGGATGTCGCCCAGCAGGATGTGGCCGCCGTCCTCGACCAGGGGCAGAATCCGCGCGATGACCTCGTCCAGGTAGTGGCGGCTGGGGAAGTACTGCGCCACGGAGTTGAGCACGACCACGTCGAAGGCCGCCTCGTCCATGCCCGCGCCCAGCTCGGCCACCGACAGGGCATCGCCCTGCCGCAGCGTGACGTGGGACCAGCCGCGGCGCTCCGCACCCCGCCGTACGTCCTCCAGGGCTGAGGGAGAGATGTCGATGCCGTGCACCGCCTCGCAGCTCTCCGCGTACCGGAAGAGGAGCAGCCCGGTGCCGCAGCCGATCTCCAGCAGCCGCTTCGGCCGGAGCCGGTGGATGCTGTCGACGGTGCCGTCGATCCACTCGCGCATCTCCGGCTCGGGGACGGGCTCCCCCGTGTAACTGCTCTCCCAGCCGGCGAGATTCAGGTCGTCGGGGACGGCCTCGTCGTCGCCGCTGCGTGAGTACTGGTCCTCGAAGAGCCGCTCCCACTGGTTCAGATGCTCGGCGGTCTGCTCCTGGGCAGCCGCCTCCAGCCACTCCTCCGCGGGGCGCACATAGGCGCTGAGGCCGTGGACCTCCCCCGATGTCTGCGGCACGACCACGGCGCTGTGCACCGAGGGGTGGGCGTGCAGCACCGTCTCGATCTCGCCGGGCTCGACCCGGAAGCCCCGCACCTTGACCTGGTCGTCCACCCGGCCGCGGAACTCCAAGGTGCCGTCGGGCAGCCTGCGCACCAGGTCGCCGGTGCGGTACAGCCGGCCGCCGCGGTCCTCGCCGAAGGGGTCGCGCACGAACCGCTCGGCCGTCGTCTCCGGGTCGTCGAGGTAGCCGCGGGCCACTCCGGCACCGCCCAGGCACAGCTCGCCGATCACCCCGTCGGGCACCAGCCGCAGCTGCTCGTCGGTCACATAGGCGGTGGTGTGCGGGACGGGCCGGCCGATGGGCACCCGCGCTTCCTCGGCGATGTCCCGCGGGATCTCGTGGTACGTGGAGGCGATGCTGTTCTCGGTGGGGCCGTATCCGTTGACGACGGTCAGGCCGGGCTGTGCCGCGTACAGCCGGCTCACATCCCGGGCCGAGAAGGTGTCGCCCACCACCGCCAGACAGCGCAGCGGCAGCTCGCTGCCGGTCCGGCCGGCTGCGGACTCCACGAACGCCGGGAGGAAGGCGGCCGACAGCAGCATGGTGTCCACACCGGTGCGTACGACGCTGTCCAGCAGCTGCGCGGGGTCCTTGGAGTCACCGTCGTGCAGCACCAGCAGACCGCCGGAGAGCAGCGGGGTGAGCACCTCCTGGGAGCCGGCGTCGAAGGAGATCGAGGAGTGGTGCAGCACCACCGTCTCCTCGTCGGCGGCGAAGTAGTCGGGGTTGCGCACGAGCCGGACCACACCGCGCTGCTCGACCAGTACGCCCTTGGGCCGGCCGGTGGAGCCGGAGGTGAAGATGGCGTAGGCGAGGTGGTCCGGCGTCAGGCCCAGGTCGGCGCGGGAGAGGTTGTGCTCGGGCATGCTCTCCAGCACCTGTACCCGGTCGGCGGCGCGCTCGCCGGTGTCGAGGTGCAGCACCTCGGCCACCCCGGCGACCTGGGCGAACAGTGCGTCCGGCAGCCGGGACCGGCCCAGCACCACGCGCACCCCGGAGCTCTCCAGGAGGCTGTGGATCCGCTGTTCGGGATAGTCGGGGTCGATCGGGACGTAGGCCCCGCCCGCCTTGAGGATGCCCAGCAGTCCGACGACCAGCTCCGGCGTACGGTCGGCGCACAGTCCGACGAGGACGTCCGGGCCGACCCCGGCGTCGCGCAGCCGGTGCGCCACCTGGTTCGCGCGGGCGTTGAGCTGGGCGTAGGTCAGTTGCCGCTCGCCGTGCCGTACGGCGATCGCGTCGGGCCGCCGGGCCGCCTGCTCCTCGAACAGCTCGGCGAGGCAGGAGTCCTGCGGGTACGCCGGACGCTCGCCCTGCGCTGCGGCCAGCAGCCGCTGCCGCTCGGCCGGGGGCAGCACGTCGATGTCGAGGGCCCGGGTGCTGCGCCCGTCATCGGCGGCGAGTGCCTCGACGATGCCGTCGAGCGCGGTCTCCACATACGTCAGCAGCGTCTCGGGTTCCACCGCGTCCTCGACCTGGACGGTCAGGGACAGCTCGTCGCCGATGTCGTCGAGCGACATGCCCATGGGGTAGTTGGTGCGGTCCATCACGCTCAGCCAGCCGATCCCCTGTGCCTCCAGTGAGGGGGCGGCGACCTCTTCGTGGCCCGGCTCGAAGTGCCGGAAGTTGATCGCGGCGCTGAACAGCGGGGTATCGCTGTCCAGCCCGCTGCACCGCTGGGCCAGGCTCAGCGAGGACTGCTCGCGGGCGATCAGCTCCCGCAGCCCGGAGGCGACCTCGTCGACGAGATCGCGGACGGTGCGTCCGGCCAGCTGTACACGCAGCGGGAGGGTGTTGATGAAGTTGCCCAGCATCCGCTCCACGCCGGGCACCCCTTGCAGACGGCCCGACATCACGGTGCCGAACACCACGTCGTCGCGTCCGCTGCTGGCGGCCACGACACGGGCGCAGGCGGCGTGGAAGAGCCACGCCGGGCTGAGACCGAGCCGCCCGGCCTCGGCCCGCAGCCGCCCGGTGAGATCGGCGGACAGCGAACGGCGCGGCTTGTGCGTACGCCGCCCGTCACCGTGCACATCACTCAGCCCGAACGGCACCGTCGGCTCGGTGACATCGCCGAGAGTGGTGCGGAAGTACTCCTCCGCGTCGCCCGTGCGCAACTGGTGCAGGGTGTGGGCGACGAAGTCGCGGTACGGCGCGGGCGGGGCGAGCAGGTCGGCACGCCCGGCCATCAGCGTCGCCAGTTCGTCGAAGATCAGGCGCAGCGAGGTCGCGTCCTCGATGAGGTGATGGAAGGTCACCAGCAGGAACCGGCGCTGCGAGCCGGGCTCCGGAGCGATACGGAGCTGCATCATCGGCGCCCGGTCCGGCAGCAGCGGAGGAGGGCTGTGCAGCAGTGCCTTGACCTGCTCCTCGGCCTCCTCCCCGGCCGCGCTCTCGTCCCCGGCGAGGCGTATGTGCTCGACGGGCAGCCGCACCGAGCGGTGGACGACCTGCACCGGCTCCGGCAGCCCCTCGGTGAGCACCGCCGTGCGCATCACGTCGTGCCGGTCGATCACGCCCTGAAGTGCTTCGGTGAACGCGGTGCACGCCGCCTCGTCCTCCGCGGTGAACGCCGCGGACATCACGTAGGGGTCGTTCTCCGGGTCCATCAGATGGTGGAAGAGGATGCCGTCCTGCGAGGGAACCAGCGGATAGATGTCGGCGATGTTGGACGCGCCGCCGGGGACGCGGTCCGCGATGGCGTCGAGGTGTTCCTGGCCGAGCCGGACCAGGGGCAGCAGCTCGGGTGTGAGCCGGTCGCATCCCTCAGGGATGAGGTTCGGCGGCACGGTGTAGCGGGCGGCGCTCCCCTCGCCGGCCGCTCCCGGCGCGGCGGACCCGTCGGCGCCGGTGTTCTCGTCGATGCGCGCCGCCAGAGCCGCCAGGGTGGGGGCGCTGAACGTGTCGCGCACGGTGAGGTGCAGACCGGCGTCCTGCAGCCGGGCCACCAGGACGGTGATCAGCAGCGAATGGCCGCCCAGCGTGAAGAAGTTGTCGTCCGCGCTGATCTGCTCGCGCTCGAAGCCGAGCAGTTCCGCCCACACCGCCGCCAGCGTCTGCTCCGTGCTGGTGGAGGGCGCGACATATGCCCGCTCCTCCCGCTCCGCGTAGGCGTCGATGTCGGGTGCGGGGAGCGCGGCGCGGTCGAGCTTGCCGTTGGTGGTCAGCGGCAGGCTCGGCAGGAACACATAGGCACCGGGAAGCATGTACTCGGGCAGGACCCGCCGCGCGAGCCGGTCCAGCTCGGTACGGAGCTCGGGCTGGGCCTGCCCTTCCGCGGGCACCACGTAGGCCACGAGCTGCCGGTTGCCGGGCCGGTCCTCGCGGACCACGACGGCGCACGAGCCGACCTGGGGGTGCTCGTCGAGACGGACGGAGATCTCACCGAGTTCGATGCGGTGACCACGGATCTTGACCTGGTCGTCGTTGCGTCCGTGGTACTCCAGCGAACCGTCCGCCAGCAGACGGCCCAGGTCTCCCGTGCGGTACATCCGGGCACCCGGCACGCCACGGAACGGATCGTCCAGGAAGCGCTCCCCGGTCAGCTCCGGCCGGTTGAGATACCCACGCGCCACACCCGCGCCGCCCACATACATCTCACCCACGGCGCCGGTCGGCACGGGATTCCCGTGCGCGTCCAGGATGTACACGGTCAGGTCCGGCAGCGGGCCGCCGATCGGGCTGACGACGCGAGCGGTGTCGGCCTCGGTCAGCGCGCGGTAGGTGACGTGCACGGTCGTCTCGGTGATCCCGTACATGTTCACCAGCTCGGTCCCGGCGTTGACCGGCCGTTCGAACCAGGGCCGCAGCGCCGCGGTGTCCAGCGCCTCACCGCCGAAGACCACCGTCCGCAGCCGGTGCGGAGCGCCGTCCTCGCCCTGCGCCGCGATCAGCTGGCCGAAGGCGCTCGGCGTCTGGTTCAGAACGGTGACGCCCTCCTCGCACAGCAGCGTGTAGAAGTCCCGCGGGCTACGCGTCACCTCCTGGGGGACCACCACCAGGCTGCCGCCGTGCAGCAGCGCCCCCCACATCTCCCACACCGAGAAGTCGAAAGCGAAGGAGTGGAACAGCGTCCACACGTCCTCCGGGCCGAACTCGAACCACTCCCGTGTCGTGGTGAACAGCCGGGAGACGTTGCGGTGCTCGACCATCACGCCCTTGGGCAGACCCGTCGACCCCGACGTGTAGATCACATACGCCAGGTTCGACGGGAAGGCACCGTCCACCGGCTCCAGATCGTCGGCCGGCAGCCAGTCCCAGCGGTCGCGCACGTCCACCACTGCTGCCCGGCCGACGTCCAGCCCCTCGGGCACGCCGCCGTCCACCAGCACCACCTTCGGGGCGCTGTCCGTCAGCACATGGTGCAGCCGCTCGGGCGGCGCGCTCGGGTCCAGTGGTACATACGCGCCGCCGGCCTTCAGCGCCGCCAGCGCACACACCACCAGCCACTCGCTCCGCGGCAGGCACAGCGCCACCAGCGACTCGCGGCCCACGCCCCGGGTGCGCAGGAACCGGGCCACCTGGTTCGCCCGCGCGTTCAGCTCCCCGTAGGTCAGCGAACGGTCCTCGCACCGCACGGCAACGGCGTCGGGCGCCGCACGCGCCCTCTCCTCGAACCACTCGTGCAGGCACCGCTCGGACGACGTCGCGTCCCCGGGCAGCGCCTTCCACTCCTCCGCCCGGCGGCTGAGCTCGGCACTGTCCATCAGCTCCAGCCGGGATATGCGTTCCTGCGGCGCCTCGGCGACGGAGGCGAGGAGAGTGGTGAAGTGACGTATGAAGCGCTGGACGGTCTCCCTGTCGAACAGCGCTGTGCTGTACTCCACGGCACCGGTCAGTCCGTCCGGGGTCTCCCGCAGATCCAGCGTGAGGTCGAACTTGCTGATGTCGAAGTCGACCTCGACAGAGGTCACCTCCAGCCCGCCCAGGGTCAGCTTCGGCTCGGCCTGTTCCTCCTGAAGCACGAGCACCGACTGGAACACCGGCGAGTGGCTGAGGCTGCGGTCCGCCTGCAGAGCGTCCACCACCGCCTCGAACGGCACGTCCTGGTGGTCGTAGCCCTCCAACGCCGTCTGCTTCACCCGGGTCAGCAGTTCGGCGAAGGCCGGGTCGCCGGACAGGTCGTTGCGCATCACCAGGGTGTTGGCGAACAGGCCGATCAGCCCCTCCACCTCGGCCCGGTTGCGGTTGGCCACGATGGTGCCGACGGCGATGTCCGTCTGCTGCGTGTAGCGGTGCAGTACGACGGAGTAGGCGGCCAGCAGCGTCATGTACAGCGTGGCGTCGTGCTGCTCGCCGAGCTTCCGGAGCCGCCCGAGGAGTTCCGGGGAGCACCGGAAGAATTCCCGGGTGCCCTCATGGTCGCGCACTGCCGGGCGCGGCCGGTCCGCCGGCAGGGTCAGCCCCGGGTCGACGCCGTCCAGCTGCTTCTTCCAGTACTCGATCTGCCGCGTCTGCACCTCGCCGGCCAGCCACTGGCGCTGCCAGTGCGCGAAGTCGGCGTACTGCACGGGCAGCGCCTCCAGGTCGGCTTCACGCTCCTGGCGGTGTGCCTCGTACAGCTCGGTCACCTCGCGGAAGAACACGCCGACCGACCAGCCGTCCGAGACGATGTGGTGCATCGTCACCATCAGGACGTGCTCGGTCTCGCTCTCCCGCAGCAGCAGCGCCCGGATCAGCGTGTCGTGCGCCAGGTCGAAGGGGGTGAGCATCTCCTGCTGGCAGGTCCGGACGACGGCCGCCGGGTCGTCGAGATCCCGCTCGCGCACCGCGAAGTCGGCGCCGTCGTCGATGATCTGGTGCGGGACGCCGTCGCGGTCCTCGAAGCGGGTACGCAGCGCCTCGTGCCGCAGCACGAGTTCCGTCAGCGCACGGCGCAGCGCGGCGCGGTCGAGCTTGCCGTGCAGCCGCAGCGCCATCGGGACGTTGTAGTGGGCGCTGCTGTCCTCCAACTGGGCCAGGAACCACAGCCGCTGCTGGGCGAAGGACAGCGGCAGCAGTTGGTCCTCGGACCGCGGCAGGCGGGGAATGAGATCCAGCGCGGACACGTCGACACCCTGCTTGCGCAACAGCGCGATCACGGCGCGCTGCCGCTTGAAGGGCATGGACTGAATCTTGCGGATCAGCTCCTGCCCGCTCTCCTCTTGCGGCATGCTCATATTGATCTCTCTGCTCAGCTCTCGGTGTCGGCGACGGCGTTGTCGATGTCCAGCGCTTCCAGCTCTGCGTCGGTCATGTTCTGGACGAGGCTGATGCTTTCGCTGATCGTGTCCAGGTCGAGCGCGGCGGCCGGCCCGGCATCCGGCAGGCTCCGCTCCACCTCGGCGGCCAGATCGGCCAGTTGCTCCGCTCCGAAGATCGTCTGGACCCGCAGTTCCACCCCCGTCCGCTGCTTGATCAGATTGATCATGCGGGTGACGAGCAGCGAATTGCCGCCCAGCGAGAAGAAGTTGCTGTCCAGCCCGACGTGCCCGGCGTCGATGTCCAGCAGCTCGGCCCAGACCTCGCAGACGACACGCTCGGTATCGGTGCGGGGGGCCGCTCCCTGCTCATCGGACCGCCGCAGGATCTCGGGTTCCGGCAGCGCGCCGGTGTCCAGCTTGCCGTTGCCGGTCAGCGGCAGTTCGTCCAGCAGGACGTAGCCGGAAGGCGCCATGTACGACGGGAGAGCGGCCCGCACCGCGGCGTCCAGCTCCGCCTTCAGGATCCGCTCGTTCGGCCAGCGCGGCACGGGCACGTCCAGCACGGCGCCTGCCCCTTCCGGGGTGCCGGGGCGCCTGGCGAACAGGACGTACGGCGCCGCTTGTGGCCCCGTTCCTTCGCGCCGCTCGCTGACGACATCGAAGCCGTGCTCCTCCAGCAGCGCCACCGCCTTCTCCTGCTGCCCGTCGGCATCGGGGAGTTCGACCACGAGCCGGCGGATCCTGAGCCAGTCGGTGTCCGCAATGCCGCGGAGCACATCGGACCCTGCGGACTCCGCGCCCACCCTCAGCAGGTCGATCCGGTCGATGCCCTCCTCCGCCACGATCTCGGCCAGGGCTGCGGCCGGTGCCCCGTCGAAGACCCGCGCGTCCAGTCCGTGCAGCGCGATGTTGCGGCGCAGCGCGTCGGAGTGCGGCCCGCTCGGCTCGCACGCGTACAGCCTGGCCGCCGGGCAGTGCAGCCCCGCGAACAGCGTGAAGAGGCCGATACCGGCACCGGCATCCACCACACAGTCGCCCTCGCCGAGTGTGATGCCGTGCCGCAGAAAGCCCTGCCCCGTGAAGATCTCCGCGTAGCGGGCCTCGGCCTCGCCGCGGTCCGGGGCGAAGACCGGCAGCCCGTTGGGCAGCTCGTGCACACGGTCCAGGACCTGCGGTTCGGTACGGGCCAGCCGCAGCAGCTCGTGCACCGGTCGCGCCGCGCCGTCGGACGGTACGACGTATCCGACCAGCCGCCGGTCGTCGCCCTGGCCGCGCACCACCACGCGGGCATCCGCGACGGCGGGGTGCTCGTTGAGGCGGGTGGAGATCTCACCCAGCTCGATGCGGTAGCCGCGGATCTTGACCTGGCCGTCGGTGCGCCCGAGGAACTCCAGGGTGCCGTCCGCCAGCCGGCGCCCCAGGTCTCCCGTGCGGTACATCCGGGCACCCGGTACGCCGCAGAACGGATCCTCCACGAAGCGCTCGGCGGTCAGCTCCGACCGGTTCAGATAGCCGCGTGCCACGACCTCGCCGCCGATGACCAGCTCGCCCACCGCGCCGGTCGGCACCGGCTTCCCGTACTTGTCCAGCACATACACGCTCAAGCCCGGCAACGGGCGGCCGATGGGCCGGGTCGTCAGCCGGGTGTCGGGCTCGGTCACCTCCCGGTAGGTGGAGACCACCGTCGTCTCGGTGGTGCCCCACATGTTGACCAGCGTGGTCCCGTCGTTGACCGGCCGCCGGAACCACGGAGCCAGCGGCGAGGCGTCCAGTTCCTCCCCGCCGAGCAGCACCGTCCGTACCTGGTGCGGGGCGCCGTCCTCGCCCTGGGCTGCGATCAGCTGCCCGAAGCCGGTGGGGGTCTGGCCCAGGACGGTGACGCCTTCCTCGCACAGCAGCGCGTAGAAATCCTTCGGGCTGCGCGCCACCTCCTGCGTGACCACCACGAGACGGCCACGGTGGAGCAGCGCGCCCCACATCTCCCAGACGGTGAAGTCGAAGGCGAAGGAGTGGAACAGCGTCCACACGTCCCCGGTCCGGTAGCCGAACCACTCCTGCGCGGCGACGAAGAACCGCGACATGTTGCGGTGCTCGACCATCACGCCCTTGGGCAGACCGGTGGAACCGGACGTATAGATCACGTACGCCAGATCCCCGGTCGAGGCACCCTTCTCGGGCTCCAGGTCGCCGTCCGGCAGGTCCGCCCAGCGGCCGGCGTCCCCGGGTACGTCCACGACCGTGGCCTCGCCCGCGTCGAGCCCCTCGGGCACCGCGCCGTCGACCAGCAGCACACGCGGGGCGCTGTCCCTGAGCACATGCCCGAGCCGCTCCGCCGGAGCCGACGGATCCAGCGGTACGTACGCGCCGCCGGCCTTCACCACCGCCAGCGCACACACCACCAGCCACTCGCTCCGCGGCAGGCACACCGCGACCAGCGCGTCACGCGTCACACCCTGCGCCCGCAGATACCGCGCGAGACGGTTCGCCCGCGCGTTCAGCTCCCGGTAGGTCAGCGAACGGTCTTCGCACCGCACCGCCACCGCGTCCGGCACCTCGCGCACGATCTCCTCGAACCACGCGTCCACGCGGCGGTCGGAGCGGACGCCGCCGGGGTCCTCGGTCGTCACCGGTTCCCAGGCGAACCCGGCGATCTCGCGCTCCCGCATCGCGGACGGCAGCACGGACAGCTCCACGGCCGGGCGCCCGGCGCTCTCCTGACCGGACAGCGCGTCGGTGAGGGCGACCATGGCGGCCTCCAGGCAGTCGACGACCACATCGGCGTCCTGCGCCTGGTGGATCTGGGCGTCGATCTGGAACGTGTCCTCGAGGTCGTTGATCGAGACGGTCAGCGGGTAGTTGCTGCGTTCGATCACCTCGGACGACAGCGGGGTGACGCCCACCCGCTGGAGCAGACGCTCGACTCCGTTGTCCCCCGGCATCTGCCGGTAGTTGAGGATCGCGTTGAACAGCGGCGTCTCCGGGCTGGGCAGTCCACTGTGCGCCCGGGCCTCGGAGAGCGGGGTCTGCTCGAAGCGCACCAGCCGGTGCAGCGTCGTATCGGCCTGCTCCACCAGCTCCCGCACACTGCGGCCGGCCAGCTCGAAGCGCACCGGCAAGGTGTTGATGAAGCTGCCGAGCATGCTCTGCGTCCCGGCGGGCCCTTGCAGTCGCCCCCACATGACCGTGCCGAACACCACATCGTCGCGGTCGGAGCAGGCGGCGGCGGTCAGGGCCCAGCCCACGTGGAACAGCGTCGCGGGGCTGGTCCGCAGTTCTTCGGCCAGCGCACGGATACGCCGGCCCAGCCCGTCGTCCAGCGACCGGCGTACCTCCAGGACCTGTTCTCCGTCGCCGTGCACATCGTGCAGTCCGAACATCACGGTGGGCTCCGCCACCTCGCCGAGCAGCTCGGTGAAGAAGGCGGCGGCCGCATCGAGGTCCTCCGGCCCGCGCCGGGTGTGCTCGATGAACGCGCGGTACGGCACCGGGTCCGGCAGGCTCTCGGCCCGCCCCTCCATGTGCGCGCCGATCTCGGCGAACAGCAGGCCGAGCGACGAGGCGTCGTGGATGGTGTGGTGCAGGCTCAACGCCGCATGCCACACCCCGGTGTCCGGATGCCGGCCGCGCCGCAGCCGGATCAGCGGGGCCCGGTCGAGCTCCATGCGCGGGGCGTGCCGGAGCAGCTCGGCGAGCTGCTCCTCGGCCGGCCTGCCGGAAGCGAGCTCGACCTCTTCCATGGCGAGTTCCACCTGCCGCAGCACCGCCTGGACAGGTCCGCTCAGCCCGTTCGAAAGAAGCACGGTGCGCAGCGCGTCGTGCCGGACGATGACCGCCTGCAGCGCCCGGGCGAACCCGTCCAGACAGTCGCGGTCCGCGAAGGAGAACAGCCCCGAGGAGACGTAGGGGTCGTGCGCGCTCTCCCTGATGTGGTGGAAGAACATGCCCTCCTGCATCGGGGCGAGCGGGTAGACGTCCTGGAGATTCGCCGCTCCGCCCGGCACAGCGGCGACGACGGCCGCCACTTCCTCCTCGGTGAGGGACACCAGAGGCAGCATGTCGGGGGTGATACGGGTGCTGTTCCCGGGTATCCCGGCGGGCGCCGGAGCGGACCCGCTGTCCACCGTGCCGCTGGCCCCCGTGCCGCCGTCCACCGTGGAGGCCGTCACCGCGCTCGCCGGTACTGGTTCAGCCGTTCCGGCTGCTTCGGCAGGTTCGGCTGCTTCGACAGGTTCGACAGGTTCGAGGGTGTCGGCCGTCCCGACCACTTCTGCCGCGTCGGCGATGGAGGCGAGCGAGCGAGCCCGCAGGATGCTGGGCGGGGAACAGTGCAGGCCCCGCTCCCGCAGCAGCGCGGCCAACCGGTGGGCGAGCAGCGAGTGGCCTCCCAGCGCCAGGAAGCTGTCCTCAGGTCCGAGCTCGTCCGGCTGGAACCCGAGCAGCTCGGCGCAGACGGCCAGGACGACTGCTTCCTTTGCTTCCTTGTCGGCCTGTTCCGCCCCGCCTTCCCTGTCGGCCTGTTCGGCTCCCGCGGACGCCGGGTCCACGGGAGCGGGCTCCGGGAGCTCGGACCGTTCGGTCGCGGGAGCGGGCGCCGACGCGGACGCGGGAGCGCTCGTACGGCCGAGCCAGTAGCTTTCCCGCTCGAACGCGGTACCCGGCAGCGGCAGCAGGCGCCGGCGCTCCGGGTGCAGCTTGCTCCAGGGGATCCGGGCGCCGTTCACCCACAGTTCGGCGAGCCGCTCCAGGTCGCGGTCGGCGACCAGCGCGGCGAGGAACGCCTCGCCCGGCGCCCCGTCGAGCATCGCGAGGAGGGGGCCTGCCCCGCCTTCCTCGGCGTTGCCCGTATGCATGTCGGAGTCGTCGGCCCCGGCCAGGAACCGGGCGAGGGAGCCACGCAGCTCGCCGACATCGCCCGCCACCACGGCGAGCCGCTCGGGCATCGCCTCACGGCCCGACTGAAGCGTGTACGCGACATCCGCCAGGCTCACCGCGTCGCTGCGCCCGAGGAACTCGTCCAGCCGCCGCACTGCCGTGAGCAGCCGCGACCGGCCTGCGGCAGACACCACGACGAGCTGCGCGCGGGTGTCGGCCTGGGGCTGCCGCTGCTCCGCGCTCTCCGGTGCAGCCTCGACCACCAGGCTGACGTGACTGCCTCCGACGGCTACGGAGTTGATCAGCGCCCGGTGTGCCGTCGGCCGGCCCTCGGCATCCCGGCGCCTGTTCCAGGGAGTCAGCCGTTCGCAGAGGGTCAGCGGGCTGCCGTCCAGCCCGAGGCCGGGGTTGGGCTCTCCGGCCTCGGTGAGCGGGACCAGCTCGCGGTGCCGCAGCTGGAGGGCGACCTTGGTGAGCTGCGCCACCCCCGAGGCCGCCTCCGGGTGCCCGAGGTTCGACTTCACGGAGCCGACCACCACGGGCTCCGCCGACTCGCCGAACACCTCGCGCAGGGCGCTCAGTTCGGTCTCGTCGGACGCCGTGGCGCCGGTGGCCGCCGACTCGACGTACCCGATCGAGTCCGGCTCGACGCCGGCCTGCTCCAGTGCCCGCTGCATGACGGTCACCTGGGCCCGGCTGCTGGGCGTCAGAAAGCCGTTGGCGCGACCGCTGTGCAGCGAGGCGCTGCCCTTGATGACGGCGTGTACGTCGTCGCCGTCGCGCACTGCCGCGTCCAGCGGCTTGAGCAGCAGGGCGCCGACTGCTTCGGCGGGGAGGTAGCCGTCACCGTTGCGGAAGCTGCGGCTGCCCCGGTGGCTGCCCAGCAGCCCCATCTCGGCCAGCCCGCGGAACTTGTCCGGGTGGGTGGCCAGGTTCACCCCGCCTGCGACCGCCAGTCGGCTCTCCCCGCGGTGCAGATCGGCACAGGCCAGATGGATGGCCATGGCCGAGGAGGCGCACATGCTGTCCACCGCCAGGCTCGGCCCCTCCAGCCCGAAGAAGTAGGAGACACGGTTGGCGATGAGGTTGTACGAGGCTGTCGAGGTGAGCGCCGCACTTGCGGGATCGGAGGCGTCCGCCCGGTACAACTGGCAGGCGGCCCCGACGTAGACGCCGACGCGCCGTCCGTACTGCTGCTCGATGGTCTCCTGGGTGACGCCGCAGCCCTCCAGCAGTTCCCACACCGTCTCCAGGAACAGCCGCTGCTGTGGATCCATCAGCGCTGCCTCGCGGGGCGAGATGTCGAACAGCGCCGGGTCGAACTTGTCGATCCCGTCGAGGAATCCGCCCCAGGCTTCGGACCGCTGCGCCTCCGCCCACCGGTCGGCGGGCGGCTCGGTGACGCAGTCCCTGCCCTCCCGGAGGTGCGCCCAGAGAGTGTCCAGGTCCTCCGCTTGCGGGTAGCGCCCTGTGATGCCGATGACAGCGACGTCCATCAATTCACCTCTGCTTTTGGCGCGCCGGAACGCGGCACGCTCCGGCACGGACGCGGTCCGCGCGGCCTGAACGGGGGGTGCCGACGCCTCGAGTTCGCGGGGTGCGCGGCGCCGACGGGTGCAGGAGTCGGCTGCAGCCGGTACGGACCGCACCGTCGGTCTGCGCTAGGCCCACATGGGCCAGCGGTGTCGACAGCCGCTCCTGGCCGACGGACGGCGCAGGCCGGCGTGCCGTCACCAGCGCATGCGTACCCGAACAGGGGTCGTCAGCGGTATTGGTGAAGGCTTCGGTGAGCGTCGGTGAGTCGGCCATCGGTATCCGTTCCAGAACAGTGTCGAACTGGCATTTCAGCCCGGCCCGGAACCACCCGTGAAGGTCTTCCGGACCTACGAGGAAAAAGTTCGGATTCGAAAGTGACGATTCATTGCAGGAAGAAGAACGAGACCCATTGACCCCTTGCAGGCGTCATGGAATCCCGCAGGACCGAAGAGCGCCGCAAAGTCCTGAGAATACAAGAAAGAGGACGGCAGTCGCCGTCGAAGCCGGGCGGCGCCAGCGCTGCACCCATGAAGAATTACTACATTTTCGTGCCCCCGTAATGTCAGGCCGCGATTTTCGCAGCCTCGGACCACAGGGGGACAGCACTACTCCCCGTCACTCCCCCCGTGATCGTCGATCACACTATCGGAAGTCGCCAACGAGATGCAATGAACTTCGAGTTGTGATCTCCGCTTCTACGTAACAGGAAAGTAAGGTTCTTCACGATTGTGTTCTTGAGCTGGCACTTCACGGAGCGCATGAGTGGTCCGACGCAACGCCCGATGGCGAGGACACGACAAGAAATAGGTCCGACGTTGCTGCCGGCGAGCGTGCGCGGGTACGGACACGCAGCCGCCGAGGCCCCGAACTCGGCCCGCCGCACGGTGCGTTCGAATCCGAACCAGGTGATCGCACCCGAGTACGACGGTAGGTTGGCCCCATGGCCACTCAGCTTGCCGTCACCGAAGAACTGCTCGCCTACGTCGAGGACATCTCCCACCCCGAGGACCAGGTGCTGACCGCGTTGCGAACGCTGACGGCCGAGCTGCCCGGGGGCCCGTCGATGCAGGTGCCGCCCACAGAAGCCCGGTTCCTCACGCTGCTGGTGCAACTGACCGGCGCCTCCCGCGTGTTGGAGATCGGCACCTTCACCGGGTACAGCACCCTGTGCATGGCACGCGCGCTCCCCGAGGGCGGGCGGCTGATCACCTGCGACATCAGCAAGAAGTGGACCGACATCGGTGCCGAATTCTGGGAACGCGCAGGTGTGGCCGACCGGATCGAGCTGAGGATCGGCGACGCCCGCGAAACCCTCGCCGAGCTGCGCGGGACGGAGGGCGAGGGAAGCGTCGACCTGGTGTTCATCGACGCCGACAAGACGGGCTACCCCGCGTACTACGAGGAAGCCGTAGCCCTGGTCAGGCCGGGAGGACTCATCGTCCTCGACAACACCCTGTTCTTCGGCCGGGTCGTCGACCCGGCAGCCGACGACCCGGACACCCTCGCCATCCGCCAGGTGAACGAACTCATCCACGCCGACGACCGGGTGGAGACCTGCGTCCTGCCCCTGGCCGACGGAGTGACACTGGCCCGCAGGAAGGCCGCATAGCCGGCCGTCGGCGGCCGTCCCCGCTGCGTGATCGCTGATCGCTGATCGCGCGGGGGACACGGCCGACGTCCGCCCGGGTCACCCCCTGCTGCGCTGCTCCTCCAGGACCCGCGCCCCCAGATCGGGGGTGATCAGGCGCATCGTGTCCGGCGGATCACGCCGCTCGGTCACCAGGTGCAGACGCTCCACCCCGTCGGTCTCGCTGACGGGCAGCAACGCCCTGCAGTCGCAGTCCTGGTCGTCGAATCCCGCGAACCGGTAGGCGATCTCCATCATCCGGTTCCGGTCGGTGCGCCGGAAGTCCGCGAGCAGATGCGCTCCGGCGTCGGCAGCCTCGCTCGCCAGCCAGTTCAGGATCACCGCACCAACCCCGAAGGACACCACTCGGCACGAGGTGGCCAGCAGCTTCAAGTGCCAGGCCGCGGGGCGCTTTTCCAGCAACAGCACACCGATGGCGCCGTGGGTGCCGAACCGGTCGGTGAGGGTGGCCACGAGCACCTCGTGGTCCTCGGAAGCGAGCAGCCCGCGCAGTTCCTCGTCGGAGTAGTGCACGCCTGTCGCGTTCATCTGGCTGGTGCGCTGGGTCAGCTCCTCGACCCGGCTCAACTCGGTCCCGGTGGCCCGCATGATGCGCAGTTCGAGATCGAGCGAGCGGAGGAACGCCTCGTCAGGCCCGGTGAACTCGGCCCGCTCGGCGTCGCGGCGGAAGTTCGCCTGGTACATCTGGCGCCGCTTGCCGGAGTCGACCGTCCTGGTGGCCGGGGTGAACTCCGGCAGCGCCGTCAGTTCGGCCGCCAGCTCGGCCGGGTAGCAGCGGACCTCCGGCAGATGGAACTCCACCTCGGCGCGCTCGGTGGGCTGGTCGTCGATGAACGCGACTGTGCGATGGGCGAAGTTGAGCTGCTCGGCGATCGACCGCACCGCATCCGACTTCGGGCCCCAGCCGATCTCGGCGAGCACGAAGTACTCGGCCACGCCCAGCTGCACCAGCCGTTCCCAGGCGGGCTCGAAGTCGTTCTTGCTGGACACGGCCTGGAGTATGCCCCGGTCGTCGAGCTCGGCGATGACCTCCCGGATCTCGTCGGCAAGCCGCACCTCACCATCTTCGAGGAGCGTGCCCTGCCACAGCGTGTTGTCCAGATCCCAGACCAGGCACTTCACCGTGGTCGTGGCTTTCTCACTCACCGGTGTCCTCTCGATAGAAGATTCAACAAAATTGGGGTCAGCTTGGGGTCAGACTTGGCCGACTCGGGCGGGCTTGATCAGGCAACAGCGGCGAGGACGTGCTCAGCCAAAAAGGGAGTTCCCGATTCCGGCCATTTCTTTATCGCGTCCGGCGAAACCGTGCCACGGAGAGGGGTACCGATGGCATAGGGTCCATCTTTGGCCAGTCTCGTCAGGAGCGGGCGAGCGACAGATCGATTGTGCCGCACATCACAACTCCGAGGTCGCACAGGAAAATTGATTCCACCGGCTGGAGCGTCATCCCGGACCGCTATGAGCGGCCGTTGACACGATCGCTCCGGCCTTGTTTTGTTGATGCGGCACCCGGCAACCGCTGACTTCTTGCCGCAACAGAGCGAGTTGTCTCGCATTCGGCGCTCCTGAAACACCGAGTCGGACGGCGGGCCGGTTCTGCCACATCCGCGAGAATGCAACGGGGACAAGGCGCACGGATGAACGGAAGACTGCTTGCTGTCAGCGATCTGCACGTCGCGTTCCGCGAGAACGCCGCGATCCTGGACTCGCTGCGCCCGACCTCGGACGCCGACTGGCTGATCGTCGCCGGCGACGTCGCCGAGCGGTTCTGGGACATCGAGCGGGCACTCGGGCTGCTCAGCGACCGGTTCGCCAAAGTGATCTGGGCGCCGGGCAACCACGAGCTGTGGACCCATCCGGGCGACCCGGTGACGCTGCGCGGCGAGCGACGGTACCGACGGCTGGTCAAAGCGTGCCGAGACCTGGGCGTCGTCACCCCTGAGGACCCCTACCCGGTGTGGCACGACGAGAGCGGCCCGGTGACCGTCGCCCCGCTGTTCGTGCTCTACGACTACTCCTTCCGCGCACCGGGCGCCGCCACCAAGGAGGAGTCGCTGCGCCTCGCCCACGATGCGGGGGTGGTCTGCACGGACGAGTACTTGCTGCACCCGGACCCCTACCCCACCCGCGATGCGTGGTGCCGGACCCGCGTGGAGTGGACCGAGCGCCGGCTCGCGGCCGTCGACCCTTCCCACCGCACGGTTCTGGTCAACCACTTCCCCCTGGTACGCGAGCCCACCAGGATCCTGCGGCACCCGGAGTTCGCCCAATGGTGCGGCACAGCACTGACAGCCGACTGGCACCGCCGCTTCCGCGCCACGGCCGTCGTCTACGGGCATCTGCACATCCCCCGGACCACCTGGCACGACGGAGTCCGGTTCGAGGAGGTCTCGATCGGCTACCCGCGCGAGTGGCGGTCCCGCCCGCCGCGCGAGCCCCTCCGTCCCGTACTACCCACCCCCACCGCCGGACCGTCACGGCAAGCCACCGGGAGCGTCGCCCTGCTCGACGGATTGCTGCCCCGGTCAGTGGCTACGGCCGAGGCGTTCGCGGACGCCGCAGGGCCACCGGAGGCGCATCTGTACCCACAGGAAGCGGCAATCATCGACGGCGCACTGCCGCAGCGGCAGCGCGAGTTCGCCACCGGACGGGTATGCGCGCGACGGGCGTTGAGCGCGCTCGGCGTAGAGCCGGCACCCCTGCTCCGCAACCGGCGCGGCGCCCCCCGGTGGCCCGAGGGCGTGGTCGGCTCCATGACCCACTGCGCGGGCTACCGAGCCGCAGCCGTGTCCCGTCGCACCGAGATTCTCGGGCTGGGCATCGACGCCGAGCCCAACGAGCCCCTGCCGGACGGCGTGCTGGAAACCATCGCCCTTCCCCACGAACAGTCCTGGGTCAACGCCCTCTCGCACACCGCGCCACAGATCCACTGGTGCCGCCTGCTGTTCAGCATCAAGGAGTCGGTGTTCAAGGCGTGGTACCCGCTCACCCACCGCGAGCTGGACTTCGACGAGGCACTCGTCGACGTCGACCCGGACGCCGGCACCTTCGCGGCCCGGCTCCTCACCCCCGCACCGACGGTCGACGGCCGACCCCTTGATCACCTCGACGGCCACTGGCTCTACCGCAACACCCTCCTCCTCACCGCCACCACCCTGCTCCCGCACAGCCGGCCCGGTCCCGACCTCCCCCAACACAACAAAAAGCCCAGGTCACAACTGGTGTGACCTGGGCTTCAACTGAGCCGCCTAAGGGAATCGAACCCTTGACCTACGCATTACGAGTGCGTCGCTCTGGCCGACTGAGCTAAGGCGGCAATGTGCGTGCGGCCAGTCTGGGGGCCGCTGCGGCGACAAGTCTACAGGGTTTGTGGGGGTGGTCGGGACGGGGGTTCGGGGGGGGTCACTTGCAGGTGGTGCCGTTCTTGGGGGGCTTGCCCTGGAGGAGGTAGGCGTTGACGGCGCCGTCGACGCAGTCGCTGCCGCGCAGGTAGGCGGTGTGGCCGTCGCCCTCGTAGGTGAGGAGACGGGCCGGGGTCAGCTGGCCCGCCAGTCCCTGGGCCCAGCGGTAGGGGGTGGCCGGGTCGCGGGTGGTGCCGACGACCACGATCGGGTCGGCGCCCTCGGCAGCGATACGGTGCGGCCCGCCTGTCGGCTTGACCGGCCATTCGCCGCAGTTCAGCGCCGCCCAGGCGAAGCCGCGGCCGAAGACGGGGCTGGCCTTCTCGAAGGAGGCGAGGGACTTACGGGTCTCGGCGGCGCCGGAGAACGCCGGGGGCAGGTCGAGGCAGTTCACGGCCGGGTTGGCGTACATGATGTTGCTGTACGCGCCGTCCGGGCCGCGCTCGTAGTAGTCGTCGGACAGCTCCAGCAGCTGCGCACCGTCGCCCTTCTTCGCCGCTGTCAGCGCCTCACGCAGCCCGGGCCAGGAGCCCTCGTCGTACATGGCGCGGATCACACCCGTGGTGGCCAGGGACTCGGTCAGGGGGCGCGAGGGGTCCTCGGTCTTGAGCGGTTTGCGGTCCACCCGGGCGAAGAGGGCGCTCAGCTTCTTGCCCGCCTGCCGGACACCGTCCGAGCCCAGGGGGCACTCGGACATGCCCACGCAGTCGCGGGCGAACGCCTTGAACGCCGTCTCGAAGCCCGCCGTCTGCTCACGGTTGACGCGGCGCGCCGAGAGGGAGGGGTCCAAGGCGCCGTCCAGGACGACCCGGCCGGAGCGCTTCGGGAACAGGCCCGCGTAGGTGGAGCCCAGATAGGTGCCGTAGGAGGCGCCGACGTAGTTGAGCTTCTTGTCGCCGAGCACGGCACGCAGCACATCCATGTCGCGCGCCGCCTCGACCGTCGAGACATGGCCGAGCAGCTTTCCGGTGCGCTTCTCGCAGCCCTTGGCGAACCTCCCGTACGCGGAGGTGAGCGCGTCGGTCTCCTTCGCGTCGTCCGGTGTCTGGTCGACACGCGTGTACGCGTCCATCTGCTTGTCGCTCAGGCACTCGACGGGCTCGCTGCGGCCGACGCCGCGCGGGTCCATGCCGACCAGCGAGTAGTGCTCGCGTACCTGCGGCGCATACATGAGGGCCGCCGACTGCTGGACGTACTCGATCGCCGAACCGCCCGGGCCACCCGGGTTGATGTGCAGCGAGCCGCCCTCGGCCTTGCCCTGCTTCGGCTTGGTACGGGTGACCGCCAGGCCCACGCTCTCGGCGGCGTCCTTGGGGTCGTCCCCGGGCTTGTCGTAGTCCAGCGGAACCCGCAGCGTGGCGCACTCGAACTCGGTCGGGCCACAGCTGTGCCACGACAACTTCTGCTCGTAGTACGGGCGCAGCTCGTCGGGGATCTTCGCGGGCAGCGGCTTGAGCGGGGGTGCGTCGGCGCCCGCACGGGTGCCCTTCGCGGAGGGATCGGTGTCCGGCTCCCCGGACGAGCCCGAGTCCGACGAGCAGCCGGAGAGCAGCAGGGCAGCGGCCGTGAGTGCCGCCGCGCCCCCGTACCGGATACGGGACGCGCCCCCGTACCGGACACGGGAGGCGTGTGACTTGCTCATGGGGCATCCCTCCGCAGGCGGCACGTGCTGGGAGCGTACCCAGCCGGGCGCCGGCCCGTCGCCCGCAGGGGGCCTAAAGGTGCGTCAGCCCGCCCGCAGCGCCATCGTCATCGCCTCCACGGCCAGCAGCGGAGCCACATTGCGGTCCAGCGCATGGCGGCACTCCAGCACGGCCTCGATCCGGCGCAGCGTCTGCTCCGGGCGCGAGGTGGCGGCCAGCTGCCCGATCGGACCGGCCGCCTCGTCGTGCGACAGCGCGACGGACGAGCCCAACTGGCGGGCGAGCACATCACGGTAGAAGGCCGTCAGGTCCGACAGGGCCAGGTCCAGCGAATCCCGCTGGGTACGGGTGGAGCGGCGCTTCTGCTTGTCCTCCAGCTCCTTCATCGCGCCCGCCGTGCCCCGTGGCAGCCGCTTGCCCTCCGCCGCACCGAGCGCGGCTCGCAGTTCCTCGGTCTCCTTGGCGTCCAGTTCCTCGGCGACCTGCTTGGCGTCCTCCGTCGCGGCGTCGATCAGCTCCTGCGCCGCCCTCAGCGCGCTGCTCACGTCGTCGACCCGCGTCGGCAGCTTGAGCACCGCCTGCCGTCTGGCACGGGCCCGCTCGTCCGTGGCCAGCCGCAGTGCCCGGTCGATGTGCCCCTGCGTGGCCCGCGCCGCGAAGGCGGCCGTCTCCGGCTCGATCCCGTCCCGCCGCATCAGCAGGTCCGCCACCGCGTCGACCGGGGGCGTACGCAGCGACAGGTGCCGGCAGCGCGAGCGGATCGTCGGCAGTACGTCCTCCGTCGACGGCGCGCACAGCAGCCACACCGTCCGCGGTGCGGGCTCCTCGACGGCTTTCAGCAGCACGTTCCCCGCGCCCTCCGTCAGCCGGTCGGCGTCCTCCAGGACGATCACCTGCCAGCGCCCGCCCGACGGCGACATCTGCGCCCCGCGCACCAGCGCGCGCGTCTCCTTCACGCCGATGGTCAGCAGATCCGTACGGACGACCTCCACATCCGCGTGGGTGCCGACCATCGTCGTATGACAGCCCTCGCAGAAGCCGCACCCCGGGCTGCCGCCCAGCGCCCGGTCCGGGCTCACACACTGGAGCGCCGCCGCGAACGCGCGGGCCGCCTGCTCCCGGCCGGCGCCGGGTGGGCCCGTGAAAAGCCAGGCGTGGGTCATGGCGGAGCCGGAGAGGTCGGCCGAGCCGCGCGCCTCGGCTTCCGCCGTCACATACGCGTCGGCATCGCGCGCGGCAGCGATCAGCTGCTTTGCTGCCCTGTCCTGGCCCACCAGGTCGTCCCACACCGCCATGGGGACCATTGTCGCGGATGCCGGTGACAGTCCGGCCGGGCACCGCGGCTGCCGCGCCCCGGCCAGGACTGTCGTCGTCCGCCACCGCCCTACCGACGGCGGTGGTCGTCGCCTTCGTCGTCGCTCTCGTGCGGACCCAGGAGCTTGTCCGCCAGAGTGGGCGCATCGTCGAGCGGGGTGTCCTCGGCCCAGGAGGGACGGGGACGAGGCTCTCCCTCTTCGACCTGCGGGAGCTCCCGCGTACGGTCGTCGTCGGGCCCGGGGCCCGGCTCGGCGGCCGACTCCTGGCGCGGCTCCTGGACCTGCGGGAGGACTGTCGTCTCCTGGGTGTCGTCCGCCTCGGAGACCCGCGGCAGCACCGTCGTCTCGTCCTCGGGCGACGCCGCCCCGGGACGCGGCAACTGTGTGGTGTCCTCCGCGTCCGGTCCTGCGGCCCCGTCGTCCTTGGGCCGCACCTGTGGGATCTGCGCCGTGTCGGCCTCGGACCCGTCAGGCGAGGCGTCGGCATCGGCGTCCGCGTCGGCACCCGCACCCGCACCCGCACCGGCGTCCGCGTCGGCATCCGTCTCGGCCTCGGCCGCGGCCTCCGGAGCCTCAGCGGCGGCATCGGTCTCCGCGGCCGAGCCCGCCTCCGCGGCTTCAGCCGCCTCCGCCGCCTCCCGTTGCGCCCGCTCCGCGGCCTCCGCCTCGGCCTTGGCCGCCGCCTCGGCTGCTGCCGCGGCCCGCGCCTGCTCGGCCTTCACCAGCGCCTCCTCGGCCTTGCGCTGCCGCTCGAGGCGGCGCTCCTCGGCCTCGGCGCGCAGTCGCTTCTCCTCCTCGGCGCGCTTGCGCAGCCGCTCCTGCTCCTGTTCGTAGGCGCGCTGCTCGGCCTCGCGCCGCTTGCGCTGCTCCTCCTCGATACGGCGAGCTTCCTCGGCCCGCTTACGGGCCTCCTCGGCACGCCGGGCCTCCTCCAGCTGGCGCGCCAGTTCGGCCTCGCGGCGCTTGCGCTCCTCCTCCTCGCGGCGGAGCTTCTCCAGCTGCTCCCTGCGCTCGCGCTCCTTGCGCTCCTCCTCCGCCTTGCGACGGGCCTCTTCCTCGGCCCGCTTGCGCGCTTCCTCCTCGGCCCGCTTACGGGCCTCCTCCTGGGCCTTCTTCTCGGCTTCGGAGAGCGGCAGCACCTGGTCGAGGCGGTGCCGGACGGCCGTGGTGACGGTCTGCGGCTCCTGCCCGGCGTCGACGACCAGATAGCGGGCCGGGTCGGCGGCGGCAAGGGCCAGGAAGCCGGCCCGAACCCGCTGGTGGAACTCGGCCGGCTCGGACTCCAGGCGGTCCGGCGCCTCGGTGAACCGTTCCCGCGCCGTCTCCGGCGAGATGTCGAGCAGCACCGTCAGATGCGGCACCAGCCCCTCGGTGGCCCAGCGGTTGATCCGGGCGATCTCCGTCGGGGACAGATCGCGCCCGGCGCCCTGGTAGGCGACGGAGGAGTCGATGTAGCGGTCGGAGATCACCACGGCGCCGCGCTCCAGCGCCGGGCGGACGACCGTGTCGATGTGCTCTGCGCGGTCGGCGGCGTACAGCAGCGCCTCCGCGCGGTGCGAGAGCCCGGCCGAGGAGACGTCCAGCAGGATGGACCGCAGCCGCTTGCCCACCGGCGTGGAACCGGGCTCCTTGGTGACGACGACCTCGTGCCCCTTGGCCCTGATCCACTCGGCCAGGGCCTCCACCTGCGTGGTCTTGCCCGCGCCGTCGCCGCCCTCCAGCACCAGGAAGAAGCCGTTCCGGGCCGGTGCCTGCCGGGGGTGGCCGCCGCCGAACGCCTCCAGCAGGTCCCGCCGCAGCGGTACCCCCTGCCGGTCATCCGTACGGCCCAGCAGGATCGCGCCGACGGGCAGCAGCAGTGCGCCCACCAGCATCAGCGTGAACGAGGCGCCGCCGTGGTCGAAGACGAACGAACCGTTGTCCACCCGGTGCGGCCCGATGAGCGCGGCGACCACAGGCGCCAGGATCGCGCCCACCGCGAGCGACAGCCGCACCACCGCCTGGAGGTGCTCCGTCGTACGGATCCGGCGGGACTCCTCGGTCTCCTGGTCGAGCAGCGTGTGCAGCGTGTTCGCGGCGATACCGCCGCCCACTCCGGCCAGCAGCGCCAGCCCGATGACGGTGGCGGTGTCGGACACCAGCCCGGCCGCCAGCAGAACGACACCGGTCAGACCGGTGACGAGCGCGAGCAGCCGGCGCCGCGAGAGCGACGGCATCGTGTGCGGCGCCAGCCGGATGCCCGCGGCAGTGCCGCCGGTCAGCATCAGCGCCAGCAGCCCGAACGCGACAGGCCCGCCGCCCAGATCGGCGGCGTGCAGCGGAGCGAGCGCGACGGCCGCCGCAACGGCGCCGCCGATCGCCCCGCCCGCGACGACGAGGAGCGGCACGGCGCCGCTACGGCCCTTGTCCGCTCCGCCCTCCGCCGTCCTGGGCCTGCGCAGCCCCTCCAGCGGGGAACGGGGGCGCGGGGTCTGCCCGTCCGGCAGTTCCAGGAAGTAGCCGACGGCAGCCGCGGCGGCGAAGAGACCGGCCGCCACATACGAGGCGAGCGCGGCCTGGTGCGAGCCGAACCAGTCGATCCCTACGGCGAACAGATTGCTGATCAGCGTGACGAGAACGAGCCCGGCAGCGGCGATCGGCAGCGCCACGAAGCTGGAGCGCAGCCACAGCCTGCGCAGCGCTTCTTGGTGGTCCGGCAGCGGGCGCACGGCCGCACCCTCGAGCGGCGCGGCCGGCAGCAGCGCGGGGGCCGCGCTGTCCCGCGTCACCGTGGAGAGCCGCTCGGCCCCACCCGTCACAAAGACGGTGACCAGCAGAACGATGAAGGCGCTGCCGGGTGTCCAGTCGATCCACAGCGGCGCGACGATCAGCGCGAGGGCACGCAGCACATCGGCGCCGAACAGCGTCCACCGCCGGTCGAGCAGCTTTCGCCCGCCGTCCTTGCCCTCTTCGGCCTTCTCCTGCTGCCGGACGCCGCTGACCAGCGCGGAGACCGGCCCCAGCAGCACGGCGCCGAACAGCAGCGTGGACAGCAGCCGCAGTCCGAAGACGGCGGCCACAACGAGCGCCATTCCGCGGTAACCACCGCCGAAGACCGGGTCTCCCGCCACACCGCGTACGGCTGCCGCCTGCATCGCCAGCAACAGCAGCACCAGGAGACCAAGCATGTCGCCGATCCCACTGGTGAACTGCGCGGTCCACAGCCGCCGCAGCGGGGGGAAACGCAGCAACGCGGTCACGGCGCCCTCGCGGGATTCCGCGGCGAGAGCGTCGTCCGGGGCAGTTGGGGGCGAAGACTTCATCCCGCCAGCGTATAGGGAGGGACCGACACCTCGAATGCGTACCCGAACATCTGTATGCGCCAACGGGGGTTGTGGAGGCTACGCCGCCTGCTCCTCCGACTACTCCTCGGGAGAAGACTTCTTGGGCGCAGAAGACTTCTTGGCAGCTGCCTTCTTGGTGGTCGTCTTCTTCGCCGTGGTCTTCTTGGCCGCAGTCTTCTTCGCCGCCGTCTTCTTGGCCGCGGTCTTCTTCGCGGGGGCCTTCTTCGCCGGAGCCTTCTTCTTGGCGGGCCCCTTCGCCCGCTTCTCGGCCAGCAACTCGAAGCCGCGCTCGGGGGTGATCGTCTCGACGTCGTCGTCCCGCCGCAGTGTCGCGTTGGTCTCGCCGTCCGTCACGTACGGCCCGAAACGGCCGTCCTTGACCACCACGGGACGTTCTGTCTGCGGGTCGTTCCCCAGCTCCTTGAGCGGCGGTTTGGCGGCGGCCCGCCCCCGCTGCTTCGGCTTGGAGTAGATCTCCAGCGCCTCGTCCAGCGTGATGCTGAAGATCTGCTCCTCGCTCTCCAGCGAGCGTGAGTCCGTCCCCTTCTTCAAGTACGGCCCGTACCGCCCGTTCTGGGCGGTGATCTCGTTGCCGGACTCGGGATCGACGCCGACAACCCGCGGCAGCGACAGCAGCCTGAGCGCGTCCTGAAGCGTGACGGTGTCCAGCGACATCGAGCGGAACAGCGAAGCGGTACGCGGCTTGACCGCGTTCTTGCCCGTCTTCGGCGTGCCCTCGGGCAGCACCTCGGTGACATACGGCCCGTACCGCCCGTCCCGCGCCACGATCGGGCGGTGGGTGTCCGGGTCGGTCCCCAGCTCGAAGTCGCCGCTGGGCTTGGCCAGCAGCTCCTTGGCGTAGTCGACGGTCAGCTCGTCCGGCGGCAGGTCGTCGGGGACGTCGGCACGCTGGCCGGGCTCGCCCTCCTTCTCGCTGGGACCCTCCACGTACGGGCCGTAGCGGCCGACACGCAGCGTGATGCCCTCGCCCACGGGGAACGAGGAGACGCCCTTGGCGTCGATCGCCCCGAGGTCGGAGACGAGCTCCTTGAGCCCGCCCAGGTGGTCGCCGTCGCCGTTGCCCGCGGCAGCGGCCTCACCGGCCTGGGCCTCGCCGCCCTCGCCGAAGTAGAAGCGCCGCAGCCACGGCACGGCCTCGGCGCTGCCCGCCGCGATGCGGTCGAGGTCGTCCTCCATCTTGGCGGTGAAGTCGTAGTCGACCAGCCGGCCGAAGTGCTTCTCCAGCAGCCCGACCACGGCGAAGCTCAGGAAGGACGGCACCAGCGCGGTGCCCTTCTTGAAGACGTAACGCCGGTCCAGGATCGTGCTGATGATCGAGGCGTAGGTGGACGGGCGCCCGATCTCGCGCTCTTCCAGCTCCTTGACCAGCGTCGCCTCGGTGTAGCGGGCCGGCGGCTTGGTGGCGTGGCCGTCGACGGACATCTCCTCGGCACGCAGCCGGTCACCCTCGGCCACCTGGGGCAGCCGCCGCTCGCGGTCGTCCAGCTCCGCGTTGGGGTCGTCGGCGCCTTCCACATACGCCTTGAGGAAGCCGTGGAAAGTGATGATCTTGCCGGTGGCGCTGAACTCGGCGTCCCGGCCGTCCGCGGACCGGCCGCCGACCTTCACGGTCACCGACTGCCCGACGGCGTCCTTCATCTGAGAGGCGACGGTGCGCTTCCAGATCAGCTCGTACAGCCTGAACTGGTCGCCGCTCAGCCCCGTCTCGGCAGGCGTACGGAACCGGTCGCCGGAGGGGCGGATCGCCTCGTGCGCCTCCTGCGCGTTCTTGACCTTGCCCGCGTAGGTACGCGGCTTGTCCGGCAGGTAGTCGGCGCCGTAGAGCTGGGTGACCTGAGCGCGGGCCGCGGCCACGGCGGTGTCGGAGAGCGTCGTGGAGTCCGTACGCATGTAGGTGATGAAGCCGTTCTCGTACAGCTTCTGCGCCACCTGCATGGTCGCCTTGGCGCCGAAACCGAGCTTGCGGCTCGCCTCCTGCTGGAGGGTGGTCGTACGGAAAGGCGCGTACGGGGAGCGGCGGTAGGGCTTGGACTCGACGGAGCGTACGGCGAAGTCCGTGTTCTCCAGCGCGGCGGCCAGCCCGCGGGCGGCCTCCTCGTCCAGGTGGAGGACGGCGGACGGGTCCTTGAGCTGTCCGTCGGAGCCGAAGTCGCGGCCCTGTGCGACGCGGCGGCCGTCGACCGTGGTCAGCCGGGCACCGAAGGTCCCCGGGTCGGTCGCCATGCCCGCTCCGGTCGAGGCATCCCCCGCCTGCCCCGTCGCGAACGTGCCGGTCAGATCCCAGTACTCGGCGGAACGGAACGCCATGCGCTCGCGCTCCCGCTCCACCACCAGCCGGGTGGCCACGGACTGCACGCGGCCCGCCGACAGTCGCGGCATGACCTTCTTCCACAGCACCGGCGAGACCTCGTAGCCGTACAGCCGGTCCAGGATCCTGCGGGTCTCCTGCGCGTCGACCAGCCGCTGGTTGAGGCTGCGCGGATTGCGGACGGCATTCTGGATGGCGTCCTTGGTGATCTCGTGGAAGACCATCCGCTTGACCGGGACCTTGGGCTTGAGCACCTCTTGCAGATGCCAGGCGATGGCCTCACCCTCGCGGTCCTCGTCAGTGGCGAGCAGCAGCTCGTCCGATTCGGCCAGCAGCTCCTTGAGCTTCTTGACCTGGTCCTTCTTGTCGCTGTTGACGACGTACAGCGGCTCGAAATCGTGGTCGACATTGACGCCGAGGCGGGCCCAGGGCTCGCCCTTGTACTTCGCGGGAACCTCGGCCGCACCGCCCGGGAGGTCACGGATGTGCCCGACGCTGGCCTCGACAACGTAGCCAGGGCCGAGATAGCCCTTGATCGTCTTGGCCTTGGCAGGCGACTCGACGATCACAAGTCGGCGCCCACCATTTGCTGTGTCGTGGGTCGGGGACAACTTCTGCTCTTCTCTTCTCTCCGGTCGGTTTCTGTATCAATATCGCTGCATCGCTATCGCTGCGGAGTGTGACGGTACCTCCCGCCCCCATGTCAAACGGGAAAAGTCCGCAACGCCACTCGAACGGTAACCCGACAACCAGCCGTCCCGCCGCCCGAAGGCTCTGGCAACATGTCCGGGGCACATCACCAGGTACCGCTCGACCTCGGAGGTCTTGTGTCCGACCCGAATCAGCCCGGCTACGGCTACCCGCAGCAGCCGGGACAGAACCCCTACAACCAGCCGCCCGGCCAGCCCGGCTACGGCTACCCGCAGCAGCAGCCCATGGGCGCTGCCCCTGGTCAGTACACCGGGGACCCGAACGCTCCGTACGGTTACGACCCGTACGGGCGCCCGCTTTCCGACAAGTCCAAGATCGTCGCGGGGGTGCTCCAGCTGTTCATCGGCAGCCTGGGCATCGGCCGCTTCTACACCGGCCACGTGGGCATGGCCATAGGCCAGCTTCTCACCTGCGGTGGCATGGGCATCTGGGCGCTGGTCGACGGAATCATCTTCCTGACCAGCGACAGCCGCACGGATGCTCAGGGCCGTATTCTGCGTGGCTGAGGCTTCGCAGGGCCCCGGGAGAGGGCGGCGCGACACGAGGGGAGGCACTGGCCACATGGCGATAATCAACGTCCCTGCTGCCGCTGGCCGACTCCGCGCCGCCCTCTCCCACCCGGCAGCCCCGCCGCTCGGCACACTGGCGGCGGGCCTGGCAGGCGCCTGCTACTTGTGGGGCACCAACCCCCATGAGTCAGGCGCCTGGCTGCCGCGCTGCCCCTTCAACTGGGCCACCGGGCTGCTCTGCCCGGCCTGCGGGGGCACGCGCCTGGCGTACGACCTGATACACGGCGACCTGGCGGCAGCCCTGCACGACAACGCCGCGCTGCTGACGGTGGGCCTGCCCGTCGCCGTCTACCTCTCGGGGCGCTGGCTCTACGAGGGGCTGCGCGGCCGGCGGTACGCGCCCCGGATGAGCACCCGGGGGAAGCTGGCCGTATTGAGCGCCGCCGTCGCCTGGACAGTGGCCCGAAATCTGCTGTGACGTGACCTACGGGGACGTCAGTCCAGCACCGGCGTCAGAAACCCCTGTTCGACCAGGAGCCTGATCGACTCCGGCGTCCGCGCCCGCAACTCGGCCGGGTTTTCGCCCAGCAGCTGCCCGATGGCATCCAGGATGCGCGCCGCGCTCAGTGTCCCGTCACACACCCCGGCGAACCCGGCGCCGACCGTGTCCACCGTCGTCGCCCGCCGCATCCCGCGGTTCTGCCGCAGTACGACGTACTCCGGGTCCTCCGCGCCCGGCGCTCCGACCTGCTCCTGGACCACCTCGTCCGCGAGGAGGAACCGGTGTTCCAACAGCGCCCCGTCGTGCGTACGGCGCAGAAAGTCCTGCCGGTCGAAGTGCGCCCGGATCACCTCGCCCAGCGGCTGCTCGACCGGGTGCGGCCACTCCTCGGCGAGCACCGAGGGGCGCTCGGCCTCCGTGCGCCGCAGGGTGACCCAGCCGAAGCCGACGGCCTTGGTGCCGCGTGCCGCGAACTCCTCCAGCCAGGCGTCGTAGCGCGCCGCGTATGCGGCCGGGTCGCCCCGGTGGTCCCCCGCATCCCGCAGCCACAGCTCCGCGTACTGGGTGACGTCCTGCACCTCCCGCTGGACGATCCACGCGTCGCACCCGGGCGGCACCCATGCCGAGACGCGCTCGCGCCAGTCCGCGCCCTCCCGGTGCTCCCAGTTGGCCAGCAGCTGGCAGTAGCCGCCGGGGGCCAGATGACGGGCCGCCTGCTGGACGAGGGTGCGGCACATGTCGTCACCCGCCATGCCGCCGTCCCGGTAGGTGAGCCGAGCCCCCGGGGAGATCACGAAGGGCGGGTTGGAGACGATCAGGTCGTACGGCTCGTCGTCCGCCACCGGCTCGAACAGCGAGCCCTCGCGCAGCTCCGGCTCGGCGGCGCCCGACAGCGCAAGGGTCAGCCGCGCGAAGTGCAGCGCACGCGGGTTCACATCCGTGGCGGTGACGTGTGTCGCGAACCGGCCGGCGTGCAGCGCCTGGATTCCGGAGCCGGTGCCGAGATCCAGCGCACGGGCGACGGGGGTGGGCACCATGATCCCGGCGAGGGTCGTGGAAGCGCCGCCGACCCCGAGCACCACGCCCTCCCCAGGGCTTCCCGGGCCGGACTCGCGCGGCCCGCCCACCCCGCCGGCGCCGCCGACCGCACACCCACGGTCGCTGACGACCCACCAGTCCTGGCCCTCCGGCCCGCTGTAGGGGCGTACGTCCACGGTGGCGCGTACGGCTTCCTCGGCGGCCTCTGTGCCCTCTGCGTCCTGCGGGGCGCCTGACCCCGGTGTCCGCTCCAGCCACCGGTCGGCCAGCGCCTCGTCGGCCTTCAGCGCCGCCCGCACGCTGCGGTACGGCACCGCCTGCTGCAGCAGGAAGAGCCGCGTCAGCGTCTCCAGCGGACCCTCACCGCGGGTGGCGCGCAGCGCCGGGACGGTCTCGCCGCGGGCCAGTGCCGCGTAGGCGGGGGCGCCGAGCAGGTCGAGGAGGCCGTCGGCGGTGAATCCGGCCGCGGTCAGCGCCTCCCGCAGCCTGCGGGTGCTCTCGGTGGTGGGCTCGGGAAGTGCGTCAGTGCTCACCCGCGCCATTCTCCTTCGCTCCCGGGCCGCACCGCCGCCGGGGGCGCGGGTGGGCGTGGGTGACGTGTCCTCAGGACCCGCCCTTGGTGACGCCTGTCTTCTTGCAGCTCTCCTGCTTGGCCATCGACTTGCCGACCTCGCCCTTCTGGAGTTTCTGCAGGGCCTTGTCGCCGCTCTGCCCCAGGGACTTGAGCTTGGCCGCAATGGTGTCGAGGCCCTCGTCGAACTTCTTGTCGGTGGGGAGCTTCTCGGAGGCCACCTTGAGGTCCTGGTACTTGCCGGAGATCCGGTTCAGTTCCTTGACGGCGTCCTTCTGCAGCTTCTCGCCGTCGTCCACCGGCGGCGCTCCCGCCTTCTTCACCGCGCCGGCCATCGCCTTGTAGGCGTCGGAGACCTTCTGGAAGCCGGTGATGTCCGCCTTCTTGACCTCTTCGGGAGACTTGCCTGACTGCGCCGCCTCCGTGATCGAGGCGTTGGCCTGAGCGACCCTGTTGAGCTGAGGCTGCAGGTCGTCGCAGACCTGCTTGGCCCAGTCGTCCGTCTTGCCACTGTCGTCGCTGCAACCGGTCAGCGCGAGTACGAGCGCCGCACCGCCGGACAGTGCCGCCGCGAGCTTCTTGTTCACCGGATCGGTCCCTTCCATGGCTGTTCGGCCCGGAACATACACGCCAGAGAGGGAGTGGCGGCGAGCCGGAAGAACCCTATGCCTACTATTGCAGCCATTTGCACCAACAATGCAGTGCGACATTGCAGACATTCGTCGATACCCGCCGGGGGCTCCCCGGCCACCCTCGGAGCACGCAAAACGGCGGGCGGGACGCCAATGCGTCCCGCCCGCCGGTCGGTTGACTGTGATTTATGTCGCCGGTCCGCCCTGAGAGGCCGTCAGGCCGGCCGTCAGCCGGCTAAGAGGCGGCCACCGGGTCGACCGGGTCCGTGGGATCTGCCGGTCCTGCCGGATCCGCCGGGGCCTGAGGGGGCTTGACGGACCGCTCGCCGGTGTTCTCCTCCGTCACCGCGACACCGCGGCGCTTGGAGACGTAGACGGCACCGACGATGACCGCGACGGCCACCACCGAGACGCCCACACGTACGCCCACGCTCTTGTCCTCGCCGTAGCTGAACTGCACCACGGCGGGCGCGATGAGCAGCGCCACCAGGTTCATCACCTTCAGCAGCGGGTTGATCGCCGGGCCCGCGGTGTCCTTGAACGGGTCGCCGACCGTGTCGCCGATGATGGTGGCCTCGTGCGCCTCGCTGCCCTTGCCGCCGTGGTGGCCGTCCTCCACCAGCTTCTTCGCGTTGTCCCAGGCACCGCCCGAGTTCGCGAGAAAGACGGCCATCAGGGTGCCCGCACCGATCGCGCCCGCCAGGAACGCCGCCAGCGCGCCCACCCCGAAGGTGAAGCCCACCAGGATCGGCGCCATCACGGCCAGCAGCCCCGGCGTCGTCAGCTCGCGCAGCGCGTCCTTGGTGCAGATGTCCACGACCCGGCCGTACTCCGGCTTCTCGGAGTAGTCCATGATCCCCGGCCGCTCCCGGAACTGCCGCCGCACCTCGAAGACGACCGAACCGGCCGAACGGGAAACGGCGTTGATCGCCAGCCCCGAGAAGAGGAAGACCACCGCGGCCCCGAACATCAGCCCGACCAGCGTGCTGGGCTGCGCGATATCCACCAGCTCCAGCATCTTGCCCGCGCTCTGGTCCGCGTCCGTGAGCGCCTCGGCCAACTCGGTACGGTACGACCCGAAGAGCGCGGCGGCGGCGAGCACCGCGGTGGCGATGGCGATGCCCTTGGTGATCGCCTTTGTGGTGTTGCCCACCGCGTCCAGGTCGGTGAGGACCTGTGCGCCCGCGCCCTCGACGTCCCCGGACATCTCGGCGATGCCCTGCGCGTTGTCGGAGACCGGACCGAAGGTGTCCATGGCGACGATCACACCGACGGTCGTCAGCAGACCGGTACCGGCGAGCGCGACCGCGAACAGCGCCAGCATCACCGTGCCGCCGCCCAACAGGAACGCGCCGTAGACGCTCAGACCGATCAACAGTGCCGTGTAGACGGCCGACTCCAGACCGATGGAGATCCCGGAGAGCACGACGGTGGCCGGGCCCGTCAGCGAGGTCCTGCCGATGTCCCGTACCGGCTTGCGGGTGGTCTCGGTGAAGTAGCCGGTCAGCTGCTGGATGACGGCGGCCAGCACGATGCCGATCGCGACGGCCACGACGGCGAGCACGCGCGGGTCGCCGCCGTGCCCCAGGATTTCCTGTGCATCGTCGCCGGAGACGCCCTTGAGGTCCGCGTAGCTGGACGGCAGGTAGACGAACGCGGCGACGGCCACCAGGGCGAGCGAGATCACGGCCGAGATGAAGAAGCCCCGGTTGATCGCCGTCATCCCGCTGCGGTCCGAGCGGCGCGGCGCCACGGCGAACACGCCCACCATGGCGGTGAGCACCCCGATGGCCGGGACGAGCAGCGGGAAGACCAGCCCGTCGTTGCCGAAGACGGCGGTGCCCAGGATGAGCGCGGCCACCAGCGTCACCGCGTACGACTCGAACAGGTCGGCCGCCATACCGGCGCAGTCGCCGACGTTGTCGCCGACGTTGTCCGCGATGGTGGCTGCGTTGCGCGGGTCGTCCTCCGGGATGCCCTGTTCGACCTTGCCGACGAGGTCGGCGCCGACGTCGGCGGCCTTGGTGAAGATGCCGCCGCCGACTCGCATGAACATCGCGATCAGCGCGGCACCGAGGCCGAAGCCCTCCAGCACCTTCGGCGCGTCCGCCGCGTAGACGAGCACCACGCAGGCCGCACCGAGCAGACCGAGCCCGACGGTGCACATCCCGACGACACCACCGGTACGAAAAGCGATCTTCATCGCCTTGTGCGAAACAGCCGTGAGATCACCCGACGGCTCCTCCGCGCCCGGCGCCGGAGTCGCCTCACGCGCCGCAGCAGCCACTCGCACATTGCTGCGTACCGCGAGCCACATTCCGATATAGCCGGTGGCCGCCGAGAAGACCGCCCCGACCAGGAAGAACAATGAACGGCCGATCCGCTGTTTCATATCGTCGGCCGGCAACAGCATGAGCAGGAAGAAGACGACCACCGCGAATACGCCGAGGGTGCGTAGCTGCCGCGCCAGGTACGCGTTCGCACCCTCCTGCACGGCGGCTGCGATCTTCTTCATGCTGTCGGTGCCTTCGCCCGCGGCGAGCACTTGTCGTACCAACACCAAGGCGACGCCGAGCGCTGCCAGCGCGACAACCGCGATCACGATCGCGAGTCCCCGGTTGCCACTGGTCAGTTCTGCGGCGTCCGCGAGGTGCTGGGGGTGGTGAAGTGGGCTGAGATGCCCCGCCATTCGTCCTCCTTGACGTTTGGCACATGGGCGCGCGCAAGCACGCTCAGGCGTCCTGCTGCAAAGATGTGGACGGATTGTAGGGAGCGCCACTAGATCAAAACAGAGCGCAGCAGCGAGAATTCGCCGGGATCGGCGAAGATCAGCCGCACCGGAACCGGAAAATTCGCTCGCATGAGGGAATGTGCAAATTCAACTGACGCCGGGAAAAACGATCTGTCGAGTGAACGAAGAGGTCCTGCGGCACCGGTTTAGACGCTGGTCAGAAATGCCGTCCGAGATCTTCGGAAGATCACGACTGAAGATCACGAAAAACCACGCGGACGGCCGAACGAAAGATCAAAAAGCCCACAACGAGCCCGCCGCGATGTGGCGGGCAATGACGGGTGGGGATGTGGAGGTTCAGGGGGAGTTCGGGGGAGGAGAGGGCCGGCGGGGGCCGAAGGGCGCCGAGGCAGCGGTGGTACGGACCCCGTCTGCGGGCCGTCGGCGGGCCGTGCGCAGCAGGTGTGTGCGACGCCTGAGCCCGCCTCGCGATGGAGCCGCACGGGCAGCCGACTGCCCCGGCCCTGGGGGCGGGGCTGAGTGGGGTGGGGCTGGAAGGGCGCAGGGCTGAAGGGCGCGGTCCTGAGGTGCGGTCCTGAGTGCGCGGAAAGCTGCTTCGGCCGAATCGCCAGTCTGTGCCGTCGGCCTGTTTCGCCGTCGCCTTGTACGTCGACAATCGCCCTTACGTCGACGCGCCGTGGTCCGTAGGTCGTCGCTGCCCCGACGTCGGCACCGGTGGTCCGTATGTCGTCGCCGCCCCGTTCGTCAGTGAGCCGACCGGCCGCGCGCAGGCGGCGCCAGCGCATGAGGAAGCTCCGGTCCAGCTGAAGGGCTCAGGTTCAGGGGAGGACGGGCTCCGTGGTGGGCCAGCTCATCCGGATCACGCCGCCGTGCTCGTCGGTCGTCACCTCGACGTCGTCCACCAGCCCGCTGATGACCGCGAGTCCCATCTCGCCGTCGCCCTCTTCCTCCTCGGGGACCGGCTCGGGGATCTCGTCGCGCGCTCCGGGCAGCAGCGCGCCCTCGGCCTCCACGAGGCCGCCGCCCCCACCGGGGCCGTTTCCGTTCTCGTTGGCCTTGGCGCCGGCCTGAGGCGCCGCGGAGGCGCCGGTGCCGAGAGTGCCGCCGGGCAGCGAGAAACGCCGGTGCGGCGCCTCGTCCCCCACCTCGATCGAGAACTTCTTCTCGTCCTCGATGAGCGACACCCGCACCGGGCTGCTGAGGCCGTGGCTCATATGCAGCCCGACGGCACGCGTGCACGCCTCGCCGACAGCCAGCCGCACCTCGTCGAGCACGGCTTCGTCGACCCCGGCCCGCCGCGCCACGGCGGCGGCCACCAGCCGCGCCGTACGGACGTGCTCCGGCAGTGCGCTGAAGAGCAGCTCAACGGTGGCCATGCCATCCCCCTCGGTCTTCCCTGAGTGTCTGCGGGGTCCGCCCGGGGACTCGGAGAGCCGGACCCCAGCGACCGCGCACCAGTCAACCGGTAAGCCGCCGGACCGCCCCAGGCGGGGCGGACCGACGGCCCGGCACATCAGTCAGTGGCCGCTACAGCCTCGTCGACCGAGGAGTGGATCGGGAACACCTTCGTCAGACCGGTGATCCGGAAGATCTTGAGAATGCGCTCCTGATTACAGACCAGGCGCAGCGAGCCCTCGTGGGCACGCACCCGCTTGAGCCCGCCGACAAGCACGCCGAGTCCGGTGGAGTCGAGGAAGTCGACACCCTCCATGTCCACGACGAGGTGGTAACTGCCGTCGTTCACGAGCTCGACCAGTTGCTCGCGCAGCTTGGGCGCGGTGTATACATCAATCTCGCCACCGACCTCGACGATCGTGCGATCGCCGACGGTACGGGTCGACAGGGACAGGTCCACGGATCCTCCAGCACCTTGCTATCGAGCGGTCAGCCCCCTCGGTTCTCCCTCCCCCTGCCCTGACGGAGGGAGGTACCCCCAAAGGCAGGGGACGGATCGGCAGCCGCAGAGGCATTCAATCACTTACCAGCAGGCGAGGACGACGCCTTACGACCATTGTCCGCCTCGCCAGTGACACACTCGGTACCGATGGCCAACGAACAGCACACCCGGTCCGCGAGCGTACGCCCGCGAGTCGAGCCCCACGGCTCGGCCTCCCGTGGCGACCCTCGCGATGTGCTCGCTCGTCTCACCAGGGGGGCGGACCGCGCCGGGCGTGTCACCCATACGGAGCACTTGCCCCCGCGAAACGGTCGCCATGCGCAATGGCCCGACCGGATCCGGCCGGAAGTGATCGATGCCGTACGTCACGCGGGCATCGCCCGTCCCTGGGAGCATCAGGCCCGGGCCGCAGCACACGCGCTCGACGGTGACTCGGTGATCATCGCCACAGGCACCGCCTCCGGCAAGTCGCTCTCCTATCTCGTCCCGGTCCTCAGCACCCTGCTGGACGGCTCGGAGGCCCCGAATGGCCGCGGCGCCACCGCGCTGTATCTCTCCCCCACCAAGGCGCTCGCCGCCGACCAGCGGCGTGCCGTGGCCGACCTGGCAGCCCCGCTGGGCACGGCGGTGCGAGCCGCTGTCTTCGACGGGGACACCCCGATGGAAGAACGCGAATGGGTGCGGCTGTACGCCAACTACGTGCTCACCAACCCGGACATGCTGCACCGCGGCCTGCTGCCCGGCCACACCCGGTGGTCCTCCTTCCTGCGCGCGCTGCGCTATGTCGTCATCGACGAGTGCCACACCTACCGCGGCGTGTTCGGCTCGCACGTCGCCCATGTACTGCGCCGACTGCGCCGGGTGTGTGCTCGCTACGGCTCCGAGCCCGTCTTCCTGCTGGCCTCCGCCACCGCCGCCGCGCCCGGCGAGGGCGCTGCCCGGCTCACCGGCGTACGGCCCGTCGAGATCACCGAGGACACCTCCCCGCGCGGCGAGACCGTCTTCGCGCTGTGGGAGCCGCCGCTGACCGAACTGGTGGGCGAACGCGGTGCCCCGGTGCGCCGCACGGCCACCGCCGAGGCCGCCGAGCTCCTCACCGACCTCGCAGTCCAGGGCGTACGCACCGTCGCGTTCGTCCGCTCCCGCCGCGGCGCCGAACTGATCTCCCTCATCGCCCAGGACCGCCTCTCCACCGTCCCCGCCCCCGTCCCCGCCCCGGGCGAAGCCCACGGCACGCCTACGGGGACGGCTGAGGCCCCCGCGGGGGCCGCCGGCCTCTCGGGCCCCGAGAGGGCCGAGAGGGACGAGGGCCCCGAGCGGGCGGAGAGGGCCGACCTCGTGGTGCAGGCCGCCGATGCCCCGACGCGGGGCGAGGACGCCGCGAGGCAGGGCGACGCCGCCGCGTGGTGGGGGAAGGGCGGGAGCGGGCCCGGGGCTGGTGCTGGGCGGCGGGGTGGGCTGTCGTCGCGGGTCGCGGCTTATCGCGGCGGCTATCTGCCCGAGGAGCGGCGCGCCCTCGAACGAGCCCTGCACACGGGTGAGCTGCTGGGGCTCGCCGCCACGAACGCGCTGGAACTCGGCATCGACATCTCAGGGCTGGATGCCGTCCTCATCACCGGCTATCCCGGCACCCGCGCCTCCCTCTGGCAGCAGGCCGGCCGCGCAGGCCGAGCCGGTCAGGGCGCGCTGGCCATCATGATCGCCCGGGACGAACCGCTGGACACCTATCTCGTCCACCACCCCGACTCCGTCTTTCGCACCCCCGTCGAGTCCACCGTTCTGGACCCGCACAACCCCTACGTCCTGGCTCCCCACCTGTGCGCAGCCGCAGCCGAGATCCCGCTCACCGAGGCCGACTTCGCCCTCTTCGGTCCGGAGACTGCGCAACTGTTGAACAAGCTCGAACAGCGCAAGCTGCTCCGCCGCCGCAGCTCCGGCTGGCACTGGACCCGCAAGGAGCGGGCCGCCGATCTGACCGACATCCGCGGCAGCGGCGGAAAGCCGGTGCAGGTGGTGGAGGCGGGCACGGGCCGACTGCTGGGCACCGTCGACGCCGGCGCCGCACACACCACCGTCCACGAGGGCGCCGTCCATCTGCACCAGGGGCGCACCTATGTGGTGCGACAGCTCGATCTGGAGGACTCCGCCGCGCTGGTCGAGGAATCCAGCCCGCCGTGGACGACGATGGCCCGCGACACCACCTCCCTGGCCGTACTGGAGACCGAGGCCGAGGTCCCCTGGGGCGAGGCCCGGCTGTGCTTCGGCTCCGTCGAGGTCACCAACCAGGTGGTCTCCTATCTGCGCCGCCGCCTGATCACCGGCGAGGTCCTCGGTGAGACCAAGCTGGACCTCCCTCCCCGCACTCTGCGCACCCGCGCCGTGTGGTGGACCGTCACCGAGGACCAGCTCGACGCCGCCCGCATCAACCCGGAGATCCTCGCGGGCTCGCTGCACGCCGCGGAACACGCCGCGATCGGCATGCTGCCGCTGTTCGCCACCTGCGACCGCTGGGACATCGGCGGCGTCTCCATCGCCCTGCACCCCGACACCCTCCTTCCCACCGTCTTCGTCTACGACGGCCAGCCGGGCGGGGCCGGCTTCGCCGAGCGGGCCTTCCACACCGCCCGCGCCTGGCTCACCGCCACCCGCGACGCCATCGCCGCCTGCGAATGCGAGGCGGGCTGCCCCTCCTGCATCCAGTCGCCCAAGTGCGGCAACGCCAATGACCCGCTCCACAAGCGCGGCGCCATCCGCCTCCTCACCGAACTCCTCCGCTCCGCCAGCTGACGCCCGTCCCCCGGGCGCCGTTCCTCCCGGATGCCCCTCTCCGGACCTCCTTCCACCGTCCGTCCCGCCGGCCGACCACCCACTCAGCCACTCCCGGGCTGCCTCCCCGGTCGTCTTCTCAGGGCGTCTTCTCTGTCGTCATCTCAGGGGCTTCTCCGTCGTCTTGCCAGGCGTCTTCTCAGGCGGGCCATCGGCGGGGCTGTCAGCCCGGCCATCGGCGGGGTTGTCCTGCGGGCCGTCGGCCGGGCCGAGTGGGCTGTCGGACGGACCGTCGGGGAGTCCGCCGGCCGGGCCCGCGCGGGCCCGTACCCGCGCTGTGTACGGGCCCCAGCGCACCCCCGCGTCCAGGTCGGCGACCTCTCCGCGGACCGCACACCGGGACAGCCGGGCGTCCTGCACCCGGGCCACCCGGCGGGCCACCGCGCAGGCTCGGGTCGGGCCCTCCAGCGCGCGGTCGGCTGCCGCGAGGGCGGCCAGGTCGGCGACGGCGCCCGCCCGATGGCGTACGTAGACCGCCTGGCCGAACCCGAGTACCGCCGCGAACACCCCGCACAGCGCCACCACGCTCAGCGCCGCCCACACCGACGCCGATCCCCGGTCGCTACGGAGTTTCACCGCCGCCTGCCCTCTTCTCGTCCAACGCGACCGCCTCCGACCGCAGCTGCACGGCCAGTGGTCCGGGACCGACCGTCCTCGCTCGTACCGCGACTCTCACCAGCTCGCCCTCCCTCGTCATCTCCACCCGGGCACCGGGCGGCGCCGCGGACCGCACGGCCTGCGCGACCGCGTTCCCGGGTTCACCGCGGGCCGCAGCGCGCGCCCCGGCGCGGGCGGCGTCGACGCACTGGATCCGGGCCACCGAAGCCATCAGCCCCCACAAGAGGCCCGCCACCAGCAACACCAGAGCCGGGATCACGACGGCGGCCTCGGCGGTCACATAGCCCGCACTCGGGTCTCCCCGCCGCAGCCGCCCGCCGCCCGAGCCCACGACTGCGCTCCCACGCACCTCCGCGCCCGTGCCCTCGGTCCCCTCAGAACGGTGCACGGAGCGCCCGTTCGACCAGCGCCTGCAACTCGGCTCCCACCGGACCGCTGTTGACGACCTTGTAGAGCACCGCGGCCAAGGCGACCGCCGCGAGCGTGCCCATCGCATACTCGGCCGTACTCATCCCGCTGTCCCCGCTGAGCCTCCGAGCTGCCCGCGTCCTCTCCCACAACCGCCGCATCCTCACCAGCACCGCCATGTCTCCCCTCACTTCGCACAGTTCTTCTTCCGGCCGACTCTTCATCCGGCCGGCTCGACACTCCAGCCAGCTCGCCACTCCAGCCCGGAACGCCCGTTCCGGCCCTCACCACATCGACCGCGCGAGCCCCAGCAGCACGGGGACGACTCCGACCGCCAGGAACGCGGGCAGGAAGCACAGCCCCAGCGGCCCGGTGACCAGCACCGCCGCACGTCTCGCGCGGCTTGCGGCGACCCGGGCCCGGCTGCCGCGCAGTCCGGCCGCCAGCCGGGTCACGGACTCCACCGCAGGCACCCCGGCGGTCCCGGCCCGCTCCATGCACCGGGCGAACTCCACCCCCCACGGCCGCTCCGCGAACCGCCCCCACACCAACGCCGGTTCGGCCCCCAGCCGCAGCTCCGTCGCGGCCCTGGTCAGTCGCTCTCCCAACGGCCCGCCCAGCGAGCCTCCGACAGCCTCCGCCGCACGCTCGGGCCCGGCGCCCGCCGCCAGACAGGCCGCCATCAGCTCGGCAGCGAGTGGGAGTTGCGCTTCGGCGGCCCGCTCCGCCGCCGTCCGGGAGTCCTCCGCATCGGCCTGCCGCCGCAGCCATCGCCAGGTGCCCCAAGCAGCCGCGCCGCCCACCAGCCACCCCACCGGACCGCCGATCAGCAGCACGCCCAGCACCCCGGCGCCGGCCACCCCCGCGCCCTCCCGTACGCGTCTCGTCCGCAGCACTCCCTCCCACTTCCGCTTGGCCGCCGTCCAACGGCCCGGAGGGGCTCCGGCCCACGCCCCTCCCGGTGTCCCTCCCACTGCGGCTCCGCAGACAACGGCTCGGCACACGAGGCGCGCTCGCCGCCGCACGGTCCCCTCTCGCCGGACCGCCTCCGCGACCCCCGCCACGCACCAGCCCGCCGCCAGCACCGCCACGGCCGCCGGGGTCCACATCCACACCCTGGGGACAACATCCGCCTCCGCGACCCCCGCCACGCACCAGCCCGCCGCCAGCACCGCCACGGCCGCCGGGGTCCACATCCACACCCTGGGGACAACATCGGCCCACCCGGCACTCACCTCGACCGGCTCCCCGTCGGCGCCGCCCCGTGATCCGTGGACTCCGTTCCGCGCTCCGCCGACCCGGCGTCCGGCGCCCTTCCGGGTCGCTCTGTGCCCTCTGCCGAGCGCACGATGCGGGCGACCCAGAACAGTCCCGCCCACTCCAGCAGCAGCCCGACCGCCAGGCAGAGGAAGCCGGCGGGGGTGTGCAGGAGAATCCACAGCGGATCGGCCTCCATGGCCGCGCCCATGGCCAGCCCGAAGACCGGCAGCAGGGCGAGCACCAAGGCGGTGGAGCGAGGGCCCGCCAGCTGCGCCCGCAAGTCCTCCCGCTGCTCTCCTTGGGCACGCACCGCTCCGGCCACCTTTTCCAGGCCCTCGGCCAGTCCGGCTCCGCCCTCGACCGCCACCTGCCAGCAGGCCGCGGCCCCGGCAAGCCCCTCTGCGCCGGGCAGCAGCGCCGCCTGGCGCAGCGCTCCGGGCACATCACCGCCGAATCGGGCCGCTGCGAGCAGCGCAGCTCCCGAGTCGCCGAAGCTCCGCACCACGGTCCGGTCGACGGCCAGCAGTGCGCCGTCCGGCTGCCTGCCCGCCCGCAGTTCGCCCGCCACCGCCGCGCACAGCCCGACCACGGCGGTCTCCCGTTCCCGGGCCCCCCGGTCCGCAGCACGCCGCCGCAGCCAGCCGCGCAGCAGAGGAACCGCGGCAAGCCCGGCCAGCAGCGGGATCCAGGACCGGCCCAAGAGCGCCACGAGGAGCCCGGCGGCCAGGCACCACCACTCGTGCCCCGCCCACTCAGCCAGCCGTCCACCACCCAGCCGTCCCCGCACCGCAGCAGTGGCGCCCTGCCACCAGCCGGGCGGTTCGAAGGCCGACCGGCGGGCCGCCACCTCTCCCCCACCGGCAAGCAACAGCCTGGCTCGGCGCGTTCCATCATGCCGCCCCGTCATCAGCCAGGCCGCCGCCCCGGCGCAGACCACCCCGGCATACGCGGCGTATGCCACCGCGGGCTCCGTCCCGGCCACTCCGGCACCGATCGCCACTGTCATCGGACGCCTCCCTCCGCAGTCCCGGCCCATGGCCCTGCCGCCGCACCGACCGGCCCACCGGCCACCGCAGGCGACCGCCCGTTGAGGCCACCACCGGGGGAACCGCCGCTCCCGGGCAGCCCGTCCGCGGCGTGCCCGCCCTCGGGGCAGCGCCGCATGCACAGCTCTTCCAGCCGCCGCCAGCCTCGTTCGCGGACGAATCCGCTTCCGGCGGCTCCGGCCCGGGCCCGACGCCCGTCCGGCCCGCGCCACACGGCGGCCGGTACCGTCGTCACCAGCCCGGCGGCATCCCGTTCCAGCACATGAATCTGGGCGATCCGGCGCCTGCCGTCACGGCCTCTTACCAGGTGCACGATCACGTCCAGCGCAGCCGCCAACTGGCTGTGCAGCGCCGCCCTGTCGAGCCCCGCCGTCGTACCGAGAGCCTCCAGCCGCGCCGGGACATCGGCCGCGGCGTTCGCGTGCACGGTGCCGCAACCGCCCTCGTGGCCCGTATTCAGGGCGGCCAGCAAATCTGTGACTTCGGGACCCCTCACCTCGCCGACGACCAGCCGGTCGGGCCGCATGCGCAGCGCCTGCCGTACCAGGTCGCGCAGTTCCACACGGCCCACGCCTTCCTGGTTGGCCGGGCGTGCCTCCAGCCGCACCACGTGGGGGTGGTCGGGGCGCAGCTCCGCCGAGTCCTCGGCGAGGACGATGCGTTCGTCCGGGGCGACCAGGCCCAGCAGCGTGGAGAGCAGCGTCGTCTTGCCACAGCCGGTGCCGCCGCTGACGACGAACGAGAGGCGTGCGTCGAGCACTGCTCGCAGCAGCCGCTCCCCGCCCGGTGGCACCGTCCCGGCCGCGACGAGCTCGTCGAGATCGAACGCCCGGGGGCGCACCACCCGCAGCGACAGGCAGGTGGAGCCCACGGCTACGGGAGGCAGTACCGCGTGCAGCCGGGTGCCGTCCGGAAGCCGGGCGTCGACCCAGGGTCGAGCGTCGTCGAGTCGGCGCCCCGCCGAGGTCGCCAGCCGCTGTGCGAGGCGGCGGACCGCGGCCGCGTCGGGGAAACGCACCCGGGTGAGCTCCAGCCCTCGGCCCCTGTCGACCCAGATCTGGTCGGGTGCTGTCACCAGTACGTCGGTGACCTCCGGGTCCGCCAGCAGGGGTTCCAGCGGGCCCGCACCGACCAGTTCGGAGCGCAGGGTCTCCACGACGCCCAGCACCGCGCTGTCCCCCATCAGCCGTCCCTGGGCCCGCAGCGCGGCCGCCACCCTGGCGGGGGTCGGTTCGGCGCCGGCTTCGGCAAGGCTGCGCCGTACCGAGTCCAGCAGCCGGGCGCCCGCTCCGGTGGCGTCCGCGGGCGGGGTGGCCCCTGGCACAGCCACGGCGCCCCGCATGCTCTTATCAGGCCCGCTCACGCTGCCACCCCTCCCCCGCTGAGCGCGCGCTCCCAGAACCGGCCGCAGAAGCGGGCCAGCGCGCCGTCTTTCGCGAAGCCGGGTGGCCTGCCCCGGTCGATGTCCTCCAGCAGGCCGCGCTCCCAGGGGAGCTCCCCGGCCAGCGGCAGCCCGAGCAGTCGGGCCACCTCCGTGTCGTCCAGTCCCGAGCCGTATCCGTGGGCGCCGCGCGGGCCGCCGGGTGCCCGCACCACCGCCCGCAGATCGCGGACCACCAATTGCATACGGGCAGCCACCCGGTGCGCGGCGGCGACGGCACGCAGCTCGGCGGGGACGACGGCCAGCCCGAGGTCGAGCTGGACCAGTGCTTCGGCGACGGTTTCGTCCACCTGCCGGGGGAGGTCGACGACGACCACGCCGCCGCGCCGCCGCGCGGCTGAGAGCACCGACTTCATCGCGTCGGCGGGAACCAGCGCGCGGTCGCCCCGGTCCCAGCTGAGCAGGCTCAGGTCATGGGAGCGCGGCAGGGACTCGGCGAGGGCCGCACCGCCGACCCGGCCCCGGGACTCTGTGAAGTCCGGCCATCGCAGTCCCTGCGTCCGCTCAGCGCCCAGCAGGATGTCCAGGCCGCCACCGAGCGGGTCGGCGTCGATGAGCATGGTCTGTTCTCCGGCGCGCGCCGCGGTGACCGCCAGAGCACAAGCCAGGGTGGAGGCGCCGGCTCCACCCCGGCCGCCGACGACCCCGACGGTCAGCGCCGCCTGCCCGACCCCCTCCAGGGCGTCAGCGATTCGGCCGGTCAGCCAGCGCTCCGCGTCCGGCAGCAGGACCACGCTCTCGGCGCCGACGCGGACTCCGCGCTCCCATACACCCGGGTCGTCCCAGTCCCGCCCCACCAGCAGCACTCCTGGCCGCCGTGGCACCGCTCCACCCGCACTCGGCGTGCCGTGGCCGGGGTCCGGGGCGTCGCCGAAGCCAGAAGCTCCGGCGCAGTCGTCACCGACCAGTACCAAGGGCGCCCGCTCCCACAAGGCGGCTCCGCTCCATGACGCCCACCCCGTCCGACTCTCCGGGCCTCCGTGCGCGACCTGGGGCTCCGTTCCGGCGGCTGCGCACAGTCGCAGTAGGTCATCGAGGAGTTCCCCGTCCTCGGTGACAATCAGAATGTTTTCGGCCACGCTGCAGCCCCTCCCGTGAGTTGAGCACTCGCGTCCGCAAACAGCCGCGGACGCCGACGGGATTCACGGTGCAGCGAACCGGAAAATCTTGTGGATCATGGTCGAAAACTGTGGACAACCCAGAGACTGTGAATAACTCGCTCACCCAAACCAGTGACTATCGGAGAGCATCCCTGCGATTACGCACCGTTACAGATCGGAGGAATCAGAGACTCCGGTCCCTAAAGATCGAAAAAGCCCCGGCCGCTATGGGCCGAGGCGAAGAAATGCCCCCGGACATGCGACGACCCCCGCCGGGGGGGAGAGCGGGGGTCGTCCCCACGGCCGACTCGGGGGGGGAGGAGTCGGGCCGGGTTAGCACGGTCGCGAACGATCCGTGACTTCCATGGTGTACCCGAGAGCCTTCTCAGGCAAACCCACGCGCCCCAGAGTACGCCGAATGGTGGGCGCCTATGCTCATGGGCGTGGAAAATCTCGCGATGCCCCGCACAGCCGCCTTCTTCGATCTGGACAAGACGGTCATTGCGAAGTCGAGCACGCTCACCTTCGGCAAGTCCTTCTACCAGGGTGGCCTGATCAATCGCCGCGCCGTGCTGCGTACTGCCTACGCGCAGTTCGTATATCTCCTCGGAGGCGCCGATCACGACCAGATGGAGCGGATGCGCGAGTACCTCTCAGGACTCGCCCGCGGCTGGGACGTCGAGCAGGTCAGGGAGATCGTCGCGGAGACGATTCACGATCTGATCGACCCCATCATCTACGACGAGGCCGCCTCCCTCATCGAGAAGCACCACCTGGCCGGCCGCGACGTGGTGATCGTCTCGTCCTCCGGCGCAGAGGTGGTCGAGCCCATCGGCCGGATGATCGGCGCCGACCGGGTCGTCGCCACGCGGATGGTCGTCGAGAACGGCCGCTTCACCGGGGAGATCGAGTACTACGCCTACGGCCCGACCAAGGCGGAGGCCATCCAGGAGCTGGCCGAGTCCGAGGGTTACGACCTGGCACGCTGCTACGCCTACAGCGACTCGGTCACGGACCTGCCGATGCTGGAGGCCGTCGGCCACCCGCACGCCGTCAATCCGGACCGGGCGTTGCGCAAAGAGGCGCTCGCGCGCGACTGGCCCGTCCTGACGTTCTCCCGGCCCGTACGGCTGAAGCAGCGCATCCCCTCGCTCTCGATGCCGTCCCGCCCGACGCTGGCACTGACGGCCGTCGCGGTGGGAGCGGCCGCTGCGACGGCGGGGTTCGTATGGTTCAACAACCGGCGGCGGCCACCACTCCGTCCTTTCTGAGCCCTCTTGCTGGACGCTGCCTTGCTGGACGCTGCCCTGGATCCGCCTCAACAAGGGATGTCCGGTTCGATGCCGTACGCCCGCAGTTGAGGGCAAAAGTAAAGATGTGCGAGCAGGGCTTCCGCTCAGTTCCCGCACGGAGTACAAAGGAGTTGACGGCCCGCGAGACCGGCGGAATCCGAAAGGATCCCGTTCTACGCAATGGCCCACGGACCGCCTGCATGAATACCGGGTACCCACGCGACGCAGAGCCCGCGATCGGGCAGGTCCCGTCAGGAAAGGGCAAAGTCCCACCTGATGACCGGACGCAATGTGGAGCACGCACTGGTAACCCGGTGGACATGCCAGTGACGGCCCCGCCCGTTGTGGCGGGGCCGCCGCATTTTCACGTCCTTTCAGGCCCTCAAGAAGGTTCCCCTGGCCCTCAGGCCGCGCCCCGCTGCATCGCCTCGCAGACGGCGGTGCTCTCCCGTACGCCGAGCTCGACCGCGCGGCCGCAGTGTGCGATCCACTCCGTCATCCCTTCGGGTGTTCCCGAGGCATAACCGGCCAGGGCCGTCAGATACGTATCGCGGCCCAGCTCCGCATGGCCCACTTCGGCCGGACAGATGGCCTTGGGGTCGAGGCCGCTGCCGACCAGCACGACGCGCTCGGCGGCACGCGCGACCTGCCCGTTGTACGAGCCGAACGGGCGCAGCACCTGCAGCTCACCGTGCACCACCGAAGAGGCGACCAGCGCCGGAGCCGAGGTGCTGCCCGCCATGAGCTGCGCCAGACCGTCCAAGCGCGCCGCGACCTCGTCCGCGCCGGGCAGCTCCAGGCCGAGGTCCGGGCTGTCGACCGGCTCTCCGGGGCGCCGTGGGCGGCCGACGGTGTCCTCGCGTGCCACGCCGCCCGCGGCCACCAGGTGCAGCCGGGCCAGTACGCGCAGCGGTGACTGCTGCCAGATGTCGAGCAGCTGCCCCGCCTCGGCCGTCACACGCAGCGCCGCGCCAACGGTGCGGGCCTCGGGCTCGGTACCGAAGTCGCTGCGACGGCGCACCTCTTCGAGTGCCCAGTCGACGCCTTCCACTGCGGCCGTGGCGCGGGCTCCGCGCAGTGCGGCCTCCGCGCTGACCTCACTGCTGCGACGGCGCATGATGCGGTGCCCATAGACCCGGTCGACGGCTTTGCGCACGGACTCGACGGCCTCCGGCACACCCGGCAGTGCGGCGAGAGGGGCCAGCGGGTCGGCCGCGGCGGTGCTGGGCGCCGAAGTCTTCGACGTGTCTCCGTCGTCGGGGCGAGCGGTGCTACTCATGCGTACGACCCTACGCACCCGGCCGGGCGCCCCAACCCCACGATCGAGTGGTCTTCTTCACTCGTGCCTGCAGATCCGGCACCTTCGGCGGATTACGCTATTGAACATGAAGATCGCTTTCGTAGGGAAGGGTGGCAGTGGCAAGACCACGCTGTCCTCGTTGTTCGTGCGCCACCTCGCCGCCCAGGGCACGCCCGTCATCGCCGTCGATGCCGATATCAACCAGCACCTGGGCGCGGCACTGGGACTGGACGACTCCGAGGCGGAGGCACTGCCCGCAATGGGCGCACACCTTCCGCTCATCAAGGAGTACCTGCGGGGCAGCAACCCGCGGATCGCCTCTGCCGACAAGATGATCAAGACGACGCCTCCAGGCGAGGGTTCCCGGCTGCTCCGCTTGCAGGAGGACAACCCGGTTTACGACGCCTGTGCGCGCACTGTCGCACTGGACGGCGGGGACATCCGGCTGCTGGCCACAGGGCCGTTCACCGAGTCGGACCTGGGGGTGGCCTGCTACCACTCCAAGACCGGTGCAGTGGAACTGCTGCTGAACCATCTCGTCGACAGCCGCGAGGAGTTCATGGTCGTCGACATGACGGCGGGCAGCGACTCCTTCGCCTCCGGGATGTTCACCCGCTTCGACATGACGTTCCTGGTGGCCGAGCCGACCCGCAAGGGCGTCTCCGTCTACCGGCAGTACAAGGAGTACGCACGGGACTTCGGCGTTCCGCTGAAGGTCGTCGGCAACAAGGTGCAGAGCGCGGACGACATCGACTTCCTGCGCCAGGAAGTGGGTGACGACCTGCTGGTGACGTTCGGCCACTCGGACTGGGTGCGCGCTATGGAGAAGGGCCGCCCGCGTCCCTTCCTCGAGCTGGAGGAGGACAACTCCCGCTCACTGGCCACGCTGTACGAGACGGCCGACGCCTCCTACGAACTGCGCGACTGGGAGCGCTACACCCGGCAGATGGTCCACTTCCATCTGCGCAACGCGGAGAGCTGGGGGAACGCCAAGACCGGAGCCGACCTCGCAGCCCAGGTCGACCCCTCCTTCGTCCTGCATGAGGACCGTCGGGAGACCGCAGCTGCTCCCCAGCCCGCCTGACAGTTGCGGAAACCTGGCGGCGCTGTCCCGTCGTCCGGCTCCCCGAGCCCCGTTCCAGGCCGACCCGGCCCGGAACGGGGGTGCCAGGTCAGCCGGTCTTCGCGGCCCTCGCATTCTGTGCCGTGGGTCGTGAGAGGAAGGCGCGCCAACCGCCCGTCGGCTTCTCCCCCACCTCCAGGGTGCGAAGCCTGGCGAGCATGCGCGGATCCTGCGCGTCCAGCCAGTCGACGAGCTGACGGAACGAGACACAGCGGACGCCGTCCTTGCGGCAGACGGTCTTCATGACGTCCTCGACAGCGTCCATGTAGATGCCGCCGTTCCAGTCCTCGAAGTGGTTGCCGATGATCAGCGGTGCACGGTTGCCCTTGTAGGCGCGCTGGAAGCCTTGCAGCAGGCCGTCCCGCATCTGGCGCTTCCAGACGGGCCGCCTTTCCACCGCCCCGTCGACCGTGCCGGACTGGTTGGCGAGGAAGTTGTAATCCATCGACAGCGTCTCGAACTCCCGTCCGGGGACGGGGACCTTCTGGAGCGGTAGGTCCCACAGGCCCTGCCGCTTACCGGGCCACACCTGGGTGCCGTCGCCGCTGGAGTCGTAGTGGAAGCCCATCTGACTCGCGGCCTTCAGCAGGTTCTCCTGGCCCTCGAGACAGGGCGTGCGACCGCCGGCCAGCTCCCGCTTGTACTCGAACGGGAGCGCTCGGGCCTTCGCCCACCCTGTCGTCGTCTTCCAGTTCTCGACGAACCAGCGGGCCTGCCTGATCTCGCTTTTCCACTGCTCGACGGACCAAGACCCCACGCCGCCGGGCCCGCAGAAGTGGCCGTTGAAGTGGGTTCCGATCTCGCTGCCGTCCAGCCACGCCTTGTGGACCTGTCGGAGGGTGGCACGCACGTTCTTGTCCTTGAGGTAGCCGATGTCGGAAGCGCCCTGGGCGTGTCCGGGCGGGGAGTAACGTTTCGCCTCGCCCTCCGGCAGCGCGTAGACACCGCTGAGGAAGTAGGTCTGCGCCGCGCCGTACTTCTTGCCCGCCTTGCGGAAGCGGGAGAAGAGTCTCTTGCCGTCCTCGCCGGCGCCGTCCCAGGAGAAGACGACGAACTGCGGAGGCTTCTTCCCCGACGCCAGCCTGCGCGGGGTGGGCTGAAAGGGCTGGCGCCCCGTCAGCGAGGTCGAACCGTCCCCCAGCAGCTGGACCTTGCTCTGCGGCCTGGCCTGTGGGGCTCCACCGGGAGAATCTTCCGGCCGTCGCGCACCGTCGCCGCCCGAGCAACCCCCGGCGGCCAGGGACAACGCCAGCGCCGCCGGAACTGCGGTGGTGAGAGCGGGTCTTTTCCGCGTGGCTGCCATCGGCTCACCTCGTCCTCTCGCCTTGTCTCGTCGGTCACCGGGCGGGACCGGCGTTGCCACATGGATAAAAGTGGCACGAGATATTAATAAGACAAATAGGACAAGCTGCCTTTTAGGCCCTGTTCACTCGATGGGTGGAACACGGACGGCCAGACCCCACTCCGCGCTTCGCCAAGGCTTTACTTGGCATTACTCTTCTTTTACTTCCGCATGGGAGTAATCAGATGATCACGCAAAGTGCCGACCATGGGAGGAGCGCGATGCCCCACCGCACCCCGGTGCGCAGCCGTCCGGTCGCCCGCCAGGACAGCTCCACCGCACGTCAGCGCTGGTCGGCGGACCTCTCCGCGTCCGTCACTGTCTTCCTGATCGCGCTCCCGCTCTCCCTCGGCATCGCGCTGGCCGCCGGTGCCCCGCTCCAGTCCGGGCTGGTGGCAGGCGCCGTCGGCGGACTGGTCTGCGGTTGGCTCGGCGGCGCTCCCCTGCAGATCACCGGTCCCGCGGCGGGGCTGACCGTGATCACGGCCGAGCTGATCCAGCGCTACGGCTGGCAGACCACCTGCGCGATCACCGTCCTGGCCGGGCTCGCCCAGCTGGGGCTCGGCTTCCTGCGGGTGGCACGCTCCGCCCTTGCCGTCAGTCCTGCTGTCGTGCACGGGATGCTGGCGGGGATCGGGGCCACCATCGCGCTGGCCCAACTCCATGTGATGCTCGGCGGCGCCCCCGACAGCTCGCCGCTCACCAATGCGCTGGAGCTGCCCGGGCGGATCACATCGGTGCAGCCCGCCGCCCTCTCCGTCAGCGGGCTGACCGTCGTCGTGCTGCTGGCCTGGCCCTTGCTGAAGGAGCACGGCGGGCCGCTCGGCGCGGTCATCGGGAGAGTTCCGGCCGCGCTTGCGGCGGTCGGCCTGGCCGCCCTCGCCGCCGTGCTGGCCGATACGCGGCTGCCTCGGGTCGACCTTCCCTCCTGGCGCTCGCATGCGCTGCCTCAGCTTCCGGAAGGACCGGTGCTCGGGTTGGGAACCGCGGTGTTGACGCTCACTCTGGTGGCCAGCGTGCAGGCCCTGTTGTCGGCCGCCGCGGCCGACAAGCTCACGGCCGCCCGGGGTGCCGGGGCCCGGGTGCCGCGCAGCGACCTGGACCGGGAGCTGCGTGCGCACGGTGTGGCGAACGCGGTGTCGGGCGCGCTGGGCGGGCTGCCCGTCACCGGGGTCGCGGTCCGCAGCACGGCGAACATCAACGCCGGGGCCACCAGCCGGAACTCGGCAGTGCTGCAAGGGGTGTGGGTGCTGCTGGCGGCCGGACTGCTGGTGGGGGCGCTGCAGCTGATCCCCCTTGCGGCGCTGGGGGCGCTGGTGATGGTCGTGGGCGTGCGGATGGTCAATCCGGGCCACATCGGTGCGCTGGTACGGCACCGCGAGGCGCTGGTGTTCGGCACCACGGCGGTGGCGGTGGTGCTGCTGGGCGTACTGGAGGGGGTCGGCCTGGGGATCGCGGTTGCGGTGGCCGTCGCGCTGCACCGGCTGGCAGGGGCACGGATCACCGTGCAGCGCGATGCGGGAAGCGGTCTCGCAACTCGGCGCGGTGACGGCTACCGGGTGCTGGTGCGGGGGCAGTTGACGTTTCTGGCGGTGCCACGGCTGAGCCGGGCGCTGGCGCAGGTCCCCGAGGGGGCGAAAGCAGTGGTGGAACTGGAGGGATCGTTCATGGACCACGCGGCGTTCGAGGCGCTGGAGGACTGGCGGGCCGCCCATACGGCCGCGGGCGGCGAGGCGGAGGTCAGAGGCCGCGCGGGGCTAGAGATCGGCGAGCCCTCGGCGGCGCACGCGTGCTCGCCGTGGACGCCCTGGCGCAACCACCAGTGCACGCGCCCGTCCGCCGAGGGGTCCGAGAGCTCCCATGACGGCCCGGCACCGGGCGCCGGCCCGCACACCGACGGCCGCTCGGACACCAGGCCGCACCCCGACGACCGTTCAGGCGCCAGTCCGGACGGCGACAGCCCGCACGGCGACGGCCCGCACGGCGACGGCCCCCCGAACGGCGACGGCTCCCCGCGCAGTGACGGCTCCGCCGACATCGGGTCCGCCGCCCAGGATGCGGGGGCAGGCGGCCCTTCCCGGAACAGCACGCAGCGCGCGCACGCCCAGTCCCGGCGTGGTCAACTGCTGGGCGGGGTGCGTAACTTCCAGCGGACCACGGCTCCGCTCGTACGGGACGAGCTGGCGCGGCTGGCCCGGGAGGGGCAGCGGCCCTCCCAACTGTTCCTCGCCTGCGCCGACTCCCGCCTGGTCACCAGCATGATCACCTCCAGCGGTCCCGGCGATCTGTTCACCGTCCGCAATGTCGGCAACCTGGTTCCGCCGCCCGGCGAGGAGTGCGGTGACCAGTCGGTGGCAGCAGCGATCGAGTACGCCGTCGAGGTACTCCGGGTCGAATCGGTGACCGTATGCGGGCACTCGGGCTGCGGTGCCATGCAGGCGCTGCACAGTGGGGCGGCGGACCAGGACAGCGGCGGGGCCCGCCGTGCGACCCCGCTCGGCCGATGGCTGCGGCACGGCCGGCCCACCCTGGAACGGTTCCGTACCTGTGGTGATGCCGCCCCGCGCCTCGCCGACCGGGAGACGGCCGACGAACTGGAGGCGCTCTGCCTGACCAACGTCGTCCAGCAGTTGGAGCATCTGGCAGCGCACGCGTGTGTGGCCCGGCGGCTTCGCGAGGGGACGCTGGAGCTGCACGGCATGTATTTCCACGTCGGGGAGGCCCAGACATATGTGCTGGACACGGCGGTCGTCGACGCACCGGAGAGCGAGCCGGTGTTCGCCGCTGTCAGACCTGGCCCTGTGGCTTCCTGAAAGGCGCCCCACACAGCATGGGGCCGCGGCAACACTCAGGTTTGGCGCAATGCGACACGCAACGACTCCCTGATTGCGGCTGTACCCAGCAGGGTGCGAGGTGCCAGGATCGGCTGGGGGTTGACCGGGCTCCCGCGATCACGAAGCATGCCAGTTATCAGGTACTGGTCTACACCACTTGCCGGAACGGGAGCCGACATGAACGAGAGTCCTTCCCTCTCCAACCTGCTGAAGGAGGAACGGCGGTTCGCCCCACCCGCCGAGCTGGCCGCGAACGCCAATGTCACCGCTGCGGCGTATGAGCAGGCCAAGGCCGACCGGCTGGGATTCTGGGCGGAGCAGGCACGGCGCCTGAGTTGGGGGACCGAACCGACCGAGACGCTGGACTGGTCGAACCCGCCGTTCGCCAAGTGGTTCAAGGACGGCAAGCTCAACGTCGCCTACAACTGCGTCGACCGCCATGTGGAGGCCGGCCGGGGCGACCGCGTCGCCATCAACTTCGAGGGCGAGCCCGGAGACACCCGTACGCTCACCTACGCCGACCTCCAGCGGGAGGTCTCGCAGGCCGCCAATGCGCTGACGGAGCTGGGCGTACAGGCGGGCGACCGGGTCGCCATCTATATGCCGATGATCCCCGAGACCATCGTGGCGATGCTGGCGTGCGCGCGTATCGGAGCGCCGCACTCGGTCGTCTTCGGCGGCTTCTCGGCGGACGCGCTGGCGACCCGGATCGAGGATGCGGACGCGCGCGTCGTCATCACCTCCGACGGCGGCTACCGCAAGGGCGCGCCGTCCGCGCTCAAGCCCGCCGTCGACGAGGCACTGACCCGGCCGGGCACCGAGAAGGTCCGCAACGTGCTGGTCGTCAAGCGGACGGGCCAGGAGGACATCGCCTGGAACGAGGACCGCGATCTGTGGTGGCACGAGGTGGTCGGCCGCCAGTCCGAGCAGCACACGCCGGAGGACTTCGACGCCGAGCACCCGCTGTTCATCCTGTACACCTCCGGCACGACGGGTAAGCCGAAGGGCATCCTGCACACCACCGGCGGGTACCTCACGCAGGTCGCCTACACGCACCACGCGGTCTTCGACCTCAAGCCGGAGACCGACGTCTTCTGGTGCACCGCCGACGTCGGCTGGGTGACCGGGCACTCGTACATCGTCTACGGGCCGCTCGCCAACGGCGCGACGGAGGTGCTCTACGAGGGCACGCCCGACTCGCCGCACAAGGGCCGCTGGTGGGAGATCGTGCAGAAGTACGGCGTCACCATCCTCTACACCGCGCCGACCGCGATCCGCGCGAGCATGAAGTGGGGCGACGACATCCCCGCGAAGTTCAACCTGTCGTCGCTGCGCATCCTGGGTTCGGTGGGCGAGCCCATCAACCCCGAGGCGTGGGTGTGGTATCGGCATCACATCGGCGGCGACCGCACCCCCGTGGTGGACACCTGGTGGCAGACGGAGACGGGCGGCATCATGATCAGCCCGCTGCCAGGCGTCACCGAGGCCAAGCCGGGCTCGGCGCAGGTGCCGCTGCCGGGCATCGCGGCGACGGTCGTGGACGACGAGGCCAGCGAGGTGCCGGACGGCGCAGGCGGATACCTCGTACTGACCGAGCCGTGGCCGTCGATGCTGCGCACCATCTGGGGCGACGACAAGCGCTTCCTGGACACCTACTGGTCGCGGTTCGAGGGCAAGTACTTCGCGGGCGACGGCGCCAAGAAGGACGAGGACGGCGATGTCTGGCTGCTCGGCCGGGTGGACGACGTGATGCTCGTCTCCGGGCACAACATCTCCACCACCGAGGTCGAGTCGGCGCTGGTCTCGCATCCGAAGGTGGCCGAGGCGGCGGTCGTGGGCGCGACCGACCCGCAGACGACACAGGCCATCTGCGCGTTCGTCATTCTGCGCGGCGGCGCGGACGAGGACGAGGCGCTGGTGGAGGAGCTGCGCGCCCACGTCGCCAAGCAGCTGGGCCCGATCGCCAAGCCGAAGCGCATCCTGCCGGTCGCGGAGCTGCCCAAGACCCGCTCCGGCAAGATCATGCGCCGGCTGCTGCGGGACGTGGCGGAGAACCGCACGCTGGGTGACACTCAGACCCTCACCGACTCCTCCGTGATGGATCTCATCCAGTCCAAGCTGCCGAGCGCGCCCAGCGAGGACTGAGCCGGCTCAGACAGCTGCGCGAGTGAGGGCACCGGCCTGCAGGCCGGTGCCCTCACTCGTTCGGTTAGGCTTGCCCCGTCGCACCGCGTCAAGAATGCGACAAGACCTTGGGCGAGCCGGGAAGTCTGGTCGGCACACACCACAGGTGTGTCCCGCCATCTTCTGGAGGCCCGCAATGGCGCCGCCACATGCCCCGCCCCACGGCGACAACGACCAGAGCCGCCGTTCCGTCTTTCTCGGCAGGCTCCCGCTCGGCGAACGCCGGTTCCTCGCGGACGCGTTGCGCACCGAGACCGTCGGCGGCACCCTGCTGCTGGCCGCCGCCATCGTCGCCCTGCTGCTGGCCAACACCGGCGCCAGCAGCGTCTACGAGGACGTCAAGAACTTCCACTTCGGCCCCGAGGCGCTCCATCTGCATCTCTCGGTCGCCGACTGGGCCAAGGACGGGCTGCTCACCCTCTTCTTCTTCGTCGCGGGGATCGAGCTCAAGCGGGAGCTGGTCGCGGGTGAGCTGCGCGATCCACGGGCCGCCGCGCTGCCGATCGTCTCGGCGATGTGCGGGATGGCCGTCCCGGCGCTGGTCTATCTGGCCTTCGCGGCCGGCGGAGGTGGTGATCTGCGCGGCTGGGCGATCCCGATGGCGACCGACATCGCGTTCGCGCTGGGAGTGCTGGCCGTGCTCGGCACCGGGCTGCCCTCCGCGCTGCGGGCCTTTCTGCTGACCCTGGCCGTCGTCGACGACCTGGGCGCCATCGTGATCATCGCCGTCTTCTACTCGGCGGGCATCAGCTTCGGGGCGCTGGCGGGCGCGGTCGCCGGGCTGGTGCTCTTCTGGCTCCTGCACCACCGGGGGGTGCGCGGCTGGTACGTGTACATACCGCTCGCCCTCGTCGTCTGGGCGCTGATGCACGCCAGCGGGGTGCACGCCACGGTCGCCGGGGTCGCGATGGGGCTGCTGCTGCGCTGTACGCCGCGGCCGGGCGAGGAGCCGGGGACCTCACCCGCCGCGCACATCGAGCACCTGGTCAGGCCGCTCTCGGCGGGACTCGCCGTGCCGGTCTTCGCGCTGTTCGCGGCGGGGGTGGCGGTCTCGGACGGAGCGCTGACCGATGTGTTCACCCAGCCGGAGACCCTGGGCGTGGTACTGGGGCTGCTGGCGGGCAAGACGCTCGGCGTGTTCGGCGGGGCCTGGGCGACGGTGCGCTTCACCAAGGCGGAGCTGAACCGTGAGCTGGGCTGGGCCGACGTACTGGCCATCGCAGCGCTGTCCGGCATCGGCTTCACCGTCTCGCTGCTGATCAGCGAGCTGGCCTTCACCCAGGACGCCGTACTCGGCGACGAGGCCAAGGCGGCGGTGCTGATCGGCTCGCTGCTGGCCGCGGTGTTCGCGGGGATCGTGCTCAAACTGCGGGCCCGTAAGTACCGTTCGCTGGTGGAGGCCGAGGACCGGGACGAGGACGGTGACGGCATCCCCGACGTGTACGAGGAGGACAACCCTCAGTTCCATCTGCGGATGGCGGCGCTCTACGAGGCGAAGGCGGCCGAGCACCGCAGGCTCGCCGAGGTGGCCACGCGCCACGACGTGACGGACGATGGTCCGGCATGATCTGAGCCGGACCGACTACCAGGGGAAGCCGGCACGACGGCCAGGGGAAGCCCGGGGCCCGCACCGTGACGGGCCTTCACTACCGCGAGGGAGACAGCGATGAGCGCAGCCGACGACGGCCGTAGCCTCGGCCAGTTGGTCGCAGCGGCCACTGCGGAGATGTCCGCACTGGTGCACGACGAGATCGCGCTGGCCAAGGCCGAACTGCGGCAGGACGTCAAGCGCGGCGTGCTGGGCAGCGGTGCGGCCCTGATCGCCGGGGTCTTCCTGCTCTTCGCACTGCCGGTGCTGAGCTTCGCCGCCGCCTTCGGCATCCACAACCTGGGACTCGGTCTCGCCTGGTCGTTCCTGATCGTCGGCGGCGCCTTCATCGCTGTCGCGCTGCTCCTGCTGCTGCTGGCGCTGGTCAAGTTCAAGAAGGTCTCCAAGAGCAAGAGCCCGCAGAAGTCGATGGCCTCCGCCAGGCAGAGCGCGGCCGTCCTCTCGCACGCCAGGCCCCACCCCCGCGCGGGGGAGGACGGCGGCAAGGAGCGCCCGCAGCTTCAGGGTGTGACACGCTCGTCCGTATGACGCTCGCAGACAGTCCCGCGGCCGTGATCCGTCCCGAGGGCCCCTGGACGCATCGGGACGTGGCCGCCAACGGAGCCCGGTTCCACATCGCCGAGATGGGCGAGGGCCCGCTGGTGCTGCTGCTGCACGGTTTTCCGCAGTACTGGTGGGCGTGGCGGCACCAGCTGCCCGCACTGGCCGACGCCGGCTACCGGGCCGTGGCGATGGACCTGCGCGGTGTGGGCGGCAGCGACCGTACGCCGCGCGGCTACGACCCGGCCAACCTCGCGCTCGATGTGACCGGTGTCATCCGCTCGCTGGGCGAGCCCGACGCTGCACTGGTCGGGCACGACCTCGGCGGCTACCTGGCATGGACGGCGGCGGTGATGCGGCCCAAGCTGATCCGCCGCCTCGTCGTCGCCTCGATGCCGCACCCCCGCCGCTGGCGGGCGGCCATGCTGGGCGACGTACGGCAGACAGCGGCCAGCTCCTACGTCTGGGGCTTCCAGCGTCCGTGGCTGCCGGAGCGGCAACTCGTGGCGGACGACGGTGCACTGGTGGAGCAGCTGATCCGGAACTGGGCCGGCCCCAAGCCGCCCGGTCCCACCGACGACCCGCCCGGCCCGACCGGCGACGCGGGCGTCCTGGCGGTGGAGAACTATCGGCGCGCGATGTGCGTACCCTCCACGGCGCACTGTTCGGTTGAGCCGTACCGGTGGCTGGTGCGGTCGCTGGCGCGGCCGGACGGGATGCAGTTCTACCGGCGGATGAAGCGGCCGGTCCGGGTGCCGGCGTTGCATCTGCACGGTTCGCTCGATCCGGTGATGCGTACGCGCAGCGCTGCGGGGTCGGGCGAGTACGTCGAAGCCCCGTACCGCTGGCGGCTTTTCGACGGGCTGGGGCACTGGCCGCACGAGGAGGACCCGGAGACCTTCACCTCGGAGCTGGTCCACTGGCTGAGCGACCCGGAGCCGGACCGCTGACCGGTCTGTGCCGGGCCCGCACCGTCGGCACCGGCGGGTCCCTGCCGCCTCGTACATGTGCCCGCCGCATAGGCCGATTGAGGGGGTCGGCGGCGATTACTGACCTTGAGGCGGGGGCAGGGACCCGGGTATGGGGTTGACGCACGACTTCCGTGACGTGGCACGTAACCGCAGCCTTCTCAGGGACCCGCGCGGCCAGGCTTCCCCGCGCGCCATGGCCCGGCTGCATCCCGCCGATGCCGAGCTGGGTATCCCCCGCATTCTGCGTCGCCGCGCCCGCTGGGTCGGCGCCAGACTGCGGCACAACCGCTCCTGAGCCGGGAGATCCGGCGATCCGGAGATCCGGTTTCCCCGTAGGGCGGCATCGGTCCGGTCCCGTCAGATCGCACAGCCCTGGCTGTTCACCGTCCGCTGGGCCGTGCGCCCTCGGGTGATGTCCTGGCGCACCTCGTCGGCGCTGAGGGCGTAGCCGGTGCTGTCATCGTCCAGCGACTTGGCGAAGACCACGCCGTAGACGCGGCCGCCCGGGGTGAGCAGCGGGCCGCCGGAGTTGCCCTGCCTGATCATGGTGTAGAGCGAGTAGACGTCCCTGCTGATGGTGGACCGGTGGTAGATGTCCGGGCCGTTGGCCTGGATACGGCCGCGCACCCGGGCCGAGCGGACGTCGAAGCCGCCGTTCTCCGGAAAGCCGGCCACGATGGCGCCGTCGCCGCTCTGCGCGTCCTGCTCGGCGAAGCGCAGCGCGGGCGCGGTCAGCCCTGGGACGTCGAGGACGGCGATGTCGCGCTTCCAGTCGAAGAGCACGACACGGGCCAGATAGCGCTGCCCCTCCCCGCCGACCTGCACGGTCGGGTGGCGTACCCCGCCGACGACATGCGCGTTCGTCATCACCTTGCCCCGCGAGAAGACGAACCCGGTGCCCTCCAGTTCCTTCCCGCAGCTCGGTGCCGTACCGACGACCTTGACGATGCTGCGCTTGGCGCGCGCCGCGACGGGGCTGCCCGCCAGTTCCGGGTCGGGCGGCCGGACGTCGCGGATCGGCTCGTTGGAGAAGGGCGAGAAGACCTGTGGGTAGCCGTTCTTGGCCAGTACTGAGGAGAAGTTGGCGAACCAGGCGTTGACCTGCTGGGGCATGACTCGCGAGACGCCGAGCAGGACGTTGGAGTCACGCACCTCCCGGCCCAGCGTCGGCAGCGACGTACCGGCCAGCGCGGAGCCGATCAACCAGGCGACGACGAGCATCGCGAGGACGTTGACGAGCGCGCCCCCCGTCGCGTCCAGGGCCCGCGCGGGCGACCAGGTGATGTACTGCCGCAGCTTGTTGCCCAGGTGTGTGGTGAGGGCCTGGCCGACGGAGGCACAGATGATCACCACGATCACGGCACCGATCGCCAGCCCCGTTCCCGGACGGTCGCCCGCCGTGAACTCGTCCCACAGCAGCGGCAGGACGAGCAGCGCGACCAGGCCGCCCCCCAGGAACCCGAGGACCGACAGGATGCCGACGACGAAGCCCTGGCGGTAGCCGACGATCGCGAACCATACGGCAGTCACGACCAGCAGTACGTCCAGCACGTTCACCGAATCAGCCTCGCCTCGGGTCCATCTCCGCAGTAGTCCGCTCCCCGCCTCCCGGCGGCGCACCGTATGCGGTCCGCGCACGGTACGGGCGGCCGCCCGTACGGGGCTGCCCAGGAGAGCGGAAGAGACACCGTCTCATGCGCGCGCGGGTGCGAGGGTCACGCGTACCCGTCGATCGGGTCGATGCGAGGGTCACGCGGCTCCGTCGCTCTTGTCGATGCGTAAGTCACCCGTGAGCCCCCTGAGTCACGCGTGCCAGTCGAGGGGGACCCGGCGGTCGCGGTCCCAGGGTCGCTCCCACCCGGCGTAGTGCAGGATCCGGTCGATCAGGCCCGCCGTGAACCCCCACACCAGCGCCGGGCCGACCATGAAGGCGGGCCCCACGTGTCCGGCCGGGTGGACGGCCATGGCGCGGTTGGCGGGGTCGGTCAGGTCCGAGACGGGGACCGTGAAGACGCGGGCCGTCTCCGCCGGGTCGACCGGCGCCACCGGCGTGGGACGCCGCCACCAGCCGAGCACCGGCGTGACGACGAAACGGCTGACGGGGATGTAGAGGCTGGGCAGTACGGCGAACACCTGCACGCCCGAGGGGTCGAGCCCCGTCTCCTCCTCGGCCTCGCGCAGCGCGGCCCGCAGCCGGCCGTCGCCCTCCGGATCGCCGTCCTCCGGATCGAGCGCCCCGCCGGGGAAGGAGGGCTGCCCGGCGTGCGAGCGCAGGCTGGAGGCACGCTCGATCAGCAGCAGCTCGGGGCCGCGCGGTCCCTCCCCGAAGAGCACCAGGACGGCGGAGGGCCGGCCCTTTCCGTCACGCGGCGGAAGGAAGCGGCTGAGCTGACCCGCCTCGACGGTCTCCGCCGCGTCCCGCACAGGGACGAGCCATTCCGGCAGCTCCCGGCCGCTGACCTCGACCGGCACGGAGGCCGCGCGGGCGTCCGCTGCCCGGTCCGAGGACTGCCCGGCACGCGTCACCGGGCCGCTCCGGCAGCGGAATCGGTCGTTGGCCCGGCTCCGGGCTCCGTCGAAGGCTCCGTCGAGGGCTCCGTGGCCGGGTCGCGGGAGGGGAGCGGCGGGGCGGGGCGGCCCGGGTAGTTGGCCGGGGGCTTGAGACGCTGCCCCGGCTGACCGCCCATCTCGTACTTGAGCAGCTTCTTCGCCTTCTCCGGGTCCGTCTCGCCCTCGCCGTAGGAGGGGCAGAGCTCCGCGATCGGGCAGGCGCCGCAGGCGGGCTTGCGGGAGTGGCAGATGCGGCGGCCGTGGAAGATCGTGCGGTGCGAGAACATCGTCCACTCGCTCTCCGGCAGCAGGTCGTCGATCTCCTGCTCGACCTTGACGGCGTCCGTCTGCTCGGTGAGCTTCCAGCGGCGCACCAGTCGGCCGAAGTGGGTGTCGACAGTCAGCCCGGGGACGCCGAAGGCGTTGCCGAGCACCACGAACGCCGTCTTACGGCCCACGCCGGGGAGCTTCACCAGCTCGTCTATCGAGTCGGGGACCTTGCCGCCGTGGTCGTCCCGCAGCGCCGCAGAGAGGCCGAGCAGGGACTTGGCCTTGGCGCGGAAGAAGCCGGTGGGACGGATCAGCTCCTCCAGCTCCTCAGGGTTGGCCGCCGCCATGTCCTCGGGGGTGGGATACGCGGCGAAGAGGGCGGGCGTCGTCTGGTTGACGCGCAGATCGGTGGTCTGCGCGGAGAGGACGGTGGCCACCAGGAGCTCGAACGGATTCTCGAAGTCCAGCTCCGGATGCGCGTAGTAGTAGACCTCCGCCAGCGCCTCGTTGAGCTGCGCGGCACGCTTCGCCCTGGACGCCTGCGACTCCGGCCTGCCCCCGGACGCCTTCTTTGCGGCAGACGACTGGGCGGGTGCCTTCTTCGCGGGAGCCTTCTTCGCGGCGGACTTCGTGGCGGACTTCGTGGCGGGGGCCTTCTTCGCGGGAGCCTTCTTGGCCGGGGCCTTGGCGGCCGGGACCTTCTTCGCCGTGGCGGCCTTCTTCGCGGGGGCCGTCCTGCCGGCCTTCACGGCCTTGGTGGTCTGCTTGGCGGCAGCCTTCTTCGCCGGCGCTTCGGCCGCCGCCTCGTGTTCGCTCACAGCGGAATCCTCTGTCTCCGTCACCCGCCCAGCCCCCTCTCTGTACGTGCGCTTCCCGGGGTAGTGGACACTCGGCCAGCGTAAGGCGCCCCACCGACATTCGTGGCACACGCGGCGGATCCGGGGCTCTAGCGCGCCCCGCGTTGGGGGCGACAGCATGCGTGCGTCAAACTTGTGACTGATTGCTGTGACTGATCGCATGGTTTCACCGTCCGGCATCATGGGTTCCACGGACCCCATGGGCAGGTCGACAAGGAGAGAACTCGTGGACGACGTTCTGCGGCGCGCCCCGCTCTTCGCGGCGCTCGATGAGGAGCAGGCCGCTGAGCTGCGCGCCTCCATGACGGAGACGACGCTCGCTCGCGGCGAGGCCCTCTTCCACGAGGGTGACCCGGGCGACCGCCTCTACGTGGTGACCGAAGGCAAGGTGAAGCTGCACCGCACTTCGCCGGACGGCCGGGAGAACATGCTGGCGGTGCTGGGCCCCGGTGAGCTGATCGGCGAGCTGTCGCTGTTCGACCCGGGCCCGCGTACGGCCACGGCCTCGGCACTGACCGAGGTCAGGCTGCTGGGGCTGGGCCACGGCGACCTCCAGCCCTGGCTGAACGCCCGACCGGAGGTGGCCTCGGCGCTGCTGCGTGCCATCGCCCGGCGGCTGCGCCGTACCAACGACTCCATGTCCGACCTGGTCTTCTCCGACGTGCCCGGCCGGGTGGCCAAGCAGCTGCTGGACCTGTCCCGCCGCTTCGGAGTGCAGTCCGAGGAGGGCATCCACGTCGTCCACGACCTGACCCAGGAGGAGCTGGCCCAGCTGGTGGGCGCCTCCCGCGAGACGGTGAACAAGGCGCTGGCCGACTTCGCCGGACGCGGCTGGCTGCGGCTGGAGGCCCGCGCCGTCATCCTGCTGGACATCGAGCGGCTGGCGAAGCGCTCGCGCTGACACCTGCGCCGGGACCCGTCCCGATCCGTACGCACGTGTAAGGGGCGCCCTCCAAGAGAGGGCGCCCCTTACGTGCGTACCAGGCGGCACGCTCTCAGCAGCAGCTCACGCAGCTCACACCAGCCCGTGCTCGACCAGATAGTCGAGCTGGGCCCGTACCGACAGCTCCGCCGCGGGCCACAGGGATCTGTCCACATCCGCGTAGACGTGGGCCACCACCTCGGCGGCAGTCCGGTGCCCCTGCTCGACAGCCGTCTCCACCTGGGCGAGCCGTTTGGCGCGGTGGGCGAGGTAGTAGTCGATGGCGCCCTGTGCGTCGTTGAGCACGGGCCCATGGCCGGGCAGTACCTGACTGACGCCGTCGTCCACGGTCAGGGACCGCAGGGCGCGCAGGGAGTCGAGATAGTCACCGAGCCTGCCGTCCGGATGGGCGACGACCGTGGTGCCCCGGCCGAGCACCGTGTCGCCGGTCAGCACCGCGGCGTCCGCGGGGAGGTGGAAGGAGAGCGAGTCGGCGGTGTGCCCGGGAGTGGGGACGACCCGCAGCTCCAGGCCGCCCGTGGCGATGACGTCCCCCGCGCCGAGCCCCTCGTCGCCCAGCCGCAGCGCCGGGTCGAGCGCCCGGACCGGCGAGCCCGTCAGCTCGGCGAACCGCGCGGCGCCCTCGGCGTGGTCCGGGTGGCCGTGGGTGAGCAGGGTGAGCGCGACCCGCTTGCCCTGCCGCTCGGCGGTGGCGATCACATTGCGCAGGTGTGCGTCGTCCAGCGGGCCGGGGTCGATGACGACGGCGAGATCGGAGCCGGGTTCGGCGACGATCCAGGTATTGGTGCCGTCCAGCGTCATGGGCGACGGGTTGGGGGCGAGCACACAGGAGGCGCGAGGGCTGGCCTGGCCGTCGAGTGCGCCGCCGCGCGGCTGGCCGGGGAGTGCTGCGGCGTCGGTCATGCGGGATCGATCCTCTTGGTGAACTCGTCGTGTCCTGGCCAGCTCAGCACGATCTGGCCGCCCTCCAGGCGAGCGCGCGCGAGTACGGGCGCCAGATCGCGCTGCCCGGCGGCGGCCAGTGCCTCCGCTGCGGTCCCGTACCGCGTCAGCTGGCGCAGGGTGGAAATGGTGGGCGGCATCATCAGCAGCTCGCCCCTGTCGTAGCCCGCCGCGGCCTCCTCGGGCCGGATCCAGACGGTGCGGTCGGCCTCGGTGGAGGCGTTGCGTGTGCGCTGGCCCTCGGGGAGCGCGGCGACGAAGAAGTACGTGTCGTAGCGCCGGGTCTCGAACTCGGGCGTGATCCAGCGGGCCCAGGCCCCCAGCAGGTCGTCACGCAGCACGAGCCCCCGGCGTTCCAGGAAGTCGGCGAAGGACAGCTCGCGGGCGACCAGCGCCGCGCGGTCCGCCTCCCAGTCCTCCCCCGTGGTGTCGGCGACGACGGTGTCAGGGCCGGGCCCGGCCAGCAGGACACCGGCCTCCTCGAAGGTCTCGCGGACGGCGGCGCACACTGTCGAGCGGGCCGTGGCCTCGTCCGTACCCAGCCGCTCGGCCCACCAAGCGGCCGTCGGTCCCGCCGCCTCCACGGCACGCGCGTCCCGTGGATCGACGGAGCCGCCCGGATACGCGTACGCGCCGCCCGCGAACGCCATCGAGGTACGCCGCCGCAGCATATGGACGGCCGGCCCGTCCGGAGTGTCCCGCAGGAGCAGCACGGTGGCGGCTCTGCGCGGCGTCACCACAGTCAGCTCCCCTGCGGCCAGAGCGCGGATACGCTCCGGCCACTCGGGCGGATACCACTGGCCGCCCTGGTCGGGCGGACCGGACGACGACGATGACGACATGGCCGGATGCTACGGCCCACCGCCCCGATGTTCGAGAGGCCCTCTCCCAGTCGGGCGCCTCTCCCCGCCACGCCCCTTTCCCCGCGACTGCGGCGGGGAAAGGGCCGCCCTCTCCCGAGCCGGCTCAGTCGGCCAGCTCGACCTGCATCTCGACCTCGACCGGCGCATCCAGCGGCAGCACAGCCACGCCGACCGCGCTGCGGGCATGCTTGCCCGCGTCACCCAGCACCTCGCCCAGCAGCTCGCTGGCACCGTTGATGACGCCGGGCTGGCCGGTGAAATCCGGTGCGGAGGCGACAAAACCGGTGACCTTGACGACGCGGGCGATCCGGTCCAGGTCCCCGGCCACGGACTTGACGGCCGCCAGCGCGTTCAGCGCCGCCGTACGCGCCAGATCCTTCGCCTCCTCGGGCGTGACCTCCGCGCCGACCTTCCCGGTCATCGGCAGGGTGCCCTTCACCAGCGGGACCTGGCCTGCGGTGTAGATGTACGGGCCGGTCTGCACCGCCGGTACGTATGCACCGGCCGGGGTGGCGGTCTCGGGCAGTTCCAGCCCGAGCTGCGCAAGCTTGTCCTCGACCGCGCTCATGCCTGCTTCTCCCGCTTCAGGTAGGCCACCAGCTGCTCGGGGTTGTTCGGTCCGGGAACGACCTGGACCAGTTCCCAACCGTCCTCGCCCCAGGTGTCGAGGATCTGCTTGGTCGCGTGCACGAGGAGCGGCACGGTTGCGTATTCCCACTTCGTCATGGGGAGACCCTAACGAACACAACCGCGCGCAGAGCCGCCGCGAGTGCCCACCGGGCGGCCGACGGTGACCGGTCTCGCCGGAGCGCCGGGCAACGAATTAGGCTCCCAGCCGTGAGCAGGCTTCACGTAGTGACCGGCAAGGGCGGGACCGGCAAGACGACGGTCGCCGCCGCACTCGCGCTGGCGCTGGCACACGGCGGCCGGCGCACACTGCTCGTCGAGGTGGAGGGCCGCCAGGGCATTGCACAGCTCTTCGAAACGGAACCGCTGCCGTACGAGGAGCGGAAGATCGCCGTCTCGCACGGCAACGGTGAGGTGTACGCCCTCGCCATCGACGCCGAGCGGGCGCTGCTCGACTACCTCCAGATGTTCTACAAGCTCGGCAGCGCAGGCCGCGCCCTCAAGCGGCTGGGCGCCATCGACTTCGCGACGACGATCGCGCCCGGCCTGCGCGACGTGCTGCTGACCGGCAAGGCGTGCGAGGCGGTACGCCGCCGGGACAAGCAGCAGCGGCCCGCCTACGACGCCGTGGTGATGGACGCGCCGCCCACCGGCCGCATCGCACGCTTCCTCGGCGTCAACGAGGAGGTGGCGGGGCTCGCCAAGGTCGGCCCCGTGCACAATCAGGCGCAGGCCGTCATGCGCCTGCTCAAATCGCCGGAGACGGCGGTGCACCTGGTGACGCTGCTGGAGGAGATGCCGGTCCAGGAGACGGTGGACGGCATCGCCGAGCTGCGGGCCGCCGGGCTGCCCGCCACCTCCGTGGTGGTGAACATGGTGCGCCCGGCCCTGCCGGGCGAGGAACAGCTGCTGACCGCCGAGGAGCGCACGGACGAGATCGCGCGCGCCTTCGCCCGCGCCGGACTCGGGGGCGCACGCCGGGGAGGACGCGCCGAACAGCTTGTGGCGCCTCTCCTGGGGCAGGGCAGAGAGCACGCCGAGCGGGTGCAGCTGGAGCGCGGGCTGCGCGCGGAGCTGTCCGCACAGGGCCTGCCGGTACGAGAGCTCGGCCTGCTCAGCGAGGGCGTCGAACTGGCGGGCCTGTACGGGCTCGCCCGCGAGCTGCGGGGCCAGTGGCAGACCGCGGAGACCGCCGCGCCGACAGCCGGGACGGGCGGCAAGCGCCCGTGAACCCAGGCCCCTCGCACCCGACGCCGGCTCCCAAGAGGCCGCAGCCATCCGCGATATCCGGGGAAGGAGAGGCATCCATGGCCACACCGCCGGACGCCGACGCGCTGGACATCGACCCCCTGCTCGACGATCCGACGACCCGGATCGTCGTCTGCTGCGGCTCCGGAGGCGTCGGCAAGACCACCACAGCCGCTGCCCTGGGCGTACGCGCAGCCGAGCGCGGCCGCAGGACCGTCGTACTGACCATCGACCCCGCACGCCGTCTCGCCCAGTCCATGGGCCTGTCCGAGCTGGACAACACCCCGCGCGAGGTCCCCGGCATCGACAAGGCCGCGGGCGGCGAACTGCACGCCATGATGCTCGACATGAAGCGCACGTTCGACGAGATCGTCGAGACGCACGCCGACCCCGACCGCGCCAAGGCGATCCTGGACAACCCCTTCTACCAGTCGCTGTCCACCGGTTTCGCCGGTACGCAGGAGTACATGGCGATGGAGAAGCTCGGCCAACTGCGTGCGGGCGACGAGTGGGACCTGATCGTCGTGGACACCCCGCCTTCCCGCTCCGCGCTGGACTTCCTGGACGCGCCCAAACGCCTCGGGTCGTTCCTGGACGGGAAGTTCATCAAGCTGATGATGGCCCCGGCCCGGGTCGGCGGCCGGGCCGGGATGAAGGTCGTCAACCTCGGCATGGCCGGGCTCTCCCTGTTCACCGGGGCCCTCAACAAGCTGCTGGGCGCGGGCCTGCTGCGGGACGTGCAGACGTTCGTGGCCGCCATGGACACCATGTTCGGCGGCTTCCGCACCCGTGCTGACGCCACCTACCGGCTGCTCCAGGCGCCGGGCACCGCCTTCCTCGTCGTAGCGGCGCCGGAACGGGACGCGCTGCGCGAGGCCGCGTACTTCGTGGAGCGGCTGGCCGCTGACCGGATGCCGTTGGCCGGGCTGGTGCTCAACCGGATGCACGACAGTGACGCGGCCGAGCTGAGCGCCGAGCGGGCACTGGCGGCGGCCGAAAATCTTGAGGACGGCGGCATTGTGGATCGCGCCGGGGGGAAGAGTCTGCATCGCGACGCTCCATCGGCCGGCCCAGCGGTTTCCGAGGACGGCTCCCCCGCCCCCGAGCGCCCCGGCCCAGCCCGGTCCGTCACCACACCTGGGGGGAACGAGACCACCGATACGACGACCGAGACGACAACCGAGCGAACGATCCCTGGCGTGCGGTCGGCCGTCGACCACGCGTCCGCGCACGACGGCACCACCGACTGCGACGACGGCCGTGACGGCGACCACAGCGAGGACGTCGTAGCCGTGCTGGCAGCCGGGCTGCTGCGGCTGCATGCCGACCGCATGCGGCTGCTGGCCCGTGAGCGGCGCACGCGTGACCGCTTCACGGCACTGCACCCGGAGGTGCCCATGGCCGAGGTGGCCGCACTGCCCGGTGACGTACACGACCTGGGCGGTCTGCGCACGATCGGCGAACGACTCGCCCACCAGCGTCGACGGGCCGCCGCGGACGCGGACTGACCGCGCCGTCGCCACAAGCGACCGGCGCGTCACGCTCCCGTCTGACAGCGAGTCAATGTCGATGCAGGAGTCAGCACCACCGGGGCCCGTCTGGCCACAGGCCCGTGCGGTGTCTCCGTGCCGCAGTACCGTTCCGCCGGGTGGTCAGCCCACCGCGGCGTACCGCTCGTGCTCGTCCGTCTCCAGGTCCACGTCGACCGGCAGCACCACGCCGGTGCTGCGCTCGTACTCCGAACGCGCCGTCTCCAGCAGGCGGCGCCAGGAGGTGACCGTCGGGCGGCGGCGCAGCAAGGCTCTCCGCTCACGCTCGGTCATTCCTCCCCAGACTCCGAACTCCACGCGGTTGTCCAGAGCGTCGGCGAGACATTCCGTACGGACCGGGCAGCCTGTGCACACGGCCTTCGCGCGATTCTGCGCGGCGCCCTGCACGAACAGTTCGTCCGGATCCGTAGAGCGGCAGGCAGCCTGCGCGCTCCAGTCTGTTACCCAGCTCATTGCCGGTGCCGTCCTCTCCCGAATCGAGGCTCCCCCACGGCGGCGAACGGCATATTCACCGTTGCCAGTTGAGGACGTTACGGAAGAGCGCACAGCACGCAACACCCCCTTCGGGCCCAATCTTGAATGGCCCGAACGGACTATGCGTGCCCAGCACATCACCCAACGGAGTGAGCCGGAAGCGCTGCGCAGAATCCGGGGGTGGGCAACGGGGCGGTCGCCTCCGACGTAGGGCGACGACGTGCGGCGGAGCATGCGGCGTGCGGCGGCGCGAGGGAGAGAGGGGGCGACGTATGAGGGGTGAAGGGCGAAGGAAGGGAGGTAAGGGGAGGTGAAGGGAGGTGTCAGAGTGACAACAGTCTCAGCCTAAGTGACCGGCGCGACGCTGTCCGGCGTTTGCCATGCTTCCCCGCCGGTGCGGTCACATCGACGCATCGTAGGCTCTGACACCGACGCGTCGTAGGCTCTTCCCCATGGCTAAGAAGCGCGCGGGCAGCGGAGTCGGCAAGCCCCAGCAGATCGCCAAGTTCGTCGGCGTCAGTGTGCTGGCGGGCACGGTGATGGCCGGACTCGCGCTGCCCGCTGTCGGGACGCTCGGCCTGGCGACGAAGGGCACCGTGGAGGGCTTCGACGAGCTGCCGGTCAATCTCAAGCGCCCGCCGCTCAGCCAGCGCACGACGATTCTGGACAACGAGGGCGGCGAGATCGCCAAGGTCTACTCCCGTGACCGCACGGTGGTAGACCTCAAGGACATCTCCCCGTACATGCGCAAGGCGATCGTCGCCATCGAGGACGCGCGCTTCTACAAGCACGGTGCCGTCGACCTCAAGGGCGTACTGCGGGCGCTGAACCGGAACGCGCAGTCGGGCCAGGTCTCCCAGGGCGCCTCGACGCTCACCCAGCAGTACGTCAAGAACGTCTTCGTGGAGGAGGCCGGCAACGACCCGGACAAGGTCGCCCAGGCCACCCAGCAGACGATCGGCCGCAAGATCAAGGAGCTGAAGTACGCGATCCAGGTCGAGGAGGAGCTGGGCAAGAAGAAGATCCTGGAGAACTACCTCAACATCACCTTCTTCGGCCAGCAGGCGTACGGCGTGGAGGCGGCGTCGCAGCGCTACTTCTCCAAGTCGGCCAAGGAGCTGAACCTGGAGCAGGCGGCGCTGCTGGCGGGCATCGTCCAGTCCCCGAGCCGGTACGACCCGGTCATCCACAAGGACGAGGCCACCAAGCGGCGCAACACCGTGCTCAACAAGATGGCGACGCACCGCGACATCACCCGCAAGCAGGCCGAGGCCGCCAAGGAAAAGCCCCTCGGGCTGGACGTCAGCGAGCCCAAGAACGGCTGCATCACCGCAACCAACGGTGCGGGCTTCTTCTGCGACTACGTACGCGAGGTCTTCCTGAACGACGAGGCGTTCGGCAAGACCCGCAAGGAGCGCGCCAAGCGGTGGAACCGGGGCGGGCTCACCGTCAGGACCACGCTGGATCCGAAGGCGCAGCGGTCGGTGAAGAAGTCGATCGAGTCCCATGTGAACAAGTCGGACAAGGTCGCGACCGCCGCCACGATAGTGCAGCCGGGCACCGGAAAGATCCTGGGCATGGGGCAGTCGCGCCCGTACGGCTTCGGGAAGAACGAGACGCAGATAAATCTCTCGGTGGACAAGTCCGCGGGCGGCGGCGCCGGATACCAGCCGGGGTCGACGTTCAAGCCCGTGATCGCAGCGGCCGCGCTGGACAAGGGGATGAGCCCCTACAAGTCCTACCCCTCGCCGTACCGCATGCAGTACCCCTCGCCGGTCAACACCTGCAAGGGCAAGTGGCGCGGCAAGGCACCGGTCGAGAACGAGAACAGCACTGAAGTCGGCCCCTATCGGATGAAGGAGGCGACCGCGAAGTCGGTCAACACCTACTTCGTCTCGCTGATAGGGGAAACCGGCATCTGCCCGGTGACGAACATGGCGAAGAAGATGGGCATCGAGCGTGCCGACGGCAAGAAGATCGACCAGGTGCCGTCCATCTCGCTCGGCACCCAGGAGATGTCGCCGCTGACCATGGCCGAGGGATACGCCACCTTCGCCAACCGCGGCGTGCACTGCACCCCCGTCGCCATCGAGTCGATCACCGACGCGCAGGGCAAGAAGCTGAGCGTGCCCAAGACCAAGTGCGAGCGCGCGATGAAGACCAAGACCGCCGATACGGTCAACTCGCTGCTGCGCGGCGTGGTCGAGGACGGCACCGGCAAGAAGGCGGGCCTGAGCGGCCGCGACAGTGCGGGCAAGACGGGTACCACCGACCAGCGGTACGCGGCCTGGTTCGTCGGCTACACCCCGAACATGTCCGGCGCCGTCTGGGTCGGCGACCCGGCGCACCGTACGCGGATGGTCAACATCTCCATCGGCGGCGTCCCGTACGACAAGGTCTTCGGTGGTGAGGTGCCGGGCCCGATCTGGCGGGACGCGATGGCAGGCGCGCTGGCCGGTGAGGCAGCGCCGGACTTCCGCCACGTACCGATCCGGGACGGTGGCAAGAAGCCCCGCGCGCCCAAGCCGCCCTCCCCACCGAAGCCGGACGACGACGCCGGGGACGACCGGCCCACCGACCCGTGGCCTGACCCCTCCGTACCGCCGGACGTCATCGGTGGCGGCGACGCCATGGGCGGCACCGGTGACGGTGGCGGCATCGGGGGCGGCGGCTGGCCCGGCGGCAACGGCAACGGGGGCGGCGGCAATGGTGCCGGCGGCTGGGATACGGACGGTGGTGGTGGCTGGCCGTAACCCGCGGCGGGCCGGGTCGGCCGCGAGCCCGGTCGGCCCACGCGAGCCCGGTCGGCCCAGATGTAAGGGGCGCCCTCCCTGGGAGGGCGCCCCTTACACGTCTGGTACAGCCGGTGGCTGGTTAGCCCGCCAAGCGCTTCTTGACCGCTGCCGCGACCCGGCCACCCTCCGCCCGGCCCGCGACCTTCGGGTTGACGATCTTCATGACGGCACCCATCGCCCTCGGCCCCTCGGCACCGGCCGCCCGGGCCTCCTCGACGGCCTCGCCGACCAGCGCGTCCAGCTCCTCGTCCGTGAGCTGCTTGGGCAGATAGTCCGCGAGCACCTCGCCCTCCGCCCGCTCCCGCTCCGCCTGCTCGGCACGGCCCCCGCCCGCGAACGCCTCTGCCGCCTCGCGCCGCTTCTTCGCCTCGCGGGCGATCACCTTCTGCACCTCGTCGTCGGAGAGCTCGCGCGCGCTGGTGCCCGCGACCTCCTCCTTCGTGATCGCGGCAAGGGTCATCCGGAGAGTGGCGGAACGGAGCTCGTCGCGCTCCTTGATCGCTGCGGTCAGGTCGTCCTGCAGCCGGGACTTGAGCATGGTCATGGGGCCAGTGTGCCAGGACCGTGCCGGGGCGTGCCGAAGATATCGAGGCGGGGTGGCTCGTAGGCATGGGGCGGAAATCGGGGCGGGGCATCGGGGCGGGGCGGCTCTTCGGGGGCGGGGCATCGGGGCGGGGCTGCTCTTCGGGGCGGAGGCATCGGGCGGGGCTGCTCTTCGGGGCGGAGGCATCGGGCGGGGCATCGGGCGGGGCGGCTCTTCGGGCGGAGGCATCGGGGCGGGGCTGCTCTTCCACAGGCCCTGCGGGCGGCCTCCGGGGTCTGCGACCATGGGGCCATGCGCGCGCGATACCGGATCCCCCTGAAGACAGCCGTCGGCATCACGGCGCTCGGCGCGGCCTGCGTCGGGTACGCGGCGGGTGTCGAAGTCCGTTCATTCCGCCTGCGACGGGTCTCCGTGCCCGTACTGCCCCCCGGCATGCACCCGCTGCGCGTTCTACAGGTCTCCGACATCCACATGGTCCGCGGCCAGCGGAAGAAGCAGCGGTGGCTGCGGGAGCTGGCAGGACTACGGCCCGACTTCGTGATCAACACCGGGGACAACCTCTCCGACCCGGAGGGCGTACCCGAAGTCCTCGACGCTCTGGGCCCGTTGCTGGAGTACCCGGGCGCCTATGTCTTCGGCTCCAACGACTACTACGGGCCCAAGCTGCGCAACCCCGCCAAGTACCTGGTGGAGAAGGCCACCGGCCGACACGGCCTCAACGGCAACGCGCCCGCCGTCGGCGCCGTCCACAACCCGTGGGAGGAGTTGCGGGACGCCTTCGACACCGCCGGCTGGGTCGGCCTCTCCAACACCAGGGGCCGCCTCAAGCTGGACGGCGGCCAGGAGATCGCGCTGACCGGGCTGGACGACCCGCACATCAAGCGCGACCGTTACGGAGAGGTCGCCGGCGGCCCCGAAGCGGACGCGGACCTCTCGCTGGCCGTCGTACACGCTCCGTATCTGCGCGTACTCGATGCGTTCGCCGCCGACCGCTACCCGCTGATCCTGGCCGGTCACACCCACGGCGGCCAGCTCTGCGTCCCCTTCTACGGCGCCCTCGTCACCAACTGCGACATCGACACCGACCGCGTCAAGGGCCTCTCCACCCACCGCGCGGGCGGCTACGAGTCGTATCTGCACGTCAGCGCGGGCTGCGGCACCAACCGCTACACCCCCGTCCGCTTCGCCTGCCCCCCCGAAGCCACCCTCCTCACCCTCACCCCCCGCCGGGCCTGACCCCCGGCGGGCCCCCTCAAAACCCGATTTCGCCTCAGCGCTCCCCTGGGCTAAAGTAGTCGTCGTTGCTTCGGGGTGTAGCGCAGCTTGGCAGCGCGCTTCGTTCGGGACGAAGAGGTCGTGGGTTCAAATCCCGCCACCCCGACAGAGGGAACACCAGATCAGGGGCCCGATCCACATTGTGGATCGGGCCCCTGACTCGTTTCCGGTGATCGTTCGGGAGGAATCTGGGAGAAAATCTTGGTCGGCCTCTTTCCCAGAGGGCCCTGAACTCCTATCCCTGGCCGCCCACGGTGCAAAGTAGCGGTGGCGCCTGCTGACGCTCTGTGCCCTGGTGGTGGAGCCCTTCGTCAGGCCACCCGACTCAACCTCGCCACGGCCGCACCCCACCCCCGTACGCCGGCGGACGCCGACGAGCCCCCCGCGGCGCGCTGAACACCCCGCACAGGACAAGGACCCCGCGTCCCCGGCCTGCGGGACCGCGCCCTGCGCGACGACCCGCGGCCTCGGCCGTCGCGCCGGCGTCCTCGATGACCAGGACGCGGAGATCCTCACCAAGCGCGTGCACGAGATGAGCGCCGACCGCTACGGCCCCCTGCACGCATCCGACCTGGACCGGTCCTCGGGCACGAACAGGATGCAGCCGCAGCCGCGCTTGACGTGGCACGCCTGGCCGCGGCCGTCCTTGTAGTCGAAGGGGCGCCGCCGAGGGTTCAGCTGCTGTCGGTGGTGTGCATCCCTGAGTGAGGACGAGGCGGCACGATGATGTCGCCGTGTGGTGGTGGGCCATGTCCATGCGGGGCGGAGGGGGCCGTCGTCCTCGACAGGCATGGGTCGGTATTGTCTGTCCGGATGACTTTCGCAGGTACGTCTCGGCCGCCTGTGCGGTGGCATCATGCAGAGACCGAGTTGGACGACTTTGCAATGATCACCTACCGCGTCGTGCCCGAGGCCCTCGCCGCTCGCCTGCCGGCGGGCTTCTCCCCTCGCGAGGTCACCTTTGACGACGGCACCACCGGTGCACTCGTTTCCGCAGTCGCGTTTGCCGATCGAGACTTCCGCTTCCGCTTTTGTCCGCCGGTGGCGATCTCCTGCGGCCAGATCAACTACCGCGCATACGTGAACGCGCACGGCCGGGCTGGTGTCTGGTTCTTCGCCACACGCCTCGACCACCCCATGGTGGTGCTGCCGAGGCTGATGTGGGGTATGCCGTGGCAACGTAGCCGGATAGAGATCGACGCTGACTGGAGTGACAGCGCGGGGAGATGGCGACTGAACGCCACCGACGGGACCGGCACGAGCGTCTGCGACGCGGTCGAGAGCGGCCCGGCTCCCGATCGCCTTGACGGTTTCGCCAGCCAGGAGGAGTGGCAGGAGTTCCTCACCCACCCGACATCAGGCTGGTACCGGCGCCCGGACGGTCGCGTTGGCGAGTACAGCATCTGGCATCCACCGATGGCGCCACGGCTGTTCGAAGCGCGGGCCGCACGGTTCCCGCTGTTCGAACGGCTCGGCCTGGTCGGCCCGGACGCCGTACCGCATTCCGTCCTCGCCCAGCGGACGCTGCATTTTGACGTTCACACCCCGCCGCGCCCATATCTGTGGGCCGATACCTGATGGTGGATAGCCACCGGAACAGGCGGCCGCTGCGGCTGCGGCCGCCCGGTAGAAGTCCGCGCCCCGCGCTGTGTCAGCCCTGGCCGGCACCGAACTCCCCAACGACTGGGGAAGCACAGCACGGAAGTTGAGCCAACAGATTCAGGTTCTGTACGTCATCCAGCACCACACACCGGGCAAAGTCGCCGCCGTTCCTCCCGGTCCGGATCGGGTGCCTCCTCCTCGCCCCGGAACTTCCAGATCACGCCGTCGAACTGCTCCCGCAGATCCTCCGGATACGGCCGGACCCGCCTATCGGCAGGAACGGCCCGATCAACTCCCACTCACCGTCCGTGAGTTCCGTACGCGCATACCAGGCTTCTGCCAGCCACCAAACGATCACGGGAAGAGGCGTCCAGCATCTTGATCGCGGCTTGAGGCAGGCCCTGGTACCGCAGCAGAAGGCCGACGCCGCGAAGATGGCGGCGCCGGCCGGATTGATTCAACCGGTGTGCGGCTGCTGAGTACCGGCGCCCGCATCGGCCTCGGCGTCGGCGTCGGAGCGGGCTGCGGCGGCCTGCTCGGCGCGGTCGGCGATCTGCTTGAGCGCGGCCAGATGTGTGCGCAGCCGTTCCCGGCCGACGGCGGTGGCCCGCACCCAGGTGCGGGGCCGCTTGCCGACGTAGCCCTTGCGGATCTCGACGAGCTCGGCGTTGCGGAGCGTGGTGAGCTGCTTGGACAGCGCCGAGTCTCTCAGGTGCGCGTGGTCGCGGACGAAGGCGAAATCGCACCAATTGGTGGCGGACACCAGCGACAGGATGGTCAACCGGGTCGGATCCAGCAGGAGTTGCTCCAGGCCGCCGACGGCGTCGGACCCTGCATCCCCGGCCTGGCCGGTCCCGCTCACCGGGCCGCAGCGCGACAGGCCATCCGGCGCATCACCACGTTGCTCAGCAGGCCCCCGGCAACGCTCAGGACGGCGTACGGGAGGGCGACGGTGGTATGGGGATGGTCGCGGATCCAGGCCGGCATGTTGGAGCCGGTCAATATGTGGTGCACGGCCGGGCCGGCGATGGACAGGACAGCTACGAAGACCAGGACCATCAGCAGTATGGGCAGCCAGGCGTACCAGGGTACGGCGCTGGGGTGCAGGACACCGGAGGCGGCGGCGACGCGGGGGCTCAGGCGCCAGGCGGCGTACCAGGCGGCGCTCAGGGCGCCGTACCCGAGGTAGGCGGCCATCTGTCCGGTGGGGCCGAAGTCGTGGGCGGCGTAAAACACCGCCAGGACGGCACCGACCGCGGCCCACAGCCACCAGGGCATGCGAAGCGAGTCGACGGTGTTGCGGCGGACCTGACGGACCCGGGCCAGGGCTTCCCGGGCCTCGACGGGGCTGGGCGTACTCATAGCTTTCCCCTTTGGGCAAATACTTTCCTGCGGAGAAAGTAGCGTGCACTTTCCCGCGAGGCAAGTGGGGACACGGGTACGGACCTCGGGACACGCCCACCGGTCCAGCGACAGCGCGCACCACCCCGAACGGCGGTCGGCAGGACACCGGGGCCAGTCGCACCTCGGGCCAGACCCCCGCCCGAGGCGGCGCCCGAACATCCTCACAGTCGTACCTCGTGACCACAGCGCGGTGCCCTTTGAGGCAGTTGATGCCGTACTCAACCGCGTGCCGAGCTTGTACTCCTCCGGGCCGAACTGCGGCGACGGCCGCCCCCGGCTCGCCGTCGGCACAGGTACAGCGGCTGCTGTCCGTGGTCGGCACACAGCGCATGAACGTGCCCGGCTAGTTAGGTCGCGAGCCGTCCCCGAGCCCTGTAATGAGCTGTTGGACAGGCTCAAACGCCTTATCCCATTGGTTGTGCGGCAGCGGGAGGCGTTCCCCATCGCGGAGCCGAGCATGCTCCCGAGGACGAACGAGGAGCGGCCGAAGGCCGCAACCCTGGTGTGCCGGTAGCTGCCGTTGCCCAGTGCCCGCCAGGTCGACCGCCGGGCCGGCCGCGCTCGGCCGGTTCGAGGCCAGCATGAGGGCCTGCACAAAGACTTCCGTTTCCCCGTCGAGGAGTGGGACCTGCACGACTACAGCCCCTGTTCCTGCTGTTCTGCCAGGTGCTGCCGTGGGCCATCGAGCAGGTGCTGCCGTGGGCCATCGAGCAGTACGACGCCGCCCTGGCGCCGGTCGGCTGCTGACCTTCAAAGCGGGTGTCGGTAGGGCTGACGGCCCGTGATCCCTGCGGTATGCCGAGTGCATGAGGTATGCGCAAGGGGGCGGCTGACCGACGAACGGCGGGCCTTCCGCGAGAGGTTGCTGATGCGCCGCGCTGCTCGGACGGCATGGCTGGACCTGCCAGGTTCCCGCCCGACGTGCCATCGAGCGGGACGAGGCGGCGGTGGCCGGCTGGGTGAAGGAGACCTGGCCGCACGTGGAAGGACCGTGGCGGCGCTCGGCGCCTGGTCCCGCCGCGGCCACACCCCCCCTCGTCCGTGTTCGAGGCCGGACCCGCCGCCGCTTATCCGTCGCCGCGCTGGTCTGCTACAAGCCCCGCGAACGATCCCGGCTGATCTGCCGGCCCTGCCCCGGCAAACGTGCCGACGCGCGCAAGAGCTTCTCCCGGGAAGGACCACCGCGGTCTGATCCAGACCGCCCACGACCAGCTCGGCGGCCCCATCGTGCTGGTCCGGGACAACCCCAACACCCACCTCACGGCAGGGATGCGTCGGTATACCGCTGACCGTGACCGGCTCATGGTCGTCCAACTCCCGCCCTACACACTCTCCAGTACCGTCCCGACGTCCTCGACGGCTGCCTCACCGGCACGGGCCTCCAACGCGATCCACCATGACGACACCACGCATTCAAGGTCAGTAGTTGTGCCCGGCCACAATGTTGGTCGCATCGTTGGGGCAAGGCGAGATTCACGGACGCGGCTTGCCCCTCACGTTGCGTGAGGATGGAGTGTGGGGTGCATGAGCAACTACTACAACGCGTTTGAGATGAGTCCTGTGCCCGTGCCCGGTCCGGATGCGGTTCCGCCGGAGCCATTCCGTGGCATCTATGGAATGCCCGCGTTCGTGACGATCCCCACGAGCGATTTGGCAGCGTCGGTGGACTTCTGGATTCATGGGCTCGGGTTCTTCGAGCTGTTCAGCATCCCGGGCAGGCTTGTGCATCTGCGCCGGTGGGCGTTCCAGGACGTACTCCTCGTCCCGGCGACGAGTGTTCCGGAGCAGACACCAGCGATGAGCTTCAGTTTCGCGTGCGTGCTCAACCAGGTCGATTCCCTTGTCGAGACCTGTCGTGCGTTGCGCCCGAACTCGGTCGATGGTCCACGGGATACTCCATGGAACACCCGCGATATGACGGTGATCACTCCCGAGAACGCACGGATCGTTTTCACTGCGGCGAAGCCCTTTGACCCGGCCAGTCAGGAGGCGCGGAACCTTGAAGCCGCCGGGATCACCCCATCGGGCGCCGGTCGCGGCGACAATGAGGAGCTTGCATGATGCCGCTGAGGACGATGGCCTGACCGTCGGTGAGCGCTCGACGTATCCGGTGCAATTGCGCGCGCAGCGCACCCAGGTTGCTGAACGTATCGACCGCTTCCAGCAACTCAGCGCCGGACTGAATCGGATGATCGACGCCCATGAGCGCGGCCTGCTGCTGACCACCGAGCAGCAGGCCGCGATCTACGTCCCCAGTGGAACCCGGACGACCCGGACACACCTGCCCAAGCCGTCAGCGCTACAGAGACGCGGGTAGCAGGGTGCCGCCCACCGCCATCTCGTACAGGGCGGCGAGATCCGCGTCGGTGCCGAGGTAAACGGTGTCGCCACCCAGCGCCCGCAGCGTCGATGCGAACTCGTCGAAGATGCTGTTGTCGCCGCCGTAGTACAGGAGGGTGTCCTCGGCACCCAGGGCGGACGGCACATTCTTGATCGCTCCATCGAGGTAGCGTGCGCCATGCCCGTGCCCATGCGGCCATCTGACGGGCCCCGGCTGGTGAACCGCTGTTGAGCGTCACAAGAGCCCGCCCCTTGAGCTTCGGACTGTGACCGGTATCGGTGAGCGGATGCTGATCCTGCAACTGCGGGAACTGGAGGCCAGCGGCCTGGTGCACCGCGAGGTCCATCACCAGGTCCCGCCGAAGGTGGTGTACTCACTGACCGAGTTCGGCCACTCGCTCATCGCCGCGCTCGTACCACTCGGTCAGTGGGGCGAAGCACACATGGAGCGTCTTGAGACCCTCCCGTGAACCGGGCGAACGTAGCCGCCGAGCCCGCGACTTCTGGATACGCCAGGTCCGTGGCGCGGCGCTCGGATCTCGTCGCGGTCTACGGGCCGGTCACGCCATCCTCAGGATCTTCAGGTATTCGGCTGGGGCTGTGCGGAGGCGTCAGCGGGTCAAGAATCAAAGACAACAAGCTTGGCTGATATCGGTGGGTGGCTGAGGGGGCACACATGCAGGTACTTGGGCATCTTCCCCACCGTCGTGGCTGAATTTCTGGCACGCGAGACGGAAAAGCCGTTGCCCGCTCACACCTTCGGGGGAACCTCGGGCTGGATCGACGCATCGTGGGCAGTAAACACAGAGCCACGGTCCGTCATTGCAGAGAACAAACAAGAATGGGAGTCGGCATGAACACCCCCACCCAGGGTTCACCTTCGGCCGAGGAGATCGACTTTTACGCAGCAAGCAAAGAGGAAATCGCGGCAACCGGCAGCCCATTCGTCTTCGATACACCCCCCTGGGATATCGGCGCCGCGCAGCCACATGTCATTGCGCTAGAAGAAGCGGGCACATTCCGTGGCCGGGTGCTCGACACTGGCTGTGGTCTTGGGGACAACGCCACCTACCTCGCCCTCAGGGGACACCACGTTATGGGCGTTGACTGCTCTCCCGCTGCCATCTCCCAGGCCGGGGACCGTGCTTCAGCCCGTGGCGCCGACCTCGTCGAGTTCCGAGTCGCAGACGCCACCCAGCTCGACGATGTCGGAACCGGCTACGACTCCGTCCTCAGCAGTGCCCTGTATCACTCTCTGCCTCATGACGGCCGCCTCCCGTACGCCGCAGCCATCCACCGCGTCAGTGCCCCTGGGGCGCATCTGCATCTTCTGACCTTTGCCGATGATCTCCCCGACAGCTACCCCCTGAACTCCGGCATCACACAAGACGAATTGCTCACCACATTCGACACCCATTGGAATATCGACCACATTACACAAATCCAATTCAGCACGACCTTCACCCCCGACTCTCTTGATGCAGTCAGCGGCAAGCTGCTCGCCCAGCGTGGATCCGCCCATAATCAAGCCGGAAACGTCCGCTGGCAACGAGACAGCCAAGGCCACCTGCAACTTGAAATGTGGTACCTCCACGCCACCCGAATCTGAAGATCACCAGACGGCCCGTTCGTTTGCACGACCCATCTAACCGCGCTGCCAGCTTTCCCCTAAGGGTGCAGACTCACGAGTGGGTCAATCCTCATCTGCTGACCTTCTGGTTTGGGCGTCCCTTGTGGTGACCAACTGCTCAGCGCAGTCGGGAGTGGAATCCGATGAAGGTAACAACTCTGGCGGAGCGGCCCTGGCTTGCCGAGGCTCCTTTGGTACAGCCATTCAAGTGGCCGGAGTTCATGCTTCAGGGGAACGACAAACCCTCTGCTATTGCTGATGGACTCCATTTGCCCTTCAGTGTCGTAGCCACCGAATCCGAGGGCGTCGTCGCACGAGCCTCAGCGGTTCCGTTCTCCGCGTCCGGGCCCGATCGGCAGGAACTTCCCGATCGGGGCTGGTATCAGGTGCTCCAGTGGGCCGCCGAAGACGCGCGGGAGGGTACTGCTGTGGACACCATCGCTTTCATCAGCGTGACAGTGTCTGCCGAGCGGCGGGGGGCGGGTCTTGCGGGCCGGATGCTGGAGAAGCTGAAGGAACTGGCCCGCTTACAGGGCCTGAAGACCGCCGTGGTGCCTGTACGTCCTGAGGGCAAGGCTCAGGAGCCGAGTGTGCCGATGAGCGAATACGCCGCTCGTGTCCGGGACGACGGTCTCCCCTGTGATTCCTGGCTACGTACGCACGTGCGCGCGGGCGGAAAGATCATCGGAGTCGCCCCCGCAGCGATGACCATCTCGGGGTCGCTGGCGCAGTGGCGCCGCTGGACGGGATTGCCCTTCACAACTGAGGGACCGACGGAGGTTCCCCGAGCTTTGGCTCCGGTGTACTGCTCGTTGTCCCAGCAGCACGCGGTATACGTCGAACCCAACGTGTGGGTGCGCTACGACCTGGCCTGACGCTCGCTCCTGAAGCGGTGCTCGGAGTGGTTTCCTGCGTGTCATTGATGAGATCCCAGGCCACGCACGGCCAGAACGTCGAGTTCCTTATCCGTGGTGGCCCGGCTGGAGCGGAAAGTGCGCGCCGCGCCGCCCCGCGACGTCGAGGGGAAGCTGGGGTATCTGCGGGGTTGTATCGAGCGGGGTGCCGATGCGTACGCGGGTTACTACGTGCAGGGGCAGTTGGTGGTGCGGTGTGCGCTGGTGTGTCCGCGCGGCGGTGAGCGGTGTCCCGATCCGCCGCGGTGAAGGGGCGTCTCAGGTTTCCGTGCGGTACATCAGGTCCGTCTCGTGGGTGCGGAAGCCGAGGTTTTCGTAGACGCGGACGGCGGCGGTGTTGTCGGCGTCTACGTAGAGCATGGCGGTCGGGAGGCCGCGTTCGTGGGAGAGGTAGCGAAGGCCGATGGTGGTGAGGGCCTTGCCGAGGCCGAGGCCCTGGGCTTCGGGGCTGACGCCGAGGACGTAGACCTCGCCCAGTTCCTCGGCCGAGTGCACCTTCGTCCAGTGGAAGCCGATCAGCCGCCCCGCCCGTTCGGCGAGGAAGAAGCCGACCGGGTCGAACCAGGGCTCGGCCTTGCGGTCCTCGAGATCGCGCTGGGTGAGGTTGCCCTGCTCGGGGTGGTGGGCGAAGGCGGCGGCGTTGACGGCCAGCCACGCGGCGTCGTCCTCCTCGGGGCGGAAGCTGCGAACCGTCACCCCCTCAGGTAGTGACGGTTCGGGCAGGTCGAGGCCGGCCAGCGGGCGCCGCAGCTGGCGGAGCTCGCGGAAGAGGGTCATGCCCAGGCTCTGCGCCAGATGCCGGGCGGCAGGGTGGCCGCCGTGCGCCCAGACCCGCAGCCGTCGGCCGGACTGCTCCAGCAGTACCTGGCCGAGCCGTCTGCCGAAGCCGTTGCCGCGGCGCGTGGGTGCGACGACGAGCTCCCCGGCGGGGGCCTCCACCGGGTCGGTGTCCTCCAGTTGCGCGTAACCGGCGAGAACCCCGTCGCCGTCGCGCAGCAGCAGGTGGCGTACGCCCGGGCGGGGGCCGCCGCGCAGTTGGAGCCTGCCCTGTTCGGAGACGGCGGCCTGGCCGTCCTCCCGCGCGGCGGCGTCGATCAGCGCCTGGACCTCTCGTACGCCCTCCGCGGACACCTCGTCCACAACATCCACGTCACTCATGGGAACGACCCTACGGCCGAACGCGGGCGAGCGGACCGGTGCCTGCCTTCCGAAAGCGGTCAGCCGGCTGGTTCGGCAGGCGGTGGCGTGGGCGCCCCAGGCAGCCGCAGTACCGCCTCGGTCCCCGGGCCGCCGTCCGCGGGCTGCTGGAGCCGGACTTCGCCGCCGCTCTGCCGCACAGTACGGGCGACGATCGACAGCCCGAGCCCCGAGCCGGGCAGGCTCCGCGCGGAGGGGGAGCGCCAGAAGCGGTCGAAGACGTGCGGGAGTTCGTCGGCGGGAACGCCCGGCCCCTGGTCGCGTACCGTCAGCTCGCCGTCCCGCAGCACGGTGTGCACGGTGCCGTTCTCGGGGCTGAACTTGATCGCGTTGTCCAGCAGATTGACCACCGACCGCTCCAGCGCCGCGGACTCGGCCCGTACGTACCAGGGGGCGAGGTCCGTCGTCAGGGTCAGCCGCGGCCCGCGCGGACGCACCCGTTCCACGGCGCGCTCGACGATCTCGTGCAGCCCGACGACGCCCGTCCGGGAGGGAGCGCCCGGCTCTTCCGGGTCGCCTGGGCCCTCCGGCATCGCCTGCGGGCGCGACAGCTCCTGGAGGTCGCCGATCAGCTCGGCCAGCTCGGCCATCTGTGCCTGCACCGACGACAGCAGCTCCCTGCGGTCCTCCTCGGGCAGCGCCCGCCCGGTCTCCTCGCTGCGCACCAGCAGATCGATGTTGGTACGGAGCGAGGTCAGCGGGGTGCGCAGTTCGTGGCCCGCATCGGCGATCAGCTGCTGCTGGAGCTCGCGCGAGGAGGCCAGCGCCTCGGTCATGGCGTTGAAGGAGCGGGACAGCCGGGCGATCTCGTCGTGTCCGTCCGTCGGGATGCGTACGGCCAGATCCTCGGTGCGGGCAATGTGCTCGACGGCCTCGGTGAGCCGGTCCACGGGCCGCAGCCCGGCGCGGGCCAGCGCGACACCGGCGCCCGCGGCCCCCAGCACACCGGCCCCGCCGACCAGGGTGAGGATCAGCGCGAGGTTGCGCAGCGACTCCTGGATCTCGGCCATCGGCCGGGCCACCGACACCGCGAGCCCGGTGCCGGGCACCGGCGTGGTGCGCACCCGGTACTCGGTGCCGTTGGAGGCGCGCGCCGTGTGCAGGGACTCACCGCGCCGCTGCCCGGCCACCCGCACGTCGGAGTCGGTCACATCCAGCTTTCTGCCGACGATCACGCAGCTGCCGCCGGAGGTGTCCACCACCTGCACCGTGGCGCCGAAGGGGTTGGGTGCCGGCTGGTCGGGCGGGGTGCACTGCCCGGACTGCACCCGGTCGACGACGGTGCTGGGCGAGACCGAGTTGTCCCGCAGCGAGTCGTCCAGCGAGCCGAGCAGCTGAGCGCGTACAAGGAACCAGCAGGCCACCGCGCACGCGGCAACCGCCAGCGCCACCGTCGCCGCGGCCAGCAGCGCGAGCCGCCCGCGCAGCGGCATGGAGACGGCCCGGGCACCCTGCCGACGCAGCCGGAACAGCGCACTGCGGGCCCTGCGGGCGCCGTCGGCACTGCGGGTATCGCCGACGCCGCCGACGCCGTCGGGGGACTCGGCGCCGCTGGGGGAGTCGGCACTGCCGGGAGAGTCGGCACTTCCCGGAGAGCTCACGTGTCGTCCCGCAGGACATAGCCCACGCCGCGCACCGTGTGCACCAGGCGCGGTTCGCCGCCGGCCTCGGTCTTGCGGCGCAGATACATCACATAGACATCCAGCGAGTTGGACGACGGCTCGAAGTCGAAGCCCCAGACGGCCTTGAGGATCTGCTCCCGGGTGAGCACCTGCCGCGGGTGGGCGAGGAACATCTCCAGCAGCGTGTACTCGGTGCGCGTCAGCTCCACCGGGCGCTCGCCCCGGGTCACCTCGCGCGTCCGCAGATCCATCCGCAGATCGGCGAACGACAGCGTCTCGGGCTCCTCAGCCGCCTCGGCCTGCGCCTGGGCGCGGGCGTACGAACTGCGCCGCAGCAGCGCCCGGACGCGGGCGAGGAGTTCATCCAGTTCGAAGGGTTTGACGAGGTAGTCGTCGGCGCCCGCGTCCAGCCCGGTGACGCGGTCCCCGACAGTGTCGCGCGCGGTCAGCATCAGGATGGGCACCCGCACTCCGGTGGCCCGCAGCCGCCGGGCGGCGGTCAGTCCGTCCATACGGGGCATCAGCACGTCGAGGACGACGAGGTCGGGCCGGTGCTCGGCCACCTTCTCCAGGGCCTCGGCGCCGTCGGCGGCCAGCTGCGTCTCGTACCCCTCGAAGCTCAGGCTGCGACGGAGCGCGTCCCGGACAGCGGGCTCGTCGTCGACGACGAGGATGGTCTGCTTCTCGGACGCCGGGCCCGACGGGGAGGAGGCGGTGATCTCGGAGGGCATGGCTACCAGCTTGGCACCGTCCACAACGGCGCGCGGGTCATGCACCGCCGTCCCGCAACGAGCTCAGGTCCTGCTTCACGTCGTTGACCGGGATGGCGAAGCCCAGCCCGACACTGCCGGCGCTGGCCTGGGACGCCTGTCCGTCGCCCGAACCGGCCGAGAAGATGGCCGAGTTGATCCCGATGACCTTCCCGGACATATTGAACAGCGGGCCACCGGAGTTGCCCGGGTTGAGGGAGGCGTCGGTCTGTATGGCCTTATAGGTGGTGGTCTCCCCCTGGACCCCGCCGTTGTACCGGCCGCCGCCGGACTCGAACGGCCACTCGCCACCCCCGCTGCCCTGGCTGGGGAGCTCGTTCTGGTCGCCGTCCTCCTTGGGGACCTTCACCTCGCGGTTCTTGGCGGAGACGATGCCGCTGGTCACGGTCCCGGACAGGCCCTCGGGCGAGCCGATGGCGACGACCTGGTCGCCGACGCCCACCGCGTCGGAGTCGCCCAGCGTGGCGGGCTTGAGATTGTCCTGCCCGTTCACCTTGAGCAGCGCCAGGTCCTTGTCGGCGTCGGTGCCCACGACCTCGGCCTGCGCGGTCCTGCCGCTGCTGAAGGTGACCTTCACGGTGTCGGCGCCGGAGACGACGTGGTTGTTGGTGACGATCTGGCCGTCCTTGGTGATGACGACGCCGGAGCCGGTCGCCTGCCCCGAACCGCTGGTCGCCTTGATCTCCACCACGCTGTCCTGGACGCTTTCCACCACCTGGGACACATGGCCCTTGGCGGTCGCGTTGCTGCCGGAGGCGGTGAGCACCGACCCGCTCGACCCGCCGTCACCGCCGAGCAGCTGCTCCATGCTGTAGGCGGTGCCCCCGCCGATCACTGCCGCGGCCACGGCCACGGTGGTGAGCAGTGCGGCGGGCCGCCGCATCCGGCGCCGCGGCGGGCGCCCGGGCGCTGCGGCGAACGCGGCGTACGGCGGTTCGGCGGGCGGCGGCGGTACGGCACCGAAAGAGGCTGTGCGCTGCGCGTTCTGCGGGTTTTCCCGCTCGAAGTTCTCCATGCCACCGAGAGTGCTCCGGCAAGATGAGAGGTCCCTGAAGGGGTCCTGAGAAACCTCCGAGTTATGCCGGATCACATCCGCAGGAGCGCCGGATGACCAGTCCGGAGGGGAACTGCCGCACCCTGCCCTTGCTGCCGGGAACGCCGCCGTTGCGCGTACCGGGAATCCGCAGCGAGTCGTCCAGCACCAGGTCCACGGCCGCCTTCGCCATCGCCTCGCGGTCCGAACCGACGGTGGTCAGCGGGGGATCGGTCAGCCCCGCCTCCTTCACATCGTCGAAGCCCGCCACGGCCAGCTCGCCGGGTACGTCGATGTCCAGCTCGCGCGCGGCCCGCAGCACCCCGATGGCCTGGTCGTCGGTGGCGCAGAACAGCGCCGTGGGCCGGTCGGGACGGCGCAGCAGGTCCAGCGCGATCCGGTAGGTGTCGTACCGGTTGTACGGGGCCTGGAAGAGCCGGCCCTCGACGGACTTGCCCGCCTCCTTCATCGCCCGGGCCCAGCCCTCGATGTGGTCGGTGACGGGGTCGCCCTGCTCCGGAGTGGACTCCATCCCGCCGAGGCAGGCGACGTAGTCGTGCCCGTGCTCCAGCAGATGCCGGGTCGCCAGCTGGGCGCCGCCGACGTCGTCGAGAACGACCGCGACATCGTCGATGGCCTCGGGCCGCCGGTGCATCAGTACGACGCGAGCGTCCCACGCGTCGATCTCCGCCGCCGCGTGCTCGCTGGGGCCGGCGCTGATCAGGATGAGGCCGGAGACGCGCATCCCGAGAAACGCACGCAGATAGTGCACCTCACGCGCGTCCAGATAGTCCGAGTTGCCGACCAGGACCATCTTTCCGCTCTCGGCCGCCGCGCGTTCGACGGCGTGCGCCATCTCCGCGAAGAACGGCTGGCGGGCGTCCGGGACGACCAGCCCTATGAGGTCCGTACGCCGCGACGCCATGGCCTGTGCCACGCGGTCGGGGCGGTACCCCAGCTCCTTGATGGCGGCGAGCACCCGCTCCCGCGTCGCCGGGGCGACCGGTCGGGGACCGTTGTTGATCACATAGCTGACAACGGCTGTCGAGGTCCCCGCCACCCTTGCCACGTCGTCCCGCGTCACCTTGGCCACGCCGAGAGTCTACGCGGGGTGAGCCACTTTCCCGCAGCCTGCGGGCATCGGGCATCGGGCAGGGGCAGGGGCAGGGGCAGGGGCACCCCCTCCCCAGCATTGAGGAGGGGACGCCCTCTAGTCGCCTAGTCGCCGCTGCGCCCGGAGGCCGCCGCCTCCCTCGCGACGCGCTCCGCCTCGTCCGCGACGGACGACTCAGGGGCCGAGCCCTCGCTCTTCTCCGGCGCCTTCTCTGGAGAGACAAAGCGGTAGCCGACATTGCGCACGGTGCCGATCAGCGCCTCGTGCTCGGGGCCCAGCTTGGCCCGCAGGCGCCGTACATGGACATCCACGGTGCGGGTGCCGCCGAAGTAGTCGTAGCCCCACACCTCCTGTAGCAGCTGGGCGCGGGTGAACACCCGGCCGGGATGCTGCGCGAGAAACTTCAGCAGCTCGAACTCCTTGAAGGTCAGGTCCAGGACCCGCCCCTTCAGCTTCGCGCTGTAGGTCGCCTCGTCGACCGACAGATCACCGTTGCGGATCTCCATCGGGCTGTCGTCGGCGGCGATCTGCTGGCGACCGGTGGCCAGCCGCAGCCGGGCCTCCACCTCGGCGGGCCCCGCGGTCTCCAGCAGGACGTCGTCCACGCCCCACTCCGCCGTGACGGCGGCGAGCCCGCCCTCCGTCACGATCAGCATCAGCGGACAGCCGGTCCCGGTGGAGCGCAGCAGCTGGCACAGCGACCGCACCTGCGGAAGGTCGCGGCGGCCGTCGACGAGGATCACGTCGGCGGACGGCGCGTCCACCAGCGCGGGCCCCTCCGCGGGGGCGACGCGCACGTTGTGCAGGAGCAGCCCCAGCGCCGGCAGCACCTCGGAGGAGGGCTGGAGTGCGTTGGTGAGGAGAAGCAGTGAACTCATGCGGTGACACCCTCCCTCGCGGAGAGGACCCACGTGGCACGTGGTTGGTGCGCTTTTGAACGGCCTCGGTTCCGGTCTCGGTTCTGCACGGTTCGCTTGCCCATGACGTCGAGTTCCCTCCTGGCGCCCTGCGCCGGGGGCGCCACCCGGGCTGGCGCCCGGGGGAATATGGCGGCACTGCTTCGTACGGCACTGCCCGAGGACCTGGCCACGGCCTGTCCACCGGCCCGGCCCCCAGAAAGCACAAAAGGACCCGGGGGCGACGCTGCCCGGATCCTGCTTGCCTTGCAGAATACCCGCATGAGAGGCCGAGCGGGATGTGACGTCGCTCGCGATCACCAGCAGACCGTTACGGAGAGTATCCCTATGGGCGCGGTTCGCGCGGAGTTGTGGACGGCGGACGGGGTGCGGATCGAGGCCAGGTACGAGCCGTACGCGGGCCCGGGCGCGGGCGAGCAGGCCGCCGGTGCGGAAGGGGACCCCGGCGCGATCGTGCTGGCGCACGGCTTCACCGGTGCCCTGGACCGGCCCGCGCTGCGCCGCGCTGCCACCGCGTTCACCGCGTACGCGGCCGTCGTGACCTTCTCGTTCCGGGGGCACGGCCGCTCGGGCGGGCGCTCGACGGTGGGCGACCGGGAGGTGCTGGACCTGGCGGCGGCCGTGACGTGGGCGCGTTCGTTCGGGCACCGCCGGGTGACGACCGTCGGCTTCTCGATGGGCGGCTCGGTGGTCCTGCGGCACGGGGCGCTGCACCGCGCGGAGCACGGAACCGGTCACACTGTGTCAACCCTCGATTCGGTGATGCACAGGGGGCGCACGGTCGCGCGCAGGGCAGACAGGGGCGGCACACAGGGCGTGGGGGACTCACAAGGCGGTGCGTACGCCGACGCCGTGGTCGCCGTCAGCGCGGCCGCCCGCTGGTACTACCGGGGCACGGCGCCCATGCGGCGGCTGCACTGGGCGATCCAGCATCCGGTCGGCCGGCTCGTGTCGCGCTACGGACTCCGTACCCGTGTCCACCACCGGGACTGGGACCCGGTTCCCCTCTCTCCGGTCGCCGCGGCACCGCTGATCGCCCCGGTGCCGTTGCTGGTCGTCCACGGCGACCAGGACCCGTTCTTCCCCGTCGACCATCCCCTCGCGCTCGCCGAGGCGGCGGACCCGGAATCGAGCGAGCTGTGGCTGGTGCCCGGTTTCGGACACGCGGAGAACTCCGCCGACCCCGCGCTGCTGGACCGGATCGGCGACTGGGCGGCCACCCGGCTACGAGCACCCGCTGCGAGGCCGCATCATGGGAGCCGCGACAACAGGACGCGATAGAGGGCACGGACGGCTGAGAGGGACCCCACCATGGCCAGCGGCACGATCCGCTACTGGGCGGCGGCGAAGGCCGCGGCCGGCACCGCCGAGGAGCCGTACGACGCCGGCACCCTGGCGGGCGCGCTGCAGCGCGCCCGCGAGACGCACGCCGAGCAGCCCGAGTTCGCCCGCGTACTGCTGCGCTGCTCCTTCCTGGTCGACGGCGACCCGGTCGGCACCCGCGCCCATGAGACCGTCCGGCTCAGCGAGGGCGGCACCGTCGAGGTCCTCCCTCCGTTCGCCGGGGGTGCCCGATGAACGACGGCCGGTTCGAGGACCCCTACCGCGGCGCGTACGACGAGTACGGCCGCCCCCTCCCGCACGGCGAGGTCCAGCCGCTGCCTCCGAACCACCCGTCGTACGAGGGCTCTTACGGGGGCTCTTATGAGAGCGCGTACGACGTGACGTACGAAGTGACCCGGGCCGACGCGCCTCCGCAGCACTGGCAGGGGGCCGCCTGGGACAGCACCGGAGCGCTGCCCCCGGGGACTCCGCACACACACCAGCCCCTCCCCGCGTCCTCCGGCCGGCCCTTGCCCGGAGCACCCGGACCCCTCCCGCCGGAAGACCACTCCGAGCCGCAGCCGATGCCCCGGCCCCAGCCCCAGCCGCGCCCGTACGCACAGCCACAACCCCAGCCGCAGCCGTACGCACAGCCACAGCCACCGCCGTACACACAACCCCAGCCACAGCCGCAGCCACAGCCGTTCGGCACCGCAGCTCCACCCCCACAGGCCCCACAGACCGCACCGGCCCCACAGACCGCACCGGCCCCGCAGGCCGCACAGACCACCCAGCCCCCGCCCCCGCAGGCGGCCGCCCCGTCCCCCGCGCCGGGTACGCGGCCGCGTACCGGGTCGCCGATCATCGCGCCGGGGTTCCAGCCCGCAGCCGTCACCACGGTGCTGGCGGCGCTGCTCGCGGGGACCGCACCGTTGGGGCACGGGGCGCTCACCGGCGCACTCGTACTGCTGCAGGCGCTGACGGCGGCCGGGTGGTACCGGCTGAACGGAATGTGGCCGGCCCGGCAGGGCATCGCCCTCGCGTTCATGGCAGGGCTGACGGCCGACGCCGGGCTGCTGCTGACCGACGGCAAGGACGCGCCGACGGTGCTGCTCGGCGCGGCCGGCGTCTGGTGCGTCCTCTCCCTGGTGCTGCAGTTGCGCAACAACTCCAGCCCCGACGAACGCCTCTACGCGCTCACCGCGGGCTTCGCCGCCACCGGCGTGACGGTGCTGGCCGCCGGGCTGCTCCCCACCGATCCCAAGGCCGTGACGGTGGGAGCCGCCGCCGTCGCGCTGGGCACCCTGGCGCGCGCCGTGCCGCTTCCCGCGCCGCTCTCGGTGCTGCTCGCGCTGGCCGCCGCCGCGGGGGCCGGGGCGGCGACGGGACAGCTCAACGGCGTGGATCCGGTCCAGGGCGTACTGCTCGGTCTGGGGGCCGGCGTGTGTGCGCTGCTGGGTCTGCGGGTGGCCAGTTACGACTGGCCCTCCCGGTTCGTCCATATGACGGCGGGCGTCGCCCTCCCCCTCACCCTGGCCACCCCGGCCCTGTATCTGCTGGGCCGCACTCTGATGTAACAACGCCCCACCAACCTCAACCGCCCCCGGAGTGCCCGACGGCCTGCGGGTTACGCTCGCAGCTAGCCAGCCGACTCGTGGTCAGCCGACTCTGGGGGGATACGGACGCGATGCGCGCACTACGCATAGGGCTTGTGATCCTGGTGGTACTCGCCGGGCTCTTCGTGGCGGCCGACCGCATCGCGGTGAACCTCGCCGAGGACGAGGTGGCCAAGAAGCTGAAGAGCCAGCTGGGATCGACCTCGTCCAGCGATCCGTCCGTCTCCATCGAGGGCTTCCCCTTCCTGACCCAGATCGCCGGCAAGGATCTGGACAAGGTGACCGTCGAGGTGGAGGGCGTCACCGCCACCGCGAGCGACCGCCAGGTGCGGCTGAGCAAGATCAATATGACGGCCGAGGACGTCAAACTGTCGGACAACTACGGCTCGGCGGTCGCGGACCGGGCCACCGGCACCGTGCACCTCTCCTACGCCGATCTGTCCAAGGCCGCGGACGACGGCGTGCGGGTCGGCTACGGCGGTAAGAGCACCTCCGGCAAGGACCAGGTGAAGGTCACCGCCAGCGTCGCCCTTCCGTTGGTGGGCCGCGCCATCGAGCGCAGCGTCTACAGCACCGTCAGCGTCTCGGGCGGCGACACGGTGCGGCTGCACGCCGACAAGGTGCCCGGCTCCAAGCTGCCCGGCGTCGAGCAGGCGATCCGTAAGAAGATCGACTTCGAGCGCGAGATCGACAGCCTCCCCGACGGCCTGAAGCTGGAGAAGGTCGAGGCCACCAAGGACGGCGTGGACGTCTCCATGGCAGGCACCCACGTGGACCTGGCCGGCTGATCTTGCTGGGAAGGGGCTGCCCCTGTCTGTCCATCGCAGGCTGCACGTACGCCGTGGCCGCTCGCGCAGTTCCCCGCGCCCCTGGCGGGGCGCGCCTCCCCTGCGCTGCGAGGCTTGCCCACAACGTGTACGTGGGCGAGATCTTCCGTCCGGCATCCGAGACAGCCGGAGTCTGAGGTACGTGCCCCCAGAGCCCCTCCAAGCGATCACTCTCACATTGCGGACAATCACGTCTCACATCGTGGATCGGCGGTGACACAGCCCCGCTGTCGTCCTTACGATCGAGCGCATGAAGCGACAGGCGGACCTCACGAAGCGCCGGGCAGTGGACCTGTGCCGCATCGCCGCCATGCTCTGTCGCGGCTCCCGCTGACCGCCGACCGTCCGCGCGTCCGCTGACGCCGCCGGTGTCCGGCGCATCCGCTCCCCGGAACACCCGGCGCACCACAGCGCGTATGTGCCGCAGAGCAGTTTCCCGCGTACGTCTCCCCGCGCACCGCCCCGCACGGCCGCACTCCGCCGTGCGCCCGACCCGTATCGGCGCCCCGCCGGCGCCACCGCGTACGCGTACCCCTGTTCGCCCTCCGCCGCATCCACCCACCTCACGAGGAGAGACAGCATGAGCCGCAGCGACGTTCTGGTCGACGCCGACTGGGTCGAGGCCCGCATCGACGACCCGAAGGTAGTGATCGTCGAGGTCGACGAGGACACCTCGGCCTATGACAAGAACCACATCAAGAGCGCGATCCGCATCGACTGGAAGCAGGACCTCCAGGACCCGGTGCGCCGCGACTTCGTGGACCAGGAGGGCTTCGAGAAGCTCCTGTCCGCCAAGGGCATCGCCAACGACGACACGGTCGTGCTCTACGGCGGCAACAACAACTGGTTCGCCGCGTACGCCTACTGGTACTTCAAGCTCTACGGCCACCAGGACGTCAAGCTCCTCGACGGCGGCCGCAAGAAGTGGGAGCTGGACTCCCGCGACCTGGTCGCCGAGGTCCCCCAGCGCCCGGCCACCGACTACAAGGCCAAGCCCCAGGACACCTCCATCCGCGCCTTCCGCGACGAGGTCGTCGACGCCATCGGCGCCAAGAACCTGGTGGACGTCCGCTCCCCCGACGAGTTCAGCGGCAAGCTGCTGGCCCCCGCGCACCTGCCCCAGGAGCAGTCGCAGCGCCCCGGCCACGTGCCCAGCGCGCGCAACATCCCCTGGTCGAAGTCGGCCAACGACGACGGCACCTTCAAGTCCGACGACGAGCTCAAGGAGCTCTACGAGACCGAGGGCGTCGACCTGGGCAAGGACACCATCGCCTACTGCCGCATCGGTGAGCGCTCCGCCCACACCTGGTTCGTGCTGCACGAGCTGCTGGGCCAGCAGAACGTCAAGAACTACGACGGCTCCTGGACCGAGTACGGCTCCCTCGTCGGCGTGCCCGTCGAGATCGGCTCCAACTGACCCTTCGCTCTCCTTCGACCAGGACGGAAACACCCTTATGTGCGGAGCACAGGCAGGCGGCCCGGACGCCTCCACCATCAAGCCCGGCGAGACCACCATCCAGGGCAATGTGACCCGTGACGGCGAGCCCGTCACCGGCTACGTGCGGCTGCTGGACTCGACCGGTGAGTTCACCGCGGAGGTCCCGACCTCCGCCACCGGCCAGTTCCGCTTCTACGCGGCCGAGGGCACCTGGACGGTCCGCGCCCTGGTGCCCGGCGGCACCGCGGACCGCACCGTGGTCGCCCAGAACGGCGGCCTGGCCGAGGTCACCATCGCGGTCTGACCCTTCTTTCCGGGGGCTCCGCCCCTGGGCCCCGGCACAGGGGTCCAGGGGCGGAGCCCCCATATGCTGGACGTATGGCACCCCGTAGCAAGCTCGTCATCAAGGTCACCGCGGGTGCGGACGCACCCGAAAGGTGTTCGCAGGCGTTCACGGTCGCCTCCGTCGCGGCGGCCAGCGGCACCGAGGTCAGCGTGTGGCTGACCGGCGAATCCGCCTGGTTCGCCCTCCCGGGCCGCGCCGCGGAGTTCGAGCTGCCGCATGCGGCGCCGCTGCCCGATCTGATGGCCGCGGTCCAGGCGACCGGCCGGATCACCCTGTGCACCCAGTGCGCGGCCCGCAGGGGGATCGAGGAGAAGGACGTCATCGAGGGGGTCCGTATCGCGGGCGCCCAGCTCTTCGTGAGCGAGATCATGCCCGAGGGCGTCCAGGCCCTCGTGTACTGAGGGAGCCCCCTCGGGAGGCCGTGCCCGCGCCCGGCGATTAGACTCGGCCGGGTCACCGACACCGCGCAAGGAGAGCCACCCCGTGCTTGAGGCATTCTTCACCGCCCTGATGGTCCTGGTCTGCGTCGGCACCGTGGCCTTCGCCGGGCTGACCTTCAAGAAGCTCTACCAGGGCCAGCGCTGACCGCTCGCCGCCCCCGCCATACCTAGGGATCGACCAGCTCCATGATCGAGATTCCGTCCGACCTCCACCCGGACCTCGTCCCCCTCGCCTTCCTCCTCGGCAACTGGACCGGGGCTGGAGTGTCGGAGTTCGAGGGACAGGACAAGTGCAACTTCGGGCAGGAAGTCACCTTCACCCACGACGGCCGTGACTTCCTGGAGTACGTCTCGCACTCCTGGGAGCTGGACGCGGAGGGCAAGAAGGTCCGCCCGCTGGAGACCGAGACGGGCTACTGGCGGATCGACAAGGACCGCAAGGTCGAGGTCGTCATGATCCGCGACCAGGGCATCGCGGAGGTCTGGTACGGCGAGCTGGCCGAGAAGAAGCCGCAGATCGACCTGGCGACCGACGCGGTGGCCCGTACCGCCGCCGCGGGCGAGTACAGCGGCGGCAAGCGGCTGTACGGATATGTGAACGGCGATCTGATGTGGGTCGGCGAGAAGTCCACGCCCCAGGTGCCGCTACGGCCCTACATGTCGGCGCACTTGAAGAAGGTCGTCGACCCCAAGGAGTGGGCCAAGGACGTCGTGGATCTTCCCGACGACGGAATCGCCTTTTTCCGCTGACCTTTCCCCCGGGCAGTTGTCCGCCTTCCCAGGGCAGTTGTCCGCCGGCAGCTGCCCTTTCTGCTGAACAACCGTCCAGCAACCGCTGAACTGACAGGTCATCGGACGTCTCGACGGTGTCACGATTGTGAAAGCTGTGAAATAGCGCGTTGTCCGTGAGTTCTTCGGGAACTCTCTTTTGCCGCCGGAGACGTGGCAAAATCCCAGGTCACAGCACGCTCCTGCACCCTCCGTCCACCGCTGATCACTCCGCGTGGACGAGCTAATGCGTACCCTCGAGTGATAAGAATGGCGTTAATCCATTCACCGGCACGAGCGCCGGCGAGGCCCTGTCGCGCGTTTCCCGCGCCCGCTCGCCCCTGCGCTCGGCTGCCCTAACGGGGTAAAGGCTCTTTCTGTGAATCGTTCTCGCATCACTTCCGCAGCCGCCACCGTCGCGCTGGTCGGCGGGCTGGCGGTCACTCAGTTCGCCACTGCCGGCAGTGCGTTCGCAGCCGGCGGCGCCGACCTCAACTCGGGCGCTGCGACCGGCTTCATGTACAACAAGGCCACCGGCGAGGTTCGGGGCGGCTTCGCGATCAACCTGGGCAGCTACGGCCCCGACGCCACCACGGCCACCCTCACCGTGACCGCGGTCAAGAACATCCACTTCGACACCCGCCGCGACGACTCCGGCAACCTGAAGAACCCGCCGGTCTTCGACGAGGACAAGCCCAAGGACAAGCACAACTTCACCGTCAAGTCCGTCACGGAGAAGCAGGTCGTCGTCACGGTCGACCTGGCCGGGAACGGCGACGAGATCGAGAAGGTCGACGTCCCGGGCTTCATCTCCGGCAAGAAGCAGACGCTGCGCACCAGCATCAAGGGCGACACGACTGACCCGGACCCGAGCAACAACACCAAGACCATGAACTACTCGGTCGACGCTCCGGACTGGAACCCCGACAAGCCGAAGCCGCCGCAGAAGCCCGAGCCCTCTCAGAAGCCGACTGAGAAGCCCTCGGACCCGCAGAAGCCCAACAAGCCGTCGAAGCCCAGCGACGACGCCTCGGACGCCAACAGCCCGGCGCCCAATGGCGGTTCCGACAAGGGCGACAGCGGCAAGGGCGACCTCGCCGAGACCGGTGGCAACTCCAACACCCCGATGCTCGTCGGCGGTGCGGGTGCCCTCGTCGTGATCGGCGGCGCGGCCCTGTTCCTGGCCAAGCGCAAGAAGGCCGGCCAGAGCTGATCGCCGACTCCTTCCGGGAGGGTGGGTCTGGGTGCCACGGGGGCACCCGGACCCGCGCCGTTTGTGTACCGGACCTCTCTACACTGGAGCCGTGGCTACCACCGACTGGCAGAGCGACCTTCGGGCGCGCGGATATCGGCTCACTCCGCAGCGCCAGCTCGTGCTGGAGGCCGTGGACAAGCTGGAGCACTCCACGCCCGACGACATCCTCGCCGAGGTCCGCCGCACGGCCGGCAGCGTCAACATCTCGACGGTCTACCGCACGCTGGAGCTCCTGGAGGAGCTGGGGCTGGTATCCCATGCGCACCTCGGGCACGGCGCGCCCACCTACCATCTGGCCGACCGGCACCACCACATGCACCTGGTCTGCCGGGACTGCACCGATGTGATCGAAGCCGAGCTGTCCGTCGCCGAGCCCTTCACCGCGGCCCTGCGGAAGCGCTTCGGCTTCGAGACGGACATGAAGCACTTCGCGATCTTCGGCCAGTGCGCAAGGTGCATCGCGAAAGCCGACGAAGACGGCGACCACGACGGTGACAACGACAGCGACAACGACAGCGAGGCCGGCGCGGGCGGCGCGGGCGGCGCGGGCAGCAAGCCGGAGAGCCGCTCCTAGCCCGTCATGGCCCGTCGTAGGCTGGGCGTATGTCCTCCAGCAGTTCGAGCAACAGCGCCGCCGCTCCCGCCCCCAGCCCCCTGCTGGCCCTCCCCGGCGCGGTAGCGGCCGAAGCCCCCGACGAGGGCGTCGCGGCCCATTACGGCGACCTGTTCAAGGAACAGCGCGCCCTCGCCGACGGCACCGGCTTCGTGGACCTCTCGCACCGCGGTGTGGTCACCGTCTCCGGTGCGGACCGGCTCCCCTGGCTGCATCTGCTGCTCACCCAGCACGTGGAGCAGCTCCCGGCAGGCCAGGCCACCGAGGCGCTGATCCTCTCCGCCAACGGGCACATCGAACAGGCGCTTCAGCTCGTGGACGACGGGACGACGGTGTGGATGCACACCGAACCCGGCAAGCAGGGCGAGCTGATCGCCTACCTGGAGAGCATGCGGTTCTTCTACCGGGTCGAGATCGCCGACCGGACACCGGACGTCGCCGTCGTCCACCTGCCGGCAGGCTCCATCGCCGATGTGCCGGGCAGCGTCCTGGCCGTACGGGAGACCTCGTACGGGCGCGATCTGTTCCTGCCGCGCGGCGAGCTGGCGGACTTCGCCGCGGCGCACGGGCCGGCCGTCGGGGTGCTGGCCTACGAGGCGCTGCGGGTCGAGGAGCGGCGGCCGCGCCTCGGGATGGAGACCGACCACCGGACCATCCCGCACGAGGTGGGCTGGATCGGCTCGGCCGTACACCTGGAGAAGGGGTGCTACCGCGGGCAGGAGACCGTGGCCCGTGTCCACAACCTGGGGAAGCCGCCGCGACGGCTGGTCTTTCTGCACCTCGACGGCAGCGAGGTGCGGCTGCCGGTGCACGGCGACGCGGTGCGGCTCGCCGCCGATGGGCTGGAGGGGCGGCAGCTCGGGTTCGTCACCACCTCCGCGCGCCACCACGAGCTGGGGCCGATCGCGCTGGCGCTGGTGAAGCGGAACGTCGATCCTGCCGCGGCGCTGATCGTCGGTCCTGACGCCACCGCCGCGGCACAGGAAATTATCGTCACCCCCTGAGCCGGTGACGATTTTTCCTAGGGGCCCCGGGGGGCCGGCCTCACACCTCCAGCAGCACCGTGAAGGGACCGTCGTTCGTCAAGGAGACCTTCATGGCGGCGCCGAAGACGCCGGTGGCGACGGTGGCGCCCAGCGCCTGTAGCTGGGCGACCACCTCGTCGACCAAGGGTTCGGCGACATCCCCGGGCGCCGCCCCGTTCCACGTGGGCCGCCGACCCTTGCGCGCGTCACCGTAGAGAGTGAACTGACTGATCACCAGCAGCGGCGCTCCGATGTCCGAACACGACTTCTCCTCATGCAGGATGCGTACGGACCACAGCTTCCGGGCAAGCTGCGCCGCCTTCTCCTTCGTGTCGTCGTGCGTGACTCCGACCAGCACGCACAGGCCCTCGCCGACTATCCGACCAACGGTTTTACCGTCCACGGTGACGCTCGCGCCGTCCACTCTCTGCACCACTGCTCGCATGCCGCCATGATGCCGTGCCGCCGTCCGGCGGGTCGCGCAGCCGCCGACCCGGGGGTGAGGAGCGCTGCGAGCAAGGGCACAGAATGGCACGATGCGCACACGCGGTGCGTTCAGCAGGTACCGCGCAATGGGATGAGGGGACACAAGCCCATGAGCACAACCGGAGCGGGCCGGTCCCGGACGCCGCGACAGTCCGGGGCCCTGGAGGCGCTGCGTGAGCCCGAGCAGCCGGATCTGCACACGCTCTGCCTGCGCGAGCTGCGAACCCTGCGACGCTCGGCACAGCAGGACGAGGCGGATCTGAGCTATGTGCGCAGACTGCTCCAGGGGCGTATCGACATCCTCCGCGCCGAGCTGGCCCGACGCAGCTCCGCGGGCTCACCGCTGCTGGATCTGCTGCCGCAGATCCTCGCCGACGGCCCGCCCACCCACCGCTCCTCGGCCCGGCATGTGACGCTCGCCGCACCGCGCAGCGAGCAGTACCGCGCCCTGGCCGAGGAGATGCTGTCCGAGGTGGAGCTGAGTGATCTTCAGGCCCGTACGGACGGCGAGTTGCACGACGCGATGGCCCGGCTCGTCCGCTACGAGGAACAGGTCTCGCGCCGCCGCCAGTCGCTCCAGCGCACCGCCGACGAGTGCAGTACGGAGATCGCCCGGCGGTACCGGGAGGGAGAGGCGCAGGTGGACGACCTGCTGCCGTAGCCGGGACCGTGCGCGAGGGGTGTCCCTTCTGCGGTACGGGGCGTCCGGTTACCGTGAGGGGTCGCATAACCGACTGCCCCCGCATGCAGCCGTCCGGCGTACACCACTGGAAGGTCCCGAGATGCCCGAGATATCCCCCGTGCTCGCCGAGGTCGTCAGGTCCGGCTTCACCGAGGGACGGCACCGGGGCTCGCTGGTGGTGCTGGCAGCCGACGGGAGCGTCACGTTCGCGCTGGGCGACCCGGAGGTGCCGGTCTTCCCGCGCTCCGTGAACAAGCCGTTCCAGGCCGCCGCCGTGCTGAGCTCCGGACTGGAGCTGTCCGGTGAGCGGCTGGCGCTGGCCGCGGCGAGCCACTCCGGGGAGGGGTTCCAGCTCGACCTGGTCCGTACGATGCTCGCCGAGCAAGGGCTGGCCGAGTCGGATCTGCAGTGCCCCGCCTCCCTCCCGCTGGACGAGGAGGAGGCCGAGGCGTTCCTGGCGGCCGGCTCAGCGCGTACGCCGCTGGCCATGGACTGCTCCGGCAAGCACGCCGCGATGCTCGCCGCCTGCCGGGCCAACGGCTGGCCGGTGGACAGCTATCTGGACCCGGACCACCCGCTGCAGAAGCTGGTCCGCGAAACGCTGGAGGAGGCCACCGGCGACCCGGTGGCGCACACCGGTGTGGACGGCTGCGGCGCCCCGCTGATGGCCGTATCGCTGACCGGGCTGGCGCGCGGCTTCCGTGCGCTGGCACTGGCCTCCGCGCAGACGCCTCTGGGACGGGTCGCGGAGGCGATGCGCACCCACCCCGAGTACGTGGGCGGCACCCGGCGGCACGACACCTGGCTGATGCGGGAACTGCCCGGCGCCGTCAGCAAGATGGGCGCCGAGGCCGTACAGGGCTTCGCGCTGCCGGACGGCCGCGCCCTCGCCCTCAAGGTGGAGGACGGCGCGGCCCGGGCGCTGGGCCCCGTGCTGGCGCGGGCGCTCTCCCTCCACATGGGAGTGAGCTCGTCGGTGCTGGAGCGGATCGCGACGGCTCCGATACTGGGCGGCGGCGTCCGGGTCGGCGAGGTCCGCGCAGCATTCTGAGGGCGGTCCGCGCGGCTGCCGGGCGGCGGAAATCCGGGTGCGGCTCCGGGGGCGCGTGCCTAGCGTGAACGCATGGCGAACCCTGTCGAGCGCACCGCGAACCCCGTCGAGATCCGTACCCTGACCAGTTCCGACGAGTTTCCGGAGTGGCTCCGCGCCGTCTCCACCGGTTTCTTCCGCGGCCCCACCGTCGGTGAAGAAGAGGTTGCGGCCCGCGCGCTGGGCACGGATCTCGGCCGTATCCAGGGCGCCTACGACGGCGGACGGTGCGTGGGCACGTTCCGCACGCTGCGGCAGTCGTTGACCGTCCCGGGAGGCGCGGTGCTGCCCGCCTGCGCGGTCTCCGGTGTCACCGTCTCGCCCACGCACCGGCGGCGCGGGCTGCTGAGCAGGATGATGGCGAACGCGCTGGGCGCGGCCAAGGAGCGCGGCGAGGTGTGCGCGAGCCTGATCGCCGCCGAGTACCCGATCTACGGGCGGTACGGCTTCGGCCCCGCGACCTGGACCACCGAGTGGGAGGTCCTCATCGCCCGTACGGGACTGGACCGGCGCTACGCGGGCCCGGCGGACCTGGGGGACGGCGGACGGGTGGATCTGGTGGACGCCGCCGAGTTCCGGGCGCAGCTGCCGGCCGTCCACGAGCGGTTCCGTACCGGGCCGCAGCGGCAGGGCGCCATCGACCGCGACGAGAAGTGGTGGCGGGCGGCCACCGGCGACCTGCGCTTCCCGGACGACGGCTTCACCCCGGCCTTCCACGCCGTCTACCGCGACGCCGACGGGCAGCCGCAGGGCGGGGTGACCTACACCTCCGACGACGTATGGCAGGCCAAGCAGCCAGAGCAGACCGTGACGGTTCGGGACCTGTTCGCCACGACGGCCGCGGGCGAGGCGGCGCTGTGGAGGTTCGTCCTGGCGATGGACTGGGTGCTCCGGGTACGGACAGGCTGCCGCGCCCCGGACGACGTACTGCCGCTGCTGCTGCCGGACCCACGCGCCGCGCGCACCGTCACACACGCCGACTGGTTGTGGATCCGGCCGCTGGATGTGCCCCGCATGCTGGCGGCCCGCAGCTACGCGGTCGAGGGCACGCTGGTGCTGGAGGTGCGGGACAAGGACGGCTACGCGGGCGGGCGCTTCAAGCTGGAGGCAGCCGGGCCCCGGGACGGGGCACAGTGCGCGGCCACCCAGGAAGATCCGGAGCTGTCGCTGGACGTCGCCGAGCTGGGTGCCCTCTTTTTGGGCGACGAGTCGGCCGTGCGGCTGGCGGCGCTGGGACGGTTGGCCGAGCACCGGGAGGGGGCGGCGGAGCGGGCGGAGGTGCTGTTCCGTACGGCCCGTCGGCCGTGGTGCCAGGACGTTTTTTAGCGGCTGTTCCGGGGAGAGGGCCGCCTCTGACGGGGGGCTTGCGGTCTGCGGGCGAGTTGTGGTTGCTCGCGCAGTTCCCCGCTCCCCTGACGGGGCGCGGCCACCGCCTTCAAGCCGCCTTCCCCGTGGCGTGGGTTGATGGGAGGGGAAGGCGGCATGACGGCGGCCGTCGGTCACGGCGGCTCCGTGCGGTCAGGGATGGAGCAGCAAGGTGGCGAGCACGAGGGCTCCCGCGGTGCTGCATCCGGTGTGCCGGGCCTTGAGGCCGATGCTCAGCAGCAGGAAGCCCACGAGGCCCAGGACCCCGTAGCGCACCTGGACGAGCTGTTCGAAGGCGACGACGGCGATGGCTACGGCGAGCGCGAAGAGTGGCATGGCGGTCCCTCCTTCTCAGGCACGAGAGGAACGGCTGTGCTGGGAGTGCGGGTTCGCCCATGCGACGTCGGACGGGCGGATGGCTCAGGGCCGACCAAGAGCGGGATGGCGCTGTGCAACTGTGGAACTGTTGGACTGGTTGGCTTGGTTGGCGAGGTTGTCTGCCAGGTATGAAAGTTGGCGACCAACTCGCTTACTACATTCCCACTTGTCCACCATCTGAAAACGTATGGCAGACAACTAACGCCGAGTGACCGGAAGTTGTATGGTCATCGCGTGACCAGGAAGCCGACCTCCGCAAGCGGCCACCGCCCGCGCGATGTGGTCGCCGACACTCTCCGTGAGCGGATCCGGACCGGAGAGCTCCGGCCCGGCGCCCGCCTTCCCACCCAACGGGAGCTGGAAGCCGAGTTCTCCGTAGGCCGCAGCGCCGTACGGGAGGCCCTGGCCGCCCTCACCCAGGAGGGCCTGCTGGAGAACGTGGGCCGAGGAGCCTCACCGACCGTAGCCGAGCCCACGCACCACGCGGACGCCCCGCGCAGTGCCGGAGTGGAGCTGACGGACCGCCTTCACGAGGCATTTCAGGCCGAGGACGTGACCATCGACGCGTTCTCCCTCACCACCGAGACCCTCAACAACGCCCTGTCCTGGCCCATCCGCCAGGTCATGGACCGGCAGCTGACCCCCCGCTCGGTCACCGCGCGCGTGCTCATCCCCAGCCTCGAGGCCCGGCTGGCCCTCCCCCGCCTCATAGACGACCCCGAGAACCCCAAGCCCCGCGCACGGCTGCACCAGATACAGACCACCTACGTCAACGCCCTCAGCAACTCCCTGGGCTCCCTCTCCCAGTTCGACACCGAGGTGACGCTGACCGTCCGCGCCGTTCCGCTCACCCCCACCCACAAGCTCTACCTGCTCAACGGCGACGAGGCCCTCATCGGCTACTACCAGGTCGTCAAGAACGAGGAGGCCGCCTTCGAAGGCGAACAACTGGCCCTCTACGACGTACTCGGCCTCACCGCCAAGCTCTTCCGCTCCAACCGGGGGCCGAAGGCACGGGACGAGCAGGAGGCCAGCTTCGTGGAGGAGTCGCAGGAGTTCTTCGACTCCCTGTGGACCACCATCGCCGCTCCCTTCCGGTGACAGCCGATGGCCGCTCCCTTCGGTGACGGGCCATGGCCGCTTCCTTCGGGTGACAGACCTTCGGGTGACGGGCGAGGGAGCCGCGAGATGGGGAAAAGAAGAGCCCGGTAAAGTTCCGGCACCCCGGTGATCTCCGTGGCCCGGCCCCATCGCCCCCGAGGACAGCGCCGATGACCTCACCCGCCCTGCAACAGGCCGAAGCGATCGGCGCCGTGGACGGACCGCTGGCGGGCTACCACCGCGAGTGGTATGTCGTCCGGCCGCAGGGCGAACTGACCCGACTGGGACGGGTCAAGATCGGTGAACCGCGGGCGGGGGCACTGTGGTTCGACCGGCGGTACTTCGCCTCCGAGGACGAACTGCTGCTGGAGCTCGCCCGGCTCGGCGTACCGCGCGTGCCGCCCGTCCACCGGGTCCGCTCGACCGGGACCGTCTTCCACGGGTTCATCGAGGGCCAAACCCTCGCGGCACTCTCCCCGGGGGGCCACCCCGTGGAGCCCGCCCAACTGCGGCAGATCATGGAACGGTTCGCCTCGCTGTGCCGGCTGCGGCCCGGCGACGTACGTGCCTGTCCGCTGGGCTCCGACGACGGTGACAGCAGCGACAGCTCCGGATTTCTGCGCGGGCTGCTGGAGTTCACCCGCGAGCGCGCCTACCTCGCACGCCTGCCGCGCTTCGGCCCGCTCTTCGAGCGGCTCGGTGTGCCGCGGGACGCGCTGGGACCCCGCTCCCGGCTGGCGGCGGAGGCCGCGCGCCAGACCGACCGGCCAGTATGTCTACTGCACGGGGACCTGCACCGGGCCAACTTCATCGTCGGCCCGGCAGGCGCGCTGTGGACCATCGACTGGGAGCTGGCCTCGTTCGGTGACCCGCTGTACGACCTGGCCACACATCTGCACCTGATGGACTACCCGGCCCGGCAGCGCACCGAAGTCGTCGAGGGGTGGCGGCGGACCGTCACCCCGCTGCTGCCCGGAGCCGACGCCGGGCTGGCGGAGGATCTGCCGCGCTACCTGGGCTACAAGCGGGCCCAGTCCGTCTTCACCGATGTGGTGCGGCAGGCCGTCGTGGTCGCCGACGCTGTGGGCTCACCTGCCTTCGCCGACCTGCTGGGGCAGGTGGCCAAGCTCGTGCACGACGTGCTCGTACGGGCCGCCGAGCCCCTGGAGCTGGCCGACGTGCCGAGCCCGGGCGCCGTCGAGCTGGCGTACGCCGAGTTCTGCGCAGCGCACGGCTCCCGCGTACTGGGGCCCAACAGCCACTGACCGCACACGGGTGCGCCTGCAACAATCGCTGCCTGCCTGGCCGAGGGCGAGCCCGCGAACCGGGGCTCTTGCCCGACGGCCCACGAACGGGGACACAGAGGACGGTGGCAGTAGTGGAGCATGCGATCAGCTCGGCTCGGTGCGTGATATTCGACTTCGACGGCCCGCTGTGCCACCTCTTCGCCCGGCGCACCGCTGCCTCGGTCGCGCGGCGGCTGCGCGAGACGTACGCCGGCCCGCCCGGCGGCTCCGCCGGAATGTGGCCCGAGACCACCGACCCGCTGCGGCTGCTGACCGCCGCCTTCGACGATTCCTCGCTGCCGCGGGAGAACGCACGGCAGATGGAGCGGTCGCTGACGCTGGAGGAGGTCGCAGCAGCGGAGGTGGCCTTTCCCACCGGATACGCGGACGCGCTCGTACGGACCCTGTGCGCCACGGGCCGCACGGTGGCCGTCGCCACCGACAACTCCGCCGACGCGGTGGAGCGTTATCTCGCCGGACGCTCCCTGCTGGACGCCTTCTCCTCCGGCCGTCGGCCCGGGGATGCCCCCAGCCGGGTGTGCGGCCGGGTCTGCGACGGCACCGCGCCGCTCCGGCTGAAGCCCGACCCGGACTGCGTGCTGCGTGCCCTGGAGTCGACGGGTGCCGACGCCGCCGAGTCGCTGATGCTCGGGGACTCCGCACGCGATGCCGCCGCCGCGCGGGCCGCCGGGGTCGGCTTCGTGGGCTACGCCCGTAACGAGCGCAAGGAGCGGGAGCTGCGGGAAGCCGGCGCCGAGTGGGTCGTCCCCACCCTCCGCGATGTACTCCTGACGGTCGACCCGCTGGCCCATGTGTGAGGGGGGCTGGGGCGAAACCCTTCGTGGCCCGCGATGATCCGTACGCTGGCCCCATGAGCGACGCACCCACCCCCGCGAGCGACGAGCCCGCCCACGACCCCGAGGTCCTCGAACTGGCGCAGAGGGTCTTCGACCTGGCACGGCACGGCGACACCGACACCGTCGCCGCCTACGTCAAGGCGGGCGTCCCGGCGAACCTGAGCAACGACAAGGGCGACACCCTTCTGATGCTGGCCGCCTACCACGGCCACCCGGAGACGGTCCGCGCCCTCCTCGCCCAGGGCGCCGACCCGAACCGCACCAACGACCGGGGGCAGTCCCCGATCGCCGGCGCGGTCTTCAAGGGTGAGGACGAGGTGGTGCGGATCCTCGTCGAGGCAGGCGCCGACCCGCACGCCGGGACGCCGTCCGCCGTGGAGACGGCCCGCATGTTCGAGAAGCGGGAACTGCTGGACCTCTTCGGCGAGCAGTAGGCCCACGCGGGCGGCTTGCTCGCCGCGCCCGCCCGGCGCCGTGGTGGTCGCATCATGACGACCACCACTCCGCGCGGCCGCAGCAGCGCGGTCGCCTTGGCGACGTTCGGCGGCCATGACTCGGTGGCGGCCATGGTGGGCGGCGGCTTCTCCGCCTCTGCGAGCACCTCGCCGCCCCTCGTCACGTGACCACGCCACCCCGACCAACCGGTTTGTCCCGCGGATCTTGCGTACCCGGCAAACGGGGCTCGTGCCCCGGGCAGGGACACCCCCTCACCGGCCGAAGGCTCAGGCTCGCCGACCGAGGGCTCAGGCTCAGGCGTGCAGCCAGAAGCCGGCCCGTTCCAGCCACAGCTCCAGCAACTCTGCGTCGCCGAAGACCTCGACGGCTCCCTCCGCGCGCGGCGGACGCCCGTAGGTCCGCAGCAGCAGGTCGGTGAGGGGGCCGCGCAGCGCGACGGCGGCCTTCTCGTGTACGTGACGCCATGCGGGGGTCTCCCCGCTCAGGTCGACCAACCACTCACCGCGCGCCGCCCCGCCCGAGGAGCCGGACCCGCGCTGCCCGACGTCCGTCGCATGCAGATGCACCGTGCGGCCGGGCCCCAGCAGCGAGGGTTCGCCGGGTGGGGTATCCGTCGCCTCCGGCAGCACCCCGTAGTCCATCCACTCGTCCAGCGCGTCCAGCGCCACCTCCTCCGCCACCTCGTACCGTGCGCCCCCGCCGACCGCGAACGCCACATCCGCTCTGTGCACCACCGTCTCGTGCGTCATCCGGCGGGCCCAGAACGCCGATGTCGCATAGGGCTCCGGCGCCGGCGACCACACCTTGGCGTCGGGCCCCGCCTCGCGCAGTGTGTTCGCCAGCCGCTCGGCGCCGGCGATGAGCCACTCGCCGAGCTCGGCGACGGCCCGGCCGTCCGTAGCCGTCTCGTCCGGCTGCTCCGGGGTTTCGTTGACCTCCTCGTCGGAGACAGGCTCCTGCGCGCGGGTCCGCACGGTCAGCTCCGCCCACCGGTGTGCCGCGCCCAAGTGCCGCACCAGCTGCCCGAGGGTCCAGCCGGGGCAGGTGATCGCGGGGACCCGGAGGTCGGCGCCCGCCAGGTGCTCCCTCAACTTCGCGGCCTGGGCGGGGATTTCCGCGCAGAACTGCTCGTGTCTCAAGCCGGTCATGGCGTCACCATACTGAGCCGGACCACCTCCCCCAGCTCCAGCGCGACATAGAGGTCGCCGTCCGGGCCGACGGTGAGGCCGTGCGGCTCGGAGCCCGGGGCGGGCAGCGGGTGCTCCACGATGTGGCCGGACGGGGCGCGGGCTGCCACGCGGTTCGCCGCCCACTCGGTGACCCAGCAGGTGCCGTCCGGGCCGACGGTCACCGCGTGCGGCCTGGACTCACGGTCGGGCAGCGGGAATTCGTCGATGCTGCCGTCCGTGCCGATCCGGCCCAGCTGACCGGCACCGATCTCCACGAACCACAGCTCCCGCGTACCGCAGGCGATTCCCACCGGTGCGGCGCCCTTGGTGGGCAGCTCGTACAGGGTGACGCTGCCGTCGAGCGCGATACGGGCGATCGCGTCCGCCTGGTTGAGCGTGCACCACAGCGCACCGTCCGGCCCTGCCACCAGTGCGGAGGGGAAGCACCCGCTGACCGGGAGGGGGAACTCGGTGACCTCTCCATCGGTGGTGATGCGGCCGATGCGGTGGGCGCTCGTCTCCGTGAACCAGAGCGCGCCGTCCCCGCCCACCGCGATGCCGTACGGGCCGCATTCCGGTGTCGGCAGCGGGAAGGACTCGGCCTGCCCGTCCACCGTGATCCGGCCGATGCGGTGGTCCTTGGTGCGGGTGAACCACAGGGCACCGTCGGGGCCCGGCGTGATCACTGTCGGACCGCAGTCGGCGGCGCCGAGGGGGAACGTCGTGGCCCGGCCCTCCGGGGTGACGCGGGCGACGGCGCCCGCGCCCACGAGCGTGACCCACAGCGCCCCGTCGGGACCGGTGACGACGTCGTAGGGGCTCGCTTCGGAACCGAAGACCGCCGTGGTGGTCACGGCCACCGCCGACGTGGGTTCTGCAACCTCCCCCTCGGGAGCGGTGGGTGGGGTGGGGCTCTGTCGGTCCGGGTTCACAAGTAGCTCCTCTCCTCGGCCGTCCCCTCGGGGAGCGACGCGGTCGGTTCTTCCAGGGCGAGCTGCGCGCCTCGCCAGCGCTGCCGCAGCCTGCGGTCGTGGCTGACGACGATCAGCGCGCCGTCGTAGGCGTCCAGCGCCGCTTCCAACTCCTCGACCAGCGCTGGTGAGAGGTGATTGGTCGGCTCGTCCAGCAGCAGGACATCGACCCGTTCGGTCACCAGCCGGGCCAGCGCGAGGCGTTGCCGCTGGCCCGTGGAGAGCCGGGCGGCGGGCACTGCCAGCCGCTCCACGTCGAACAGGCCCAGCGTGAGCAGCCGTCGGGCGTGTTCCTCCAGCGATCCGGGACGGCCCTGGGCGTACGCCTCCAACAGCGTCTGCCCGGCGTCGGCGGGGAGCTCCGGATCCTGGGGGAGGTATCCGATGCGGCCCCTGCGGGAGACGCGGCCGGAGTCGGGCGCCAGCTCTCCGGCAAGGACGCGCAACAGGGTGCTCTTGCCCGCCCCGTTGGGCCCCGTCACCAGCAGCCGTTCACCGGCGGCGAGGGCCAGACCCGTAGGGGCCAATCTGCCTCGGACACCGGCCTCCTCGGCGTCCAGCACCGTGCCGCGCAGCCCGGCGCCGCGCAGGGCCTGGGCGGTGAAGCGCAGTGGTGCCGGTGGGGCCGGAACGGGGTCCGCCAGCAGTCGGCGCAGCCGCTCCTCGGCGTTGCGGACCCGGCTGGCGAGGGACTGCTGGACGCGACCGGCGGCCCGGTCGTACGCCATCTTGTTGCCGTCCTTCATCGCCCGGCCGGGGGCCACTCGGCGGGCTGTGGTGGCGGCGGTCTCGCGCAGCCGTTCCGTCTCGGCCCGCCAGCGCTCGTGCGCTTCCGCCCAGCGGCGCCGGGCGGCGGCCTTCTCGGCCAGATAGCCCGCATATCCGTTGCCGTAGCGGACGACTTGGCGGCGGTCGGCGTCGACTTCCAGCAGCGTCGTCGCGACGCGCTCCAGGAAGGTGCGGTCGTGGGAGACGGCGATCGTGGTGCCGCGCCGGGCCCGCAGATGCTCCTCCAGCCAGCGCAGCGCGGCGTCGTCCAGGTGGTTCGTCGGCTCGTCGAGCAACAGCACCTCGGGGCTCGCGGCGAGCAGGGCGGCCAGCCGGAGCCGTACCCGTTCGCCGCCGGAGAGGCCGCCCACCGTGCGGGTGCGGGGCAGCAGGCCCAGTCCGAGCCCGTGCAGGGCGCGTTCGACGCGGGCCTCGGCCTCGTAGCCCCCACGCAGTTCGAAGACGGTCAGCAGCTCTCCGTACTCCCCGAGAGCCGATTCGTCGCCCTTCGACATCGCCGCTTCCAGCGTGCGCAGGCGCTGTTCCATGGCGCGCAGCTCGCTCATCGCGCGGTCGACGACCTGCTGCACGGTCAGCTCCGGGGGCAGCACCTCTTCCTGGGCGAGGTAGCCGACGCCCCCCTCGGCGTGCAGGACGATCTCTCCCCCGTCCGGCTTCTCCTCCCCGGCGAACAGGCGGAGCAGGGTCGTCTTGCCGGAGCCGTTCTCTCCGACGATCCCCGCGCGCTCACCTGCCGAGAGCGCGCAGCTCACCCCGTCCAGGACTGTCCGGCCGTCGTACGACTTCGTGACGGCCGAGGCCGTGATCTGAGTAGGCATCCGTGCTCTCCAAAGCGATCAAGGGTGAGACGTCCAGGGGGGACAGGACCGGGTGAACGCTCTGGTTGAGCATCGGCAACTCCTCTTCCGTGCCGCGGCATGTGTGATGCGCGACGGGTACAACCGGGAACCGCGACCGGCGAGGCTTTACAGCGACGCCTGTCGCGTTAAGATAGTGACACGGCGTCCCCGCCACGGCAAGTGGAAATCGCGAGCGAGGCGAGCAAGGCGGGCGAGGCGAGCAAGGCGGGCGAAGCCGGAAACGAGCAGGACGGGCGAGGACGGGAAGCGGAGATGGTCGTGACGTGACAGCGGGACTGACAGCAGGAAGGCCCGGAGAAGGCAACGACAACGCGGCCGACGAGGCTGCCGCCGACGCCGCGGAGCCGCCGACACCCGGCTCGCGGCGGCCCGGCGGTCGTACGGCGCGCGTCCGCGAGCGGGTGCTGGGAGCCGTCGGCCCGCTGCTTGTGGAGCAGGGATTCGACGGCCTGACCGTCGACGCCGTCGCCGCGCGCTCGGGCGTGCACCGCGCGACGGTCTACCGCCGCTGGCGCGATGTGGGCGGACTGCTCGCCGACGTGCTCGACGCGGCGGGGGACGACGGCTGGAGCCCGGCCGACACCGGCTCTCTGGAGGGTGACCTGCGGGCGCTGAACGAGGAGGTGCAGGAGGCGCTGACGGATGAGCCGTCGGTCGCGCTGGGCCTGATCGCCGCATCCTTCCGCTCGGAGGAGGCGGCGCGGGCGCTGAGACGGTTCTGGGAGGAGCGGTACGCACGCTGCGAGGTGGTCGTGGACCGGGCTGTGGCGCGCGGGGAGCTGAGTCCGCCGGTCGACGCGCGGAAGCTGGTGGTGAGTTCGACGGCCCCCGTCTATCACCAACGGGTGCTGCTGCACGCCGAACCGGACCCGGAGCTGCCGGCGGAGGCGGCCCACGCGGCTGCGCTCGCCGCGCGGGCCGGGGCATTCGCCGACGCCTCCGTGGGAGCCGTGGGAGCCGCGGGAGCCGTGGGAGCCGTGGGAGGTCACGCCAGTGCGTAGATCCGTCCCGTATGGCTGCCTTCGACGGAGCGGACGTACGCCTGGGCGACGTCCGCAAGGTCCACGGGCAGGACGCCGGGGAAGAAGTCGCCGTAGTCCGGGACGCTTTCGGTGAAGAGCGTGGGGCTGACGGCGTTGACGCGCTGCGGTGCGATCTCGACGGCCGCGGCGCGTACGAAGGCTTCCACGGCGCCGTTGGCCATCGAGGCGGCGCTGCCTGCGGGGATGGGCTCGCGGGTCAGCACACCGGTGATCAGTGTGAACGAGCCGCGTTCGGCGATCCGCGGGATGCCCTGCCGGACCAGTTCGAGCTGGCTGAGGACCTTGCCGTGGAAGGCCGCGGTGTAGTCCGCGGCCGACATCTGGGCCACCGGCTTGTACGGCACGTCGCCGGCCGCGCTGACGACGGCGTCCAGCGGCCCGCCCGCCGCGCGCGCCGCCGCATCCGCCGCTTCGTACAGGGCGGTGACCTGTTCGGGGTCGGCGATGTCGTAGCGCAGGTCGCCGCCGGTGCGGCCGACGGTGAGCAGCTGGTGGCCGCGCTCGGCCAGCGCGGAACGCACGGCGGCGCCGAGCCTGCCCGTCGCGCCGATCAGAAGAATGTTCATGCCCAGGACGCTAGGGCCCCGTCCTCAGCGCAGTAAAATGCCGATTGTGCAGGATTTATGCTCGGTGATTATGAATGTGGAGCTGCGTCATCTGCGGGCGCTGGCCGCCATCGGCGACGAGGGCACCATCACGGGCGCTGCCCGCGCCCTGCACATCAGCCAGCCCGCGCTCTCCCGCACCCTCGACCAGTTGGAGGCCCGGCTGGGCACCCGGCTCGTCGAGCGGACCACCCGCCGGCTGGAGCTGACCGAGCCGGGACGGCGGCTGTGGGAGCGCGCGCACCGGGTGCTGCGGGAGCTGGACGACGCGCTGGCGGAGGTCATGACGGGCCCGCGCCCGCTGCGGATCGGCTTCCCCTGGGGAGCGCTCGGCCGCCACACCGTGCCGCTCCTTCGCTCATGGCGTACGGAACACCCGGGCACGCCCCTGGGCGTGCGCCGGTGCGACGACCCGGAGGCCGAGCTGCGGCGGGGCGAGATCGATGCGGCCTTCCTGCGCACGCGCCCCGCACCCGGCGCGGGGCTGCAAGCGCTCGCCCTCTACCAGGAGTCCCGGGTCGCGGCCGTCCCGGACGGTGATCCGCTCGCCGAGCGCGGCACGGTGCGGCTGGCCGATCTGGCGCCGCGTCCGGTCGCGATCTGCGCCACCGCCACCACCACCAGCGCCGAACTGTGGCCCGAGGAGGCACGGCCCGACACCTTCGAGGTGGCCAACGTGGACGAATGGCTCACCGCCATCGCCACAGGGGACTCCGTCGGGGTGACCGCCGAGAGCACCCTCCACAGCTATCCGCACCCCGGCGTTCGCTATCTCCCGCTCGCCGACGCGGATCCGATCACCGTCTGCCTGGTGTGGCCGCACACCCCGACCCACCCGGCCACCCGTGCCCTCTGCGACCACGCCGCCCGGCTGCTGCGCGGGGCGCAGTGAAGCGGGTCAGCCAACAGCAGCGTCGGCAGCCACCACGTCGGCGACCACGCAGCTCACGTTGTCGGGCCCGCCGGCGCGGTTGGCGGACTCGACCAGTGTGCGTACCGCCTGCGCCGGGTCGGCGGCCGTGGTGACGATCTCGCGGATGTCAGCCGTCGGTACGACCGCCGACAGGCCGTCCGAGCACAGCAGGTACCGGTCCCCGGCACGCGCTTCGCGGAGCTTCATGTCGACGGCGCCGCCCGCGCCCTCCCCCGTCAACGCGCGGGCCAGCAGCGCGGGCTGCGGGTACGAGGCGGCCTCCTCGGGGCTCAGCCGCCCCTCGTCGAGCAGCTTCCGCACCAGCGTGTGATCGTCCGTGAGCTGGAAGAACTCCCCGCCCCGCAGCAGATGGGCGCGGGTGTCGCCGATGTGGACGAGGGCGAGCCGGGAGCCGGTCCGCAGCAGTGCCGTGAGAGTGGTGCCGACGTCCTCCGCCGCGACACCGCGCACGGCGCGACCCGCCTCCTCGACGGCGTCCTCCAGGGCGTTGAGGAGCTCACCGGCCGGAACGGTGTCCATCTCCAGCCGCCGGAGCGCCCCGACGGCCGCCGCGCTCGCCCGCTCTCCCCCGCTGCCGAACCCGTCGGCGACGGCCAGCAACTGGGCGTCGGCGTATGCCGTGTCCTGGTTGCTCTCCCGTACGCGTCCGGTGTCGGAGTGGGCGGCATAGCGGATGTTCAGGGGAACGTCGGGGGTTTTGGTGGTGTGCGACATGAGGTCCACGTCCTTCCGTGACAGGTGGTCGACGAGGAAGGTGGCCAGGTCCCGGCGCGCCGCGAACTCCGCCTCGGTCTCTGCCCAGTACGCCCGCACTTCCCGCGCGGCGGCCGAGCCCGTTGCCGTGAGGCCCGTCACCGCGGGGTCCGCTGCCGCGGAGCCCGTTGCTGCGGAGCCCGTCACCGCTGAGCCCGTTGCCGCCGCATCCGCTGTCTCCGCGTCCCCTGCCGTCGCCAGGTCGCATACGAGCCTGATGCGGGCCAGCGGCATGCCCAGGCGGCGCAGCCAGGCCACCAGCCGGGCGCGCTCCAGTTGTTCGGGGGCGTAGCGGCGGTAGCCGCTCACCGGGTCGACGCGGGCGGGGGTCAGCAGGCCGAGCTCGTCGTACAGCCGCAGGGCCTTCGGGGAGAGCCGCGACGCCTTCGCGAAGGCCCCGATGGTCAGCCAGTCCGTACCCATACCCGTCCTCCCTCCTCACCGGGCTCCCCGCCCGGCACCGCCGATGCTGCGGCTTCCCCCGAGGTGAAGGTCAACCCGCACAGCAGGCACATTCCGTTCGGCGGCCGGCCGGCCGCCGAGCGGGGTGCCGCAGCACCGGATGCGCCGTCCGTCGCGGGCCCTGGCGATCCGGCGCGCCTCGGCCAGACCCGTCCCATCCGACCCCTCCCGTCCGAACCGTCCCGCGCGGCCCGTCCCGTGCGGTACGCGCCGCGCCCGGGCGGCCGGTCAGCGCCGCCCCAGCACCTCCGCGACCCGCATGAACCCGTCCGTTCCATGTCCCAGTCCGATGGTGCGGCGGGCCCAGCCCTCGACGGCGCGCATGACTGCCGCGTCGATGCCGTGCTCCTCGGAGGCGTGCACGATGTGCGCCATGGAGGAGGCACCCGAGGTGAGCGGATTGAGCCTGCCCGAGAAGGTGCCCTCGTCCGTGTCGTCCGCCCACTCCTCGAAGATCGGCGGCAGGATCGCAGCGATCCCCTTGGCGAACGGTGCCAGCTCCCGCGCACTGATGCCCTCCGCGCGGGCCATCGCGACGGCGTGCGCGTAACCCGCCATCGCGGTCCAGAAGATGTCGAGCAGCGCGATGTCATGGGCCGCCGCGCGACTGATCTCCGTACCGAGGTGGGTGTGGGTGCCGCCCAGCGCCTCCAACACGGGCAGCTGACGCTCGTACAGCTCGCGCGGTCCGCTGTGCAGGAAGACGGCGTCGGGGGTGCCGATGGTGGTGGTCGGCGTCATGATCGCGCCGTCCAGGTACTGGATGCCGTGCCGGTCCGCCCAGTCGGCCGTGTCCCGGGCGCGGCCGGGGGTGTCGGCGGTCAGGTTCACGACCGTACGGCCCTTGAGCGCTTCGGTGACGGCATCGCGCCGCAGCACGGCGTCGGCCGCGTCGTAGTTGACCACGCAGACGACGGTCAGCTCGGCCGCCGCGACCGCCTCCTCGGCCGTCGCAGCGCTCGATGCGCCCCGTTCGACCAGTTCCTTGTCCTTGCCGGGGGTCCGGTTCCAGACGGTGGTCCGTACTCCCGCGTCCAGGAACGCACCGGCCAGCGCCTGCCCCATCGGCCCCAGCCCGAGCACCGTGACGGCGGACCGGCCGTCGGAAGACGGACGGCCGGTGGATTGTTCCTCGGACGGGGACGTGGAGGAAGAGGCGGAGGAAGACGTGGGGGAGGCGGACGAAGATATGGACGAAGACATGGCTCAACTTCCTTGCGAATACGATGAATAGCGGCAAGCAGCAACTGTTGATGACAAAGGGGGCGACGATGACGCGCAGCCGGGCTCAGGACCCGAACGTGTGCGGGGTGACCGCCGCGATCTCCGTGATCGACGGCAAGTGGAAGACCGCACTGCTCTGGCAGTTGGAGTCAGGCCCGCGCCGCCCCGGCGAGCTCCGCAGAAACCTGCCGGGGCTCACCGAGAAGGTGCTGACTCAGGCACTCCGCGAGATGGAGACGGACGGCCTCGTGCACCGCGAGGTGTACGACGTGCTGCCGTTGAAGACCGAGTACTCGCTGACCCCGTTCGGCCGCGATCTCGCCGAGGCTCTCGGACCGCTGTCCGACTGGGGCCACCGTCGGCTGGAGAGGCTCACCAGGGCGCTGGAGCCGCAGACGCCGGTCTCCTGACATCGCGCCACCCCGAGCCCCCTTCGCCGGTTGTCCCTCGTTCGTTCCTGCCGGGCCGGTCGGTCGTCCGACCGGCCACCACCAGACTCGCCCGGCCGCCTGCTGCTGCCAAGTACCCACAAAAAAGTGGCTGCCGCCCACAGCAGCGCGCTGCGAAGCCGAGGGCCGGGGGAGGGGAGATCCGCCTTCTACGGGTCATCCCGGCGGTGAATCCCCGCATGCTGAACGTGGCTTCACTGCGAGCCAGGGCGCTGGCGTCGACGTCGGCGCCGGCAATTCGGAGCTCGGCGTTCGATCTGGGCATCGCCGCGGCCGTCCGGCTGAAAAAGCCCGGCCGTGGTCGGGTCGCTCGGGGAGAACGAAAAGGAGGCGCTACTCACTCCTTGCCATGTTCAACGTATAGCGCACCGGGGGGCTTGCGGCAAGACCCGGGTGGTGCCGCAGAATCATCGGCCAAGGCCAGAACCTGCAGAAATCAGGGATTCGCGAAATGCGTGCGCTGTTTGTCGACGTAATGGGCACGCAGGCACGTCAATTCGCCGGTGGTTCGCCGCTTATTCGCCGGTAGAAGACGTCTGGACCGCCTGTGGAACTCGCGGTACGTCAACGAGAACTCGGCGTCGAAGTGCGGGATGCGCGGCGCCGGACTACTGCGAAGCGGTCGGCCGGAAATCACATCCGTCAAGTGGGGGTTTTCATGATCGACGTGATCGTGGTCGGCGGCGGGCCGACCGGCCTGATGCTGGCGGGCGAGTTGCGGCTGCACGGTGTGCACGTGGTCGTGCTGGAGAAGTTGGCGGAGCCGACCGGGCAGTCCCGCTCGCTCGGCCTGCACACGCGCAGCGTCGAGGTGATGGACCAGCGCGGCCTGCTCGACCGGTTCCTCGCGGTCAGCGAGCGGTTCCAGGCCGGCAGTCTCTTCGCCGGCATCGCCAAGCCGTGGCCGGACCGTGTGGATACCGCACATCCGTACGGCCTCGCCATCCCGCAGGCCGTCACGGAGCGTCTGCTGACCGAGCACGCCACCGAGCTCGGCGCCGAGATCCGGCGCGGCTGCGAACTGGTCGGGCTGAGCCAGGACGAGTACGGGGTGACCGCCGAGCTGGCCGGTGGGAGCACCCCCGCCGATGAGGGCGTCACCGGCAGGGGAGGGACGCGGCTGCGCGCACGCTATCTCGTCGGCTGCGACGGCGGCCGCAGCGTGGTGCGCAAGCTGCTCGGCGTCGGCTTCCCGGGCGAGCCCACCAGGGTCGAGACGCTGCTGGGCGATATGGAGGTGACCGAGGATCCGGCGACGATCACCTCCCTCGTCGCGGAAGTCCGCAAAACCCAACTGCGGTTCGGCGTCGTCCCCATGGGGGACGGGGTGCATCGCATCGTCGTGCCTGCCGAAGGGGTGGCCGAGGACCATGCGGGTGCGCCGACCCTCGCGGAGTTCACGCAGCAGCTGCGGATGGTCGCCGGCACCGACTTCGGGGCGCACTCGCCGCGCTGGCTGTCCCGGTTCGGCGACGCCACCCGGCAGGCCGAGCGCTACCGGGTCGGCCGGGTGCTGCTGGCCGGTGACGCGGCGCACATCCATCCGCCGGCCGGCGGGCAGGGGCTCAACCTCGGCATTCAGGACGCGTTCAACCTCGGCTGGAAACTTGCCGCCGAGGTCAACGGCTGGGCGCCGAAGGGGCTGCTGGACAGCTACCACACCGAACGGCACCCGGTCGGCGCCCGGGTACTGGCGGGCACCCGGGCACAGATCATGCTGATGGGGACCGGTCCGGGTGCCACGGCGTTGCGGGAGCTGTTCTCGGAGCTGGCGGACTTCGAGGAGGTCAACCGGCACCTGACCGAGATGATCACCGCGGTCGGGATCCGCTACGACTTCGGCGACGGCCACGAACTGCTCGGCCGACGGTTGCGGGACGTGGAGCTGAAGCGGGGTCGTCTCTACGAGCTGATGCACGGCGGCCGCGGGCTGTTGCTCGACCGTACCGGTCGGCTGTCGGTCGCCGGATGGGCCGACCGGATCGATCACGTCGTGGACGGCAGCGAGGAGCTGGAGATGCCCGCGGTGCTGCTGCGGCCGGACGGTCATGTGGCCTGGGCCGGTGAAGACCAGGAGGAACTGCGGAGCCAGATGCAAAGATGGTTCGGCGTTCTTGCCCCGTAGCATTTCTTGCTCCGTAGCAGTTCTTGCTCCGTAGCAGTTCTTGCTCCGTAGCAGTTCTTGCTCCGTAGCAGTTCTTGCCCCGCAACGGTGCCCTGCCCCCGTAGCAGTTCTTGTCCGTAGCGATGGATCGGGCTTCATTCCGGCTCATTCGCTCGCTGCCGGTATCAGGGAAATGTTCCAGTAATCGGCGTAACGGCCACCGCGGCGCAGAAGTTCGTCGTGGCTGCCTTCCTCCACGATCCGGCCGCCGTCCAGAAAGGCGATGTGATCGGCGCGTTGGACGGTTCGCAGCCGATGCGCAACCATCACCACCGTCCGGCCTGCCATCAGGCGTTCGATGCCCTGGTGGACCGCCGCCTCGTTCATCGGGTCCAGCGCGGAGGTCACCTCGTCCAACAGCACGACGGGCGCATTCTTCAGCAGTGCCCGCGCGATCGAGACACGCTGGCGCTCACCGCCCGACAGCAGTGCGCCGCCCTCGCCGACATGCGTCGCCCATCCGCCGGGCAGTCGCTCGAGCACCTCGTCCAACCGCGCCGCGGTCACTGCTGCCCGCACCTCGGCTTCGTCGGCATCGGGGCGGCCGAGACGCACGTTCTCCTCGATCGTGCCGTCGAAGAGATAGACGTCCTGGAAGACGATGGAGATATGCGCCATCAGCACCTCGGTGTTGATGGCGCGTACGTCCACGCCTCCTACGCGCACCGCGCCCGCGTCCACGTCGTAGAAGCGTGCGAGCAGTTGCAGCAGTGTGCTCTTGCCCGCGCCCGACGGCCCGACAACGGCAAGCCGCCGTCCCTCGGGCACGGACAACGACACATTGTCGATCACCGTACGGTCGCCATGCTGGAAGGAGACGGACTCGAACTCCAGGTCATGGCTTGTCGGCTGGACCGGTTCGGGAGCTTCCGGCAGCGGTTCGGTGCGCAATACCGTGTCGAGTCTCGCCAGCACGGAACGTGCGCCGCGGAGTTTGCCGCCGATATCCGACAGCGAAAGCAGCGGCTCCGCACAGCGGGCGGCCAGTACCAGAATCGTCAAGGTCTCTGGCACCCCGATATTCCCGCCGAGCGCGAGGTAAGCGCCCAGGACCAGCAACGCGGTGAACATCGCCTGCACCGTGACCGTCAAGCCCAGTACGCCGGGCAGCGCCGACAGCGTGGAACGGCGGGACGCGCGCTGGACCTCCCGCAGCGAGTCGTCGAGCAACCGGAAACGTTCGGCGGTCCGGCCGCCGGCGCGCAGTGCCGGCTGGGCCTGGAGATATTCGATGACCCGCCCGGTGGCCTCGTGGTCGCGTTCGTGGCGCTCCGCGTCGTCGGCGGCCATCGAGCGTCCCGTCCAGATCTGGATCGCCGCCACGGCCGGTGCGGCAGCCGACGCGGCCAGTCCCATGTGCCAGTTGACTGCAAGCATCACGGCAACGATCGTCAGCGGCGTCACACAGGCGGAGATGAACGGTGCCAGCAGATGCGCGATCACGCTCATGGCCTGCAGGACACCGCGACTGGCCAGGACGGAGACCTCCCCGACGCGGCCGGCACCGTACCAGCCGATGGGCAGGCGGGCCAGATGATCGCCGAGACGGTGGTACGTACCACGCAACAGCGCGGCCCCGACGCGGAAACCGGACAGATCGCTGATGTAGCGCAGCGCCGCGTAGGCCGCGACCGCGGATCCGAACGCGAGCAGCCAGGGCCAGGCATCCGAGGGCGTGCTCCCGAACAGCGCCCGCAGTACGGGAACCAGCAGTGCGTAGGACAGCCCCTCGGCGATCGCGGTCGTCGTCATCAGGGCCACGGTGCGGCGCATCGGCCGGGCGTACTCGCGCCCCAGCACGCGCAGCAGGGTGTGCATCATCGCGGCTGGTCTCCTTGCAGTACGCCGGTGTGGGGCTCCACGAAGATGTGATCACTGAGTTCGTGCGGGAACGTCGCCTGCTCATCGCCTGTCACGCGCACACCGCCCTCGGTGGCCATGACCGTGACCTTGTGAGCGGGTCGCATCCCGACGCGTTTCAGGCGCAGCAGGACCGAGGGACGGTTCTGGAGTTGTTCGCTGATCCGGACGACCATCACCGTGCTCTCTGCGGCGGTGGCCGCATCCGTCATGGTGAGGACGGGTTCGAGGACGGCGCCGCTCTCGTCCCGAGTGGGAATGGGGCTGCCGTGCGGACAAGTGGCGGGGTGGCCGAGGATCTCCGTCAACCGCGTCTCCACCGCGTCGGACATGACGTGCTGCCATCGGGACGCCTCGACATGAACGTCCTCCCATTGAAGACCGATCACGTCCGCCAGAAGGCACTCGGCCAGGCGGTGTTTCCGCATCACCCGCACTGCCCGACGGCGGCCCGGCTCCGTCATCACCAACCGCCGGTCGCCGGCCACCCGCACCAGGCCATCGCGCTGCATCCGGGCCACCGTCTGTGAGACGGTCGGCCCGCTCTGCTGGAGCCTTTCGGCGATCCGCGCCCGAAGTGGCACGACGCCTTCTTCCTCCAGCTCGAAAATGGTGCGGAGATACATCTCCCTCGGATCGACCAAGCCATGCGTTCTCACGGTCGTTCTTCCTTCCTCGCACGCCCGCCTGTCGGCATCGCCTGCCCCCGTTCGACCGACCGGTCGGTATCGGTCTCCTCACACCTCACCGCTTCGGTACTCACCGAGTCGGTACTCACCGATCGGTGGGATTGCCAGAACGCGGCGAACTTTCCGTTCTGTTTCAGCAGTTCGGCGGGCCTGCCGCGCTCGACGATCGAACCGTTCTCCAGCATCACGACGGTGTCGGCGTCGGCGACCGTCTCAAGGCGATGGGCGATGACCAGAACGGTCCGCTCGCCCTCCGGCGTCGTCAGGGCCCGGCGCACTGCCTGTTCGGTCTGCGGGTCGGCGAAGGCGGTCGCCTCGTCGAGCACCAGAACGGGCGCGGCAGTGAGCAGTGCGCGGGCGATCGAGATCCGCTGTGCCTCGCCGCCCGACAGTCCGGCGTCCTCACCGATCACCGACTCGTATCCGCGCGGCAGTTCGAGAATTCGGTCATGAATGTTTGCCAGCCGGGCGGCGCGAACCACGTCGCCGAGTTCGGCATGCGGTACGGCCAGCGCAATGTTGTCCGCGACCGAAGCGCGTAGCAGGCGGACGTCCTGGAAGACGAAGGAGATATTCCGGTAGAGCTCCCGGCTGCCGATTTCGCGCAGATCGACACCGCCCAGGGCGACCGAACCGTGGGTCGGGTCGAAGAATCGCGGCAACAGCTGAACGAGCGTCGACTTTCCGCTGCCCGACGGCCCGACGATCGCGGTGACCGTCCCCGGTTCGAGGACCAGGTCGATCCCTCGCAGCACCTCGCGGTCGGCTTCGTATCCGAACCGAACGTCACGCAGTTCCACGCGGTGCCCCTGTGGTGCGACAGGGTGCGCGGGTTCCGGCAGCGACTGCACCGCCAGCACGTCCCGGATCCGGCCGACCGCGCGCCGTGCGGCCTGCATATCGTCGAAACCATGGCCGAGGGCTGCCACCGGAGCGGTCAGGCCCAGCCCGAGCAGCAGGAAGGGCAGCAGGTCGGCCGGGGGCATGCTCCCGCTCGTGAGCAGAGCCGCGCCGCCGATCAGCACGACCAGCAGCACGAACGGCGGCGACAGCACCATCTGCATCCCCGCGGCGATCCCGGAGACACCGCGCACCCACCGGTAAAAGGTGTCGACGAAATCGTCTGCGGCCGTGCGGAATTCACGGTGGGAGCGCCCGGAGCCGCCGAACGCCTTGACCACCGAGATGCCCTGTACGAATTCGACGACGGAGTTGGAAATCCGTCCCATGCCCTCGTCGAACTCCGTCTGTTCGCGCTGCCGGGCCGGGGTCATCATCAACGGGACCAGCGCGATTGCCAGCACCACCGGTATCAGCGTGATCAGGGTGAGCCGCCAGTCGACGGTGAACAAATAGATCAGCGACACAAATGGCACCACGAATGCGGCGACGAGTTCGCCGGGGGTATGGGCGATGAACGGGTGCACCGCACTGACGTCCTCCCCCACCACCTTTGCCAGCTCACCGGTCCGGCGTCGGGAGAACCAGCCGATCGGTACGTGCCCCAGCCGCTCAGCCAGCGCTCGGCGAAAGGACAACTGCACCTGGCTGTCGAGAATGTGCCCGATTCCGGACGAGGCGGCCGTGAACAGCAGCCGTACGAGCAAGCCGGTCGCCCCCGCGATCACCACGGTCCGGACATGGCCGTGATCGGTCGGCCCGGGCGACAACAGCGCACGGCCCAACTCGACGACCGCCAGCAGCGGCGCCAGACCCGCGACAGCGCCGATGACCTGCAGGACGACAACGGCCGCGAAACTCCGGAAATACGGGCGCAGCAGCCGTGCCATGCTCTGCCCCGGCGCGGAATCGTCATCCGGTGGTGGTGTGGACTGTTCCCTCGCCCGGGAAAGGCCGGTGGCGGTCATCGCTCTCCCGTCTTCGTCGATTTCGTCATAACCTTCGTGGATTTCGTTTATGACCTTCGTGGATTTCGGGACCTTCGTTGCTTTCGTCACGGCCAGGCCCTCGGTGAGCCGCTGTTCCTGGGCCGGCGTCAGCTGCCCGGGGGCGGCGTGTGGGCTGCGGTGAACGCCAGTAGCAGTCCGGCGGTCCGGGACGGTTCCTCGAGCAGGGGCGAGTGCCCGACGCCGGGGAGCATTTCGATCGTCGCGCCGGGGACGATGCGGTAGTCGGCCGCGGAGGAGGATCGCCACCGTCGGTCCTGGCCACCGAAGATGACCAGCAGCGGCTTACCGAGGGTGGCCAGTCGATCGGGCAGTGGGCGCTGCCGGAGATAGCCGCGGGCCGCCCGGGATGCCCCCGTGAACGCGCGGTAGGTCATTCCGCGTACGTCGTCGACGATCGCCTGCGGGATTTCGATGTCATGGGTGACGGCGGTGGCCGCCGCCCGGCGGATCATCGAGTCGGTGCGCAGCCCCCACAGCAGTTGGCCGATGACGGGCAGGGACAGGAGCCGGTCGACGGGCCACTGCGGAATGTACGCGTCGAGACAGGGCCCGGAGTTGATGAGGGCGAGAGCGGTCACCAGGTCCGGCCGTCGCTCAGTGAGCGCGGTGGCGACCGAGCCGCCGGTGGAGTGGCCGACCACGATGGCGTGCCGGACACCCAGCCGGTCCAGCGCCTCCCCGACCCGGCGCGCCTGTTCGGCGATCCGGTAGCCGACGCCGCCGGCCGGCTTGGCCGACCGGCCGTGCCCGAGCAGATCGATCCTGATCACTCGATGGCTCCTGGCCAGCATCGGGACGAGCAGGTCCCAACTTCTGCCCGACGCGGCGAACCCGTGGATCAGGAAGAGTGCCGGGGCGTCGGCCGGGCCGTCCTGTACGACGTGGATCTCCCCGCCGTCACCGCACAGGGTCGGATTCCCTGCGCCCGGGGCGTCCTTGGGTCCTGGACCGAGAAGAGTCCGCAGGTTCTTGACCATGGCCCCACCCTGACCGGCCCGGCCGGGGCGCGTATTGGACGAATGTCGGGCTGCCCGCATCTCTCGCCGCTCCGCCGGGGAGGCGAGGCTCGTAGCATGAGGTCATGCGGTCCGCCGGGTACAAGCGTGCTGTGTTCGATGTCGTGCCGCCGTCGCGGCCCAGCCGGTTGACGGGCGTCAGCATGGCCGGATTCCAGCACCACGGTCCCGAGCCGATCGACATGCGGGCGATCCCGCATCCGTCCGTGACTCTGGCTCTCGTCCCCCGGCCCGGCACGCTCCTCGTCGACGACGCGACCGGCCGCCGACGGGGAAGCCTCCTCGCCGGGCTGGCGTTCAGCGATATGCAGGTGCATGGCCGGGACGTCGAAGCCGTACAGGTGCGCCTGTCCCCGATCGTCGCGTACGCCGTGCTGGGCATCTCCCCCGCAGACCTGGCGGGTGCCGTGGTGGCGCTCGACGATGTGTGGGGCCGGGAGGCCGCGCGGGTCCAGGAGCAGTTGAGCCGGGCCCGCTCGTGGCAGGACCGGTTCGCGCTGACGGACGAGCTGCTCGCCCGCCGATGCGAGGCGGGACGTTCCGTACCCCCCGAGCTGGCCTGGGCATGGGACCGGATCGTCCTCAGCTGTGGCCGGATCCGGGTCGAGTCTCTGGCGGCCGAGATCGGCTGGAGCCGCCAGCGCCTGTGGTCCCGGTTCCGGTCGCACCTCGGCCTCACCCCCCGTAGTGCGGCGAAGCTGGTCCGCTTCCACCATGCGGTCCACCGGCTGGCCGGAGGCCAGAGCCCGGCCCGCGCCGCAGCCGAATCCGGCTACTACGACCAGTCCCACCTCCACCGGCACGTCCAGGCGTTCGCCGGAGTCACCCCGGCCACCGTTGCCGACGAGCCTTTTCTGGCGGTGGACGACCTCGCATGGCCCGGTCACGCCCCACCCGTCACGAACCCCGCCCGCCAGTAGAACCCCGTGCCGTGGCGGCACCGCAGGCTCCGCCGGCCAGTGGGCTCGGTCTTCACAACTACCGAGGGGCACACTTGCAAGCAGCTTGCTTGCAATAGTTAGCAATCGGGTGCACTCTGGGGGCATGGCCTCGCTCAATGTCGGGAACCTCGGCGAGTTCCTGCGGGAACAACGGCGGACCGCGAAGCTGTCGTTGCGGCAGCTCGCGGAGGCCGCCGGCGTCTCGAACCCGTATCTGAGCCAGATCGAGCGCGGCCTGCGCAAGCCGAGCGCGGAGATTCTGCAACAGCTGGCCAAGGCGCTGCGGATCTCGGCGGAGACGCTCTATGTGCAGGCCGGGATTCTCGACGAGCGGGACCGGCAGGACCTGCTGCAGGTCCCCGCCGCGATCCTCGCGGACTCCTCGATCAACGAGCAGCAGAAGCAGGCGCTGCTCCAGATCTACGAGTCGTTCCGCAAGGAGAACGCACAGCAGCGGGCGACCGCCCACGACCCGGCGGACCCGTCCGCCGAGGGGGCTCGGCAGCCGGAGTAAGCACAACAAGCGGAGCAAGGACACCAAAGGGCCGCGACGGTGCGGGCCACCGGCACCGGGCGTCGCACACCACGCGGCGGACGGCCCTGTCAGGCGAGTTGAGCCACGAAAGGCGTACCCTCATGCCCATCGCGAACGACCTGCGCAAGACCCTCACCGACCCGACGCCCCTCTACTTCGCAGCGGGCGTCGTCGACAAGATCCGCGAAGAGGCGCCGCAGGCCCTCGCGGCAGTCCGGGAGACGGACCCCAAGGAGGTCCAGGCGAAGCTCACCCAGCAGGCCAAGGAGACCCAGGCCAAGGTGAGCGAGACCCTCAGCGGACTGGACACCGACCTCAAGAAGCTCCGTGAGCAGGCCCAGCACCTCGCGCTGCAAAGCGTCGGCGTCGCGGCGGAGTACGCGATCAAGGCCCGGGAGACCTACGAGGAGCTGTCGGTGCGCGGCCGCGAGGCGGTCAAGAACTGGCGCGGCGAGGGCGACGACGAGACCCCTGAGGTGATCGTCGAGCGCGAGCCCGTCCAGTCGGTGAAGATCGCCGAGCCGCCGGTCGAGGAGACCTCCGACGCCGGCACCGGCGCGGACCGCAAGGCCGCCGACACCGGCACGGCCGGCAAGAGCGCCACCACCGGCAAGGCCGCGGGCAGCACCAAGAGCACCAGCGGTAACGGCACCAAGGCCACCACCGCCAAGAAGACGGGCACCAGTGCCCGTAAGACGACCGGCAGCACCACGCCCTCCGCCCGGAAGTCGGCTCCCAAGACCGAGTCCTGAGCCGCATGGGACGGCGCGGGGGAAGAGCACGGAACGGGCCGGGCACCCTTCGCGGGCCCGGCTCGTTCCGTGAGTGCGGGCCCTGATTCTTCCGTAATCGCTGGGGTACGGTTGCGGCAAAGCCCCTGTAGGCCCGAGTCGCCCCACCCACGGATCGAGACCAACCAGGAGTGTGAGCACCATGCTGTTCGAGGGCTTCCAGCTCACCGCCATGACGTTGATCAGCGTCGTGCTGCTCGCCCTGGCGGTCTTCACCTTCGTGGACGCCGCACTGCGGCGGGAGGACGCCTACCGCGCGGCCGACAAGCAGAACAAGCCGTTCTGGCTGATCATCCTGGGTCTTACGGCCCTGGTGAACGTGTTGCAGATCCCGTTCTTCCTGCTGCAGATCATCGGCCTGATCGCCACCATCGTGTACATCGTCGATGTCCGTCCGGCGCTCAAGCAGGTCATGGGCAACTCCCGGGGCCGGCGTTGGGGCCGACGCCCTGGAGGCAGCAGCAGCGACGGTCCGTACGGGCCGTTCAACGGCCGGTGACCGCTGCGCAGCCGTTGAGAGCAGAGCCCGGTACGTAGCCGGGTTCTTGCCGGTTCACCGGCCGCGGTCCAGCAGCAGGACCGCCACGTCGTCGGTCAGCTCGCCTCCGTTGAGGCGGCGCACCTCGTCCATCGTCGCGTCCAGCAGTCCCTGACCCCGCGCGCCCTCGGCCAGCCGCCGGGCCACGATGTCGAGCATTCCCTGCTGGCCGAGCCGCTCCCGGCCCGGCGCCCGGCCTTGCCCGGCGCCCGTCTCCGCACGCCCCGCCTCGGTGCGTGACCGCGTACGTGCCTCGTCCACCCGGCCCTCGTCCACCCGGCCCTCGATGAGCCCGTCCGTGTACATCATCAGGCTCCAGGAGTGTCCCAGAGTGACCTGGCGGCGCGGCCAGCGCGCCTGCGGCAGCAGGCCGAGCGCGGGACCGCTCCCGTCCTCCGGCAGCAGCCGGGGCACCGGCGCCGCGGCTGCTGCGTGCCCCGCGAACAGCGGCGAGGGGTGCCCGGCCAGATAGACCGCGGCACTGCCTCCGTCGGCGGCGATGTCCACGGTGCACAGCGTCGCGAAGATCTCCTCGCTGGCCCGCTCGTTCTCCAGCACCTTCTGCAACGTACTCAGCAGCACGTCGCCGCAGAGCCCGGCGAAGGTCAGGGCGCGCCAGGCGATCCGCAGCTCGACGCCGAGTGCCGCCTCGTCCGGGCCGTGACCGCACACGTCGCCGATCATGGCGTGAACGACGCCGTCCGGGGTGCGGACGGTGTCGTAGAAGTCGCCGCCCAGCAGCGCACGGGAGCGGCCGGGGCGGTAGCGCGCGGCGAACCGCAGATCGCTGCCCTCCAGCAGCGGCCGGGGCAGCAGCCCGCGCTCCAGCCGGGCGTTCTCCTGGGCCCGCAGCCGGGTCTCGGTGAGCTGGCGCTGGGCCAGATCGGCCCGTTTTCGCTCCACGGCGTAGCGGATGGCGCGCATCAGCAGCCTGCCGTCCAGCTCGTCGCGGAAGAGGTAGTCCTGGGCGCCGACCCGTACGGCCTCGGCGGCCCGCTCCGCGTCACTGCCGTCCGTGAGCGCCAGTACGGCATGCCGCGGGGCCATCCGCAGGACGCGGCGGAGGATCTGCAACTCGTCGGGCTCCGGAGCCGGGCCGGAGCCGGAACCGGCAGGGGAGCCGGACTCGGTCACGGCACCGGCAGCCGCACCGGCACCGTCGGCGAGACCCGCACCGCCACCGGTGCCCGCAACCGCGCCCGTACCGGAAGCACCGGCACCAGCTGCACCGGACGTACCACCGAAGCCACCGGGGCCCCCGGCGCCTGTGACGCCACCAGCGGCACCGATGCCGGCACCCGCGCTGCCGGGGACGCCGCCGATGCCGGGGATGGCGCCGCCCGGGGCGGCCTCAGGGAGCTCGGCAGGGAGCCCCTCGACCGGCGCCTCCTCTGAATCCCCGCGCGCCTCACAGTGCAGCGCGAGGTCCAGCAGGATGCAATGGACATCGTCCGTGAGCAGCCGTGCGGCCTCGGTGAGGTTGCGGGCCGTACGGACCCGCACGGGCCTGCCGTACGCGTCGAGCATGCGGGGCACACTCAGCGCTCCGGCTGGATCGTCCTCGATGACCAGCAGGGTCAGGCTGCTGCCGGGTGTCGGCGCGGCCTGCCGGGCCGGCGCGCCGGCGGGCTGTGCCGCCGCCCCGGCCAGGGGCGCGCTTACGGGCATTGAAAACCTCTCCCTCCCCCGAGGGCAGTGGTGCACGCGTCGAGCGGCGGCACCATGGCTGAGCCCGGAAAACGCGCGGTGGTCGGGCGCTCGTCATCCCGGGCTATCGGACAGGACCTTAGCGCCCTCGTACAGATGGACGGAATGGCTGACGATAATCCGCCACTGTCATATGCCCACACCAGAATGGGAGTTCACGCCGCGATACAGCCGTTTTCGCCGACCCCCGCATGACCAAGCTCACGCGCTGAAAAACGTAAAGCGCACACGGCGGAAGAAATCCACCCGGAATTCCCTTGCACGCGTCGCCGCACCGGAACTATGCGTTATTTGTCCGGACGTACGACGCCAAGGATCGGCATGGTGCCCGCGCCCTCGACGGTGATCTGCCGTCCGGTGCGCGGTGCGTGCAGCAGCGCTCCGTCACCGATGTAGATCCCCACGTGACTGGCGTCCTTCTTGTAAATGATCAGGTCACCGGGGCGCATCTTCTCGACCGGCACATGTGGCAGCTGCTTCCACTGCTCCTGGGAGGTGCGCGGAATGTGCTCGCCCGCCGCCTCCCAGGCACGCATCGTAAGCCCCGAGCAGTCGAAGGTGTCGGGGCCCTCGGCGCCCCAGACGTAGTCCTTGCCGAGCTGCTTGGTGGCCCATTCGATGGCCCGCCGGCCGGCCGGGGACGCCTTGCCCTTGAGCCCCTTCAGCACCCCGGATTCCAGCCACTTGGCCTGCCGCGCCTTCGCCGCCTCGTCCTCCAGCTGTCGCAGCCGCTCCCGCTCCTCCTTCTTCAGGCCGGACTCGATCTTCTTGGCCTGCTTCAGCTGCGCGGTGATCTTCTTCTTCGCGGCGGCCTTCTTCTTCCGGGTCTTCTCCAGCTTCTTCCACTCGTCCGTGGCGTCCTTGGCATACCCCTGAAGCGTGCTGCGGGTCTTGGTGAGGGTGCCGATGAAGCCACGGGTGGCGTGCTGTCCCTTGCGGGCGAGGGAGACGCCGTGCAGGAATTTCTCCGGGTCCTTGCCGAGCATCAGCTTGGCCTCGTCCGGCATGCCGCCGCCGCGGTACTGCGCGCGAGCCATGGCACCCGCCGTCTTGTTGAGTTCGTCCAACTTGCCCTGGGTCCTGTCGATCCGCTTGGCGAGCTTGACGATGTGCTTCTGCTGCTTCTTGACGGCGTCCTCGGCGGCGTTGTAGGCGTCTGTCGCCGAACCGGCCTTGTCGTGCAGCCGCTCGATCTGCCGGCGGATCTGCTCGAGGCCCGGTTTGTCGGCTCCGGCCTTGGTGCCGACCGGGTCCGGCTTCCCGGGCTCGGCGTACGCGGTGCCGAGCGCGGGCCCCGCGAGCAGCGAGATGGTGCAGGCCAGCACGAGCGTGCCGGACCGACCGGACGGGAGGGTCGAGCTGGTCTGCGGCCGTCTCACCCCGGGCCACCCCCTGGTTATGGTCAACTTTGGCCGACGCAGCGGATAGTGCCATGCCCGCCCCGAAGACAACAGAGGAATGTACTGACGAGTATCGACGGCGCCCGTCCCGGAGGCACGCGCCCCGGGGGAGCACCGGGCTGTCCGCCGAGGTTCACTCGGCGTTCACTCAGCTCCGTCGGCCGCTTCACTTGATCTGGCTAATTTCGGCCGTAACAAGAGCGCGGCACCCCCCGAGACAGGGACTGCGCCCCGTAGCCAGAGAATCCGACGGCCGGCCGGTCGTCGCTCCCGGGCCCAGGAAGGAACTGAACGAAAGTGAAGCTTCAGCGCACGCTCCGGCTCCGCACCGCAGCTGTCGGCGCTCTCACGGTCTGTGGCGCCCTGGCCCTGAGCGCCTGCGGCTCGGACGACAACTCCGGCGGTTCCGGCGGCGACACGACGAAGGCCGCCAGCAAGATCAAGTGTGATGGCGAGGGCAAGCTCCTCGCTTCCGGATCCACGGCCCAGAAGAACGCCATGGACATCTGGACGCAGACCTACCAGTCGGCCTGCAGCAGCACACAGCTCAACTACAAGCCCACCGGCTCGGGCGCGGGCATCCAGGAGTTCCTCCAGGGCAAGACGGCCTTCGCGGGCTCCGACTCGGCGCTCAAGCCGGAAGAGGTCGCCCAGTCCAAGAAGGTCTGCAAGGGCGGCCAGGGCATCAACCTGCCGATGGTCGGCGGTCCGATCGCCGTCACGTACAACCTCGGCGGCGTCGAGGACCTGGTGCTGGACGCCGACACGCTGGCCAAGATCTTCGACTCGAAGATCACCAAGTGGAACGACCCCGCGATCAAGAAGCTCAACCCGGACGCGAAGCTCCCGGGCAAGAAGATCCAGACGTTCCACCGCTCCGACGAGTCGGGCACCACGGACAACTTCACCAAGTACCTCAACACCGCCGCGCCCTCCTCCTGGAAGCACGAGCCGGAGAAGGCGTGGGCCGGCAAGGGTGGCCAGGGCGCCGACGGCTCGTCCGGCATCGCCACGAACGTCAAGCAGAACGACGGCTCCATCGGCTACGTCGAGCTCTCCTACGCCACCGGCAACGACCTGAACACGGTCAAGCTGGACACCGGCGCCAAGGAGCCGGTCGAGGCCACCACGGACAACGCCTCCAAGGCGATCGCGGACGCCAAGGTCGTCGGCCAGGGCAAGGACCTCGCCCTGGACCTGAACTACAAGACCAAGGCCGAGGGTGCCTACCCGATCACCCTGGTGACGTACGAGATCGTCTGCGACAAGGGCAACAAGAAGCAGTCGCTGGACGCGACGAAGTCCTTCCTGAAGTACACCGCCAGTGAGGACGGCCAGAAGGCCCTCAAGGAGAAGGGCTACGCCCCGATCCCCGATGAGGTCATCTCCAAGGTGCGCACCACGATCGGCGGCCTGAGCTGACCGGGCTGCCGCGGAAGCGGCACCCCTCTCGCCGTCGCAGCGGGAGCTGATTCCACCGCAGCGGCGAGAACCACGACGGAGTGGGGTGGGGCACCCCGGCCGAAGGCCGGGGGAGGTGCCAAGCGCACCCCCCGCCCACTCCCTCCAGGTAAACGGCGCCCCAGCTGTCACTGATTGGGGCCGCAAAAGAGTTCCGGTGCACCGCCAATGGGCCGCCCGCGCACCAACGCCGAGCGCGTAGCGACCCGCACCGTCAGACCGGAGAAACCATGGCTACCGAAAACCCTCCCGCGACAGCGGGCCCCGCGGCACCGCAGCCCGCGAAGGGCGCCACGCGCAAGGGTGACCGAATATTCCTCGGGCTGTCCCGGGGATCGGGGATCACCCTCCTGGTGATCATGGCGGCGATCGCCGTCTTCCTCACCTGGCGAGCGGCGCTTGCCATCAACGCCGACGAAGTCAACTTCCTCACCAGCTTCGAGTGGGACGCCAACGCGACCCCGCCCCGCTTCGGCATCGCGGTCCTCGCCTTCGGCACCGTCGCCAGCTCGATCATCGCGATGCTCCTCGCGGTCCCGATCGCCGTCGGCATCGCGCTGTTCATCTCGCACTACGCGCCGCGCAAGCTGGCGACCCCGCTCGGCTACGTCATCGACCTGCTGGCGGCCGTCCCCTCGATCGTCTACGGCCTGTGGGGGGCGCTCTTCCTCGTCCCGCAGCTGACCGGCCTCTACGAGTGGCTGGATCAGTACCTCGGCTGGACGGGGATCTTCACCTACGAGGGCGGCGCGGCCCGCTCCCTGTTCACGGTCGGCATTCTGCTCGCGATCATGATTCTGCCGATCGTCACCAACGTCTCCCGTGAGGTCTTCCGGCAGTCGCCGAAGATGCAGGAGGAGGCGGCCCTCGCACTGGGTGCCACCCGGTGGGAGGTCATCCGCATGTCGGTGCTGCCCTTCGGCCGCTCCGGCGTCATCAGCGCCTCCATGCTGGGGCTGGGCCGCGCGCTGGGCGAGACGATGGCCGTCGCCACGGTCCTCTCCCCCAGCTTCCTGATCAAGGCCAGCCTGCTGGAGCCGGGCGGCGGCACGTTCGCGCAGAACATCGCCGCGGGCTTCAAGGAGGCCGGATCCATGGGCCGCGACGCGCTGATCGCCTCCGGCCTGGTCCTCTTCGTCATCACCCTGCTGGTCAACGGTGCGGCCCGACTGATCATCGCGCGCCGCAAGGAGTACTCGGGAGCGAACGCATGAGCCAGACAGCTGTGGCCGACGCCCCCGTCGACGACGCGCCGCTGCCGCTGCCCAAGCTGCGCCAGCCGCGACTTCCGCGCTGGGCCCCGGTCGGCCTGGCCGCCCTCGCAGCCGCGCTCGGTATCGGTACCGGCGTGGTGGCCGGGCTGGAGAGCCGTGTCCAGTGGGGCCTGATCGCCGCCTTGCTCTACCTCGTACTGACCGCGGGCTTCGCCGGCGCCGTCGAGGGTGGCAGGCAGGCCAAGGACCGGCTGGCGACCAGCGTGATCTGGGTCTGCTTCCTGCTGGCCGTCGTCCCGCTGGCCTCCCTGCTGTGGGAGACGGTCGCGCGGGGGGTGAAGGTCCTCGACGGCTACTTCCTGACGCACTCCATGAGCGGAGTGATCACCATGGAGCCGGGCGGCGGTATCTACCACGCGCTGATCGGCACCCTGGAGCAGGTCGGCCTGGCCACACTGATCGCGGCGCCCATCGGGCTGCTGACGGCGATCTACCTGGTCGAGTACGGCAAAGGCCGGCTGGCGAAGGCCATCACCTTCTTCGTGGACGTCATGACCGGCATCCCCTCGATCGTCGCCGGCCTGTTCATCCTCTCGTTCTGGATCATCATTCTCGGCTTCGGCTACTCCGGGTTCGCGGGCGCGATGGCGCTGGCGATCCTGATGATGCCGATCGTCGTACGCTCGACGGAGGAGATGCTCAAGCTCGTTCCCAACGAGCTGCGTGAGGCGTCGCTGGCGCTGGGTGTGCCGAAGTGGAAGACGATCCTCAAGGTCGTTCTGCCGACCGCGGTCGGCGGTATCACCACCGGCATCATGCTCGCCGTCGCGCGCATCGCCGGTGAGTCGGCCCCGATCCTGCTGCTGGTCTTCGGCTCGGCCGAGATCAACAACAACCCCTTCGAAGGCGCGCAGTCCTCGCTCCCGTACTACATCTACGAGCAGTGGGCCCTCGGCAACGAGCCGTCCTACGACCGCGCCTGGGCAGCCGCCCTCGTGCTGATCGCCTTCGTCATGATCCTCAACCTGGTCGCCCGCGGCATCGCCCGCTGGAAGGCCCCCAAGCACTAAGACGGTGATTCCCATGGCCAAGCGCATCGACGTCAGCGGCCTCTCCGCCTACTACGGCAACTTCCGCGCCATCGACGACATATCCATGACCGTCGAGCCCCGCTCCGTGACCGCCTTCATCGGCCCCTCCGGCTGCGGCAAGTCCACCTTCCTGCGCACCCTCAACCGCATGCACGAGGTGACGCCCGGCGGGCGCGTGGACGGCAAGGTGCTGCTGGACGACGAGGACCTGTACGGCACCGGGGTCGACCCCGTCTCCGTACGCCGCACCATCGGCATGGTCTTCCAGCGCCCCAACCCCTTCCCGACCATGTCGATCTACGACAACGTCGCGGCGGGGCTGCGGCTGAACGGCGACACCAAGAAGAAGGACCTCGACGAGGTCGTCGAGCGCTCCCTCAAGGGCGCCAACCTGTGGAACGAGGTCAAGGACCGGCTGAACCGGCCCGGCTCCGGCCTCTCCGGCGGCCAGCAGCAGCGACTGTGCATCGCCCGGGCCATCGCCGTCGAACCGCAGGTGCTGCTGATGGACGAGCCCTGCTCGGCGCTCGACCCGATCTCCACCCTCGCGATCGAGGACCTGATCGGTGAGCTGAAGTCGCGCTTCACCATCGTGATCGTGACGCACAACATGCAGCAGGCGGCGCGGGTTTCCGACCGGACCGCCTTCTTCAACCTCGCCGAGGTGGGCGCTCCCGGCAAGCTCATCGAGATCGACGACACCGAGCGCATCTTCTCCAACCCGTCGGTCCAGGCCACCGAGGACTACATCTCCGGCCGCTTCGGCTGAGCCCTCGGGCCGGGCCGGCCCTTGACCGCCCGCGGTGCTGCATGGCGGTGCCACCGCGGGCATCTTTCTTTGCCGCTGTTCCGGGGAGGGGGTTGCCCCTGCCTGACGTCCGCAGGCTGCGGGTCGGTTGTGGCTGGTCGCGCAGTTCCCCGCGCCCCTGACGGGGCGCGTCCTCCTCCCCCGGGCTCCGTCCGGGAGGTGCCCGCGGGGCGCAGGGTGGGCGAGCGCAGCCCCCCGCGCGGGGTCAGCCGAAGACGAGCTTGATCGCCCCGTAGATGAGCGCAGCGAAAATCGCCGCGGCCGGCATGGTGATGAACCAGCCCAGAACGATGTTCTTCGCCACGCCCCAGCGCACCGCGCTGACCCGCTTGGTCGCTCCCACGCCCATGATCGCGGAGGTGATCACATGGGTGGTCGAGATGGGGGCGTGGAACATGAAGGACGCGGAGTACATGACGGACGCCGCGGTGGTCTCCGCCGCGAAGCCCTGCGGCGGGTCCAGTTCGATGATGCGCCGCCCGAGGGTGCGCATGATGCGCCAGCCACCCGCGTACGTACCCAGCGAGAGCATGGCCGCGCTGGCGATCTTGACCCAGATGGGGATCTCGTTGTGCTGCTGCACATCGGCGATGGTGAGCGCCATGACGACGACACCCATGGTCTTCTGCGCGTCCTGGAGACCGTGGCCGAGCGCCATGCCGGCCGCCGAGACGGTCTGGGCTATCCGGAAGCCCCGCTTGGCGCGGTGCGGATTCGACCTACGGAAGATCCACATGATGCCGCACATCACCAGATAGCCGAAGAGCAGCCCGACCAGCGGCGAGAGGAACATCGGCACGACGATCTTCTCGAACACGCCCCACCAGTGGACGGCGATACCACCGGCCAGCGCCGCGCCCACCATGCCGCCGAACAGAGCGTGGCTGGAGGACGAGGGCAGCCCGAAGTACCAGGTGATGAGGTTCCAGACGATGGCCCCGACCAGGGCGGCGAACAGAATGGCCATACCGCTGTCGCCGTGCGGGGTCTCGATCAGCCCCTCGCTCACGGTCTTGGCGACCCCGCTGCCGAGGAAGGCACCCGCGAGGTTCATCACCGCGGCCATGGCCAAGGCCGCACGCGGGGTCAGCGCCCGGGTGGAGACCGACGTCGCGATGGCGTTCGCGGAGTCGTGGAAGCCGTTCGTATACGTGAAGAAGAGCGCGACACCGACGGTCACGATCAGCGCGAAGGTGTCCACGGAGCGTCAGGACTCCTTGACCGTGATGGTCTCGACGGTGTTGGCCACATGCTCGAACGCGTCGGCGGCCTCCTCGAGCACGTCCACGACCTGCTTGAGCTTCATGACCTCGATGGCGTCGTACTTGCCGTTGAACAGGTGGGCCAGCAGCTTGCGGTGGATCTGGTCGGCCTGGTTCTCCAGCCGGTTGACCTCGATCCAGTACTCGGTGAGGTTGTCCATCGTCCGCAGGTTCGGCATGGCCTCGGCGGTCAGCTCGGCGGCCCGCGACAGCACCTCGATCTGCTGCTCGACCCCCTTGGGGAGCTCCTCGATCTGGTAGAGGACGACGAGGTCGACGGCCTCCTCCATGAAGTCCATGATGTCGTCGAGGGAGGACGCCAGGTTGTAGATGTCCTCGCGGTCGAACGGCGTGATGAAGGAGGAGTTGAGCTGGTGGAAGATCGCGTGCGTCGCGTCATCTCCCGCATGCTCCGCCGCGCGCATCCGTTCGGAGATCTCGGTCCGCGCGGAGGAATCAGCGCCGAGCAGTTCCATGAGGAGCTTGGAGCCGGTCACGATGTTGTCCGCGGAGGCCGCGAACATGTCGTAGAAGCTCGTCTCCCTGGGGGTCAGACGAAAGCGCACTGGGGGTCCTCGGGGTGCATCGGCGACGGTCTCGTTGATGCTAGGCGCATCATCCGGCCACTGCGAACCGGCGTCCCCAGTGTCACCCATGGAGGCTCGCCTACTGAAGCGGGCTCCGAGAAGTCCGGTATCATATACCCAGTAGGGGTATCGAGAACCCGCCATTACGGCCTCGACAGCCCCCCACCACCACCCGGGAGGACCGCATGACGTCGCCGCAGACCACACCGGACGCGCCTCAGACCGTGGCCGAAGCCACTTCGGAGGGCTGCTCGGCACACGCGGCCACCGGCCTGCACGGTTACACCAAGAACAAGGACGCTCACGTCAAGCGACTGCGCCGGATCGAGGGCCAGATCCGCGGCCTCCAGCGGATGGTGGACGAGGACGTCTACTGCATCGACATACTCACCCAGGTCTCCGCCTCCACCAAGGCCCTGCAGTCCTTCGCGCTCCAGCTCCTCGAGGAGCACCTGCGGCACTGCGTGGCGCACGCCGCGCTGGACGGCGGCGCCGAGATGGACGCCAAGGTCGAGGAAGCCACGGCCGCCATCGCCCGCCTGCTGCGCACCTGACCCGACGAGGTTCTCCTCTCAGCCCGCCGGGGGCCTCAACACGCGGACGACCGTGGAAGGTCGTCCAGCTCGTCCGCCGCGCGCCGCAGCACCTCGTCGATACGGGCCACACTCAGCGGCCCCTCGGCGGCGGACGCGGCGATCATCAGCTCGCCGCACAGCTCGATCTCGGCGAGAGCGACGTGGTCCTGCATCAGCGAACGCCGTCGGCAGCGGCTCCCACGGCCGTCGCCCCTGTCGTCACGCTTCGTTACGGGCACACGTATCACCTCCCGTGCTGCACGGATCCACCGGGCGGAGCGCCGCGGCCAGGCCGGGGCCCAGCCTCCCAGCCTAGGGAGACCGCCGCCCGGGCGCATGGCACTTCCGAATCATTTACCGGGCCGGAACGGCTGCGGCTCCACCGCGCTCCGCCGCCGTACGGCTCCCCTGCGACTGCTGCCCGGCCGACGTACGGCTGCCCTTACGGCCGCTGCAACGACGCAGTACGGACGCGATACGGGCGCCGCGCGAGCGCTACGGTGCGGCGATCTTCCCGGTCCAGATGTCGCCGAGGCCCGGCATCGGGATCCGCACCCGGGTACCGAAGGCGTGCAGCGCCGTCGTCGAGGAGACCGCGTAGTCCGCGTCCGGCGGGCTGTCCGGGTCGGCGGCGAAGGTGAAGCGGTGCTGGACCTTCCGCAGCCGCCCCTGCTCGTCGAGGTAGGCGTCGAAGGGCACCGTACGGCCGGAGAACCCTTTCTCCGCGGCCTTCAGCTGACGGCGCGCCAGCGGCGGCGCCCCCGCAGCCGCGCGCTCGATGTCCACCACACCGCTGTAGTGCCACACCCGGACGCCGCCCAGCTCGGTGACACCCTCGTATTCCACCTCGCGGGCCCCGCGCAGCAGTTGGGCGGCGGTGACGGGATCGGTGGCCCCGCCCGTCACCAGGTTCCCGTCCGGCAACCCCGTGGTGTCGACCCGTACCCACTTGTCGTCCGGCACACCCGCGCGGTTCCGCATGTAGAGCGCGCCCGGAGTGACCAGCTCGCGCACCAGCCTGCGCTCCCCTGGCGGCGCCCCGTCGGCGCCGGGCGGCAGCGTGACCCGCAACCGGCCGGTGCGGCGGGCCAGATCGAAGGCGCCACGGCCCTCGATGGTGACCCGGGTGTGGCCGCTCACCATCTCCATGGCCGTCCGCACCCGCGCCGTCCCGGCCCGGGCCAACTCGTCCGCCGCCGCCAGCACGGCAGCCCGGCCGGGGCGGGAGGGCCCGGCGACGGTGGGAGGCCCGGCGGTCGCCACGGCGCCCTCCCCGGAGCAGCCGGCCATCGACAGCAGCACGGTGCCGAACGCCACCGCCATGAGCGGGAACGGCACCGTGCCGCCTCGGTACTGCCGCCGCGCCGCCATTTCCTGCCGACCCCTCGCTGCCGGTCGCCGCCTCCCCGGCCTTCTGCCGGGAGGTGCCCCAGGTCCGAGGCCGGTCCGGATTCGACGGTTCAACGAGGCCCCTGGGAACGCCGTCACGGCCCGAGTACGGTGGTCACGTGCGAGAGCGAGCTCCCGAACACCAGCCGGACCCGGCGCATCCGACCCTCCCGGCGGCCCAGGCGGCCCCGCACGGGACATCGTTGAACGAACGCGGCTCCTTCTGCGCCGCGTCGTGCAGCTGCGGCTGGCGCGGCCCCGCACGCCGAGCCCGCGACCGCGCCCGCGAGGACGCCCGCATCCACCAGCACGGGCACGGCGACCACACGACAGCGCCCCCACCGGGCGGAGCGGCAGGAGCGCTGTAGTTCGTTCGTTCGATCCAGGCCGAGTCTCCCGACTCAGCAGCTCGGGGTTCAGGCCGCCAGGTCGCGGTCTCCCGCGCGGCGCGGCTCCTCCTCGCCGGGCCGGCCGACAGCCCGGCGGCCCGCAGCAGCAGCGCCCACAGCGGCGGCAGCTGCGCCCGTCCACAGCAGCGTCTCCAGCCGTGCGTTCCCGGCCGCGCCCCGCACCAGCGGCGTCAGCGCCCACATGGCGACGGGGGCCAGCAGCAGGGCAACGGCGGTGCCCAGCGCGAGTCCGCCGATGACGTCGGTGGGGTAGTGCACCCCCATGTAGACGCGGCAGAAGCCCTCCAGGAGAGCCAGCGCGATGGCGACGAGGCCGGGCTTGCGTTGGACCATGAAGATGCCGACAGCGACGGCCATGGTGAGCGTGGCGTGGTCGCTGACGAAGGAGAAGTCCGTCTTGCCCTGGACGAGGACCTCCACACCCTTGTGCTCCATGAAGGGCCGCGGTCGCTCCACGAAGCCGCGGATGGGGATGTTCACGGCCAGCGCGATCAGCGCCGCCAGCGGGGCCCAGAGCAGCCCGGCGAAGCCGCTCAGTGCCTCGTCCCGGCTCTCGCGCTTACGCGTCACACCCCACCAGGCCCACACAGTCAGCACGACGAGCCCGACCGCAATGCCGTACTCCCCGATGTACTCCATGATCCGGTCGGCCCAGGTGGGTGCGTCCTTGGCCAGCCCGTTGATCTCGTAGAGCAGTTCGACATCAGGGTTGTCCCAGAGTGCCATCGCGGTGCGGCCCCTCACTTCGGCTGTGTGCTCATCGCTGGATCTGCGCTGACGACCCCCCGTGGTCGCGTTGCGGAAGTCCCGTTCCGTGGAGAGAACGCCCTGCGGCAGGTGGAGCGTTCCGTTCTTACCGAACGATCACCAGGACGTTACCCAAGGGTGATCCATAGGCGCAGCTCAGGGCCTATGCCTCACGGATTGTTGACGTAATCCATGCGCTGCGCGCACAAGCAGTGCCCCTGAGCTGTGTACCCACCGGAGCTGCTTGCCCAGGCGTACCCGAGCCGTGTCCACCGGTCACTTGGCGCTCGGCCGGGTCGCCCCGAAGTAGTCCGGGCTGTCGATCGGGTCGTAGCGGATCTTCGCTCCCGTGTAGGGAGCATTGATCATTTTGCCACCGCCGACGTAGATGCCCACATGGTGGATGGAACGGGAGTTGTTCAGGTCGTGGGCGAAGAAGACCAGATCGCCGGGGAGCAGTTCGCCCCGCTTGGGGTGCGGCCCGGTGTTGTACTGGTCGTTGGCCACCCGGGGCAACTCGACGCCGACCTTTGCGAACGCCGCCTTCGTCAGGCCCGAGCAGTCGAATCGGCCACCCTGCTCCGGCGTACCGTTGCCGCCCCACAGATACGGGGTGCCCAGCTTGCTCTGCGCGAAGGCAATGGCACCGGCACCCTGCTTGGTGGGGCTGAGCCGGCCGGTGGGCGCGGCGAAGCTCTGCTCCATCTTGCGGATGGTGGACACGTAGTTCTTGGTCTCGCTGTAGGGCGGCACCCCGCGGTGCTTGATGACGGCGTACGGACCCGCGTTGTACGCGGCGAGCATGTTGTTCGAGGCGTCGCCGGGTACATCCTTGACGTTGGCGGCCAGCTTGCAGTCGTAGCTCGCGGCGGACGGAATGGCGTCCTCCGGGTCGTGCACGTTCTTCTTGCCGTCGCCGTTGGCGTCCATGCCGTGGGTCGCCCAGGTGCCGGGGATGAACTGCGCTATGCCCTGCGCCTTGGCGGGGCTCTGCGCCTTGGGGTTCCAGCCGCTCTCCTGGTTGAGCTGCGCGGCCAGCAGCGCGGGGTTGAGCGCCTTGCACAGGTTGCCCCACTTCTGGACGAGCCCTGCGTAGGCTGCCGGCACCGAGCCCTTGGCCAGCCCGACAGCGCCGCCCACCGCGCCCGTCAGGTTGGCGGAGGCCACATAGGTGCCCACCACGAGCAGCGTGACGAACAGGGACAGCGTCCCCACTCCGCCACCGATCGCCAGCAGCCACACTCTTCTACGGCGCACTCCCCAACCCTCCCCCACAGGACACCAGTTCGTCGACGCCGACCACGCGCTCACATCATTCCAGGCCGACCCCCCGAGCGGAACGGCGGACAACGGGCGCGGGGGTGAACGCGATCACCCGCCCCGCCCGGGACCAGGCTCACCAGGGGCGCACAGAAGTACGAACGAACGACCGATGCCCCGTCAGGGTCCGTCCCATGCCCCGCTGCCGAGCACCCCTGTCAGTCCAGGACGCCCGACGGCCCCGCCACGTTCCCGAATCGACCACGAATCGGGGCCACTTCGGGCAACTCGACGCGCCCCGATGTCACCGGGCCATGGCACAATCCGTCAGAGACGAACCTTGAAACTAGGCGGTGAGTTCACCATGTTCCTGGCGGCTGACAAAGGCGATATCACCACCATCATCGGCGGGATCGCGCCGGACTGGGGCCCGTTCGGCTCCCTCGGGCAAGAGGCCCGGATAATGATCGAGGTCATCATGGCCGTGGCCATCCTGCTCTGCCTCGGCATCGCCATCTGGGGCGCGGCCAAGCAGCGGATCGGCGCGACGGCCCTCCGCGACACCTTCAGCGCCGAGCAGGGGAAGGGTTTGATCGTCGCCGGATTGACCGGCGTGTTCATCATCGGCTCGCTCGGCACCCTGTTCACCATCGTCTACGGCATGGCGGTCTAGCACCGCCACGGCAGGGCGTTCCAAGGACCGCTCCGTCGACGCGACAGACGACACAACGGCGCGCCCGGTGCCCGCCCGCGCCTGCACGCTAGGAGCTCCATGAACATCGTGAACCCTGCCCTCGAGGACTATCTGCTGGCCCACTGCACGCCGGCCGACGAGGTCCTCCGCGACCTGGTCGAGGAGACCCACCAGCGCGCGCCGGATTATCCCACCATGCAGATCACGCACGACGAGGGCGAGTTCCTCACGATGCTGGTGCGGCTGACGGGTGCCAGGACTGCCGTCGAGGTCGGCGTGTTCACCGGCTACTCCTCCATCTGCATCGCCCGCGGTCTGCCCGCGGACGGACGGCTGATCGCCTGCGACGTCTCGGAGGAGTGGACGTCCATCGCCCGCCGCTACTGGGAACGCGCCGGCCTCACCGACCGCATCGAACTGCACCTCGCACCGGCCGTCGAGACGCTGCACGCGCTGCCGCAGGAGCAGTTCGTCGACTTCGCGTTCATCGACGCGGACAAGACCGGCTATCCGGCGTACTACGAGGCGCTGGTGCCCCGGCTGCGCCCCGGCGGGCTGATCGTGCTGGACAACGTGCTCCGTGCCGGGCGGGTCGTGGATCCGGCTGCGCAGGACGAGGCGGACGTCGCCATCCGCCGGATCAACGACACCATCACCGCGGACGAGCGCATGGAATCCGTCATGCTGCCCCTCCGGGACGGCGTCACACTGGCCCGCAAACGCGCGTAGGCGGACCTGAGACGGCGCGGAGGGCGGCACGGGCCTCGTCGAGCGAGAGGCTGTGGAACCGGCGGACCCGGCGGAACCGGCTGGACGGCTGGACCGGCCACTGGACGCTGCGGGCGAGTCCTGCATGTCTCGTTCCCCGGTCTCACCGAACTTCCCGAGGGCCGACGGTGGTGACGCACGGCGGCGATGTCCGGCCGCTTCCCACCGCACCCGGGCGCATCCCGCCCGCACTCACGCCTTGCCCTGACCGAACGGATCGACCTCGGTCAGCAGCTTGTCGATCCGCGCCTTGTCCACCCGGTTCGTCACCTCCGACACCTCCTGCCGGTCCCGTACGCACTTGGCCAGCGTGAACGCGGAGGAGACCACGAAGACGAGCCCGAGCCCGAGGTACCCGCGCTCCCACGGGCCGACCGGCAGCCGGGCGATCCCGACGAGCAGCGCGACCATCGACACCCCGAAAGCAATCGCCGACTGCACGAAGAACGCCGCGGTGGTGGGTCTTTGCACGGAAGGAGTCACATCAGTCATACCCGGCAGCCTGCCGCCCGCCGACGCCCCGCACATGGGTACGCATACTCAAACCCGCCCATGGCCCGCCCTCAGTCCACCCACGGCCCCGCCGAGCACCGGGGGCGCACCGGTGCGCGGCCGACCCCCTCACCGCGCGCGTAATCGCCCGCCGAGCGGCAAGAACACAGACGGCGCACCGTCGCGGTGTTCGAAATGCTGCCATTCACCTGGCTTGCACACGGCACATGCGCGGTGTGACCCCGCTACCGTCATCTGAGGAGACAATGCAGTGACGGCAGTTGAGCGACAGAGGTCGAGGGGGCCAGGCCGGCATGAACATCGGCGGCGGCGACGAGTACGAAGCGCGTACTCGCACCAGCGAAGGCGTGCCCGGCGCCCGTGATGGCGCACGGACAACGACTCGAACACGCCTACCGGGCAGCGAGGGTGGCGGCAACCGCCCGCCCACCCGCCCCGGACGGAGCCTGGTGACAGTCGTCGCCGTGGTCGTCCTGCTCATCGCGGCCATCGCCTTCGCCAACCGCGGGGGCGGCGGGGAGGACGGCGGCGGCGACAACGCCTCCTCCGACGGCAAGGGCGGCACCCCTCCCCAGGCCCAACCCACCGCCCCCTCCGGTGAAAAACCCGTGAAGAACTCCCCCGACACCCTCGCCTCCGGCTTCCCCCACACCGAGAAGGGGGCACAGAGCGCCGCAGCGAACTACGCTGTCGCGTTGGTGTCCGCGGACATCGTGAAGTCGAAAGAGCGGGACGAAATCATCCAACAGCTCTTCGCTCCGGATCAGGTCACCGGGATCCAGCGCAAGATGGACAAAGCCTACTCGCCGAAGCTGCTGGCGAGGATGGGGCTGGATGAGAACGGGGTTGCCAAGAAGGACACCAAGTACGTGTCCCGGACAGCTCCGGTGGGGACGACCGTCCGTAAATACAAGGGCGACACGGCGAAGCTCGACGTGTGGTGCACGGGCGTGTTCGGCAACGCAGGGAAGAAGTCCACGACCCCGGTCACGAGCGACTGGTTCACCCTCACCTTTGACCTCACGTGGACGGACGGGGACTGGAAGATTCGGAAGTTCTCGCAGAAGGAAGGCCCCGCCCCCGTGAACGGCGACAACACAGCTTCGAGGGCCGACGAGATCGCCGCCGCTGTGGACAAGTTCGGAGGCTTCACGTATGCCCGGTAACCAACAGCGCCGTATCCTCGCCGTAGGCACCTGGGTGGCAGGTTTGCAGGCCACGGCCATTCTTTTCGCGGGCCGTGCGACAGCAGAGCCGAAGGATGGCTGCGACTACACCACGGGACACTCCCGAAAGTTCTGCGATTCGGACGACGGAGGCGGCTCCGAGTCCCCGAACGTCAGCTCCGACCCCACCGACCCCCTCGGTTCCGTAGCCAAATCCTGTGCCGAGGCAGCAAGCTGGACGGTGCACAAGCTGGGGAAGCTGGTGGATTCGACGACGAAGGTCGACTTCACCAACACGGAGTTCCTGCGGCAGTACGCCGTGGTGTTCGCCGCGTCGACGATTCTGACGCTCACGCTGTGGCTGCTGGCGGTGGCCAAGCGGGCGGTGCGCGGGGTGCCGTTCACCGAGGCGATCACGGAGGCGATCGGCTTCCTCTGGCTGACGGTGCTGGCATCGGCCTTCACACCGCTGATCCTCTACACGGTGGTCTCGGCGACCGATTCGGTCACGGATATCCTCGCCTCGGGCACGTCCGAAAAGACCGACGCGTTCTTCGGCACGTTCTCCGAGGCGCTGAAGAAGGGCGACGACATCGGCGGCGGCCCGATCATGCTGATCGTCGTCTCGCTCGTGTCGATCATCGCGGCAGGCGTGCTGTATCTCGAACTGGTGGTACGCGCAGCGCTGCTGTACGTCGGCGCCCTGCTGGGCACCGCCGTCTACGCGGGGCTGGTCGACAGGAATATGTGGGGACATGTCCGCCGCTGGGCGGGCATCATGATCGCTGTGATCCTCGTGAAGCCCGTGATCATCATCGTGCTCGGTCTCGCGGGCGCGCTTGCGGGCGAGGACGGGCCCGACTCGGTCTCGGCGATCGTGTCCGGGCTGGCCATCATCCTGCTGGCGATCTTCGCCAGCGCGATGATCTACCGCTTCGTACCCGGCTTCGGCGACGACATCGCCGCCCACCGCAACGCGGTCCGCACCTCCACCCGTGGCGCCGCCGCAGTGGTGTCCTCGCCGGCCGCACTGGTCCGCCAGGGCATCAACACCCACGGCGGCCGGGGAGGCGGCCAGAACGCCACTGCCGCCAGCGCCTCGTCCACCGGCGGCAACTCCTCCGGTTCCACCGTGACCGGCGGTGTGGCCGCACACAGCTCCCGTGCGGGCGGCGCCGAGGAGGCACCGCCACCCCGGCAGCAGGCCCCCGCGCCCGCCGCCACCACCCCGCACTCGGCCCGCCCGCCCCGGCAGAGCCCCTCGGGCACGGGCCGCTCCCAACCCGGTCAGCCCCGCAGTTCGGGAGGTGACCGCGGATGACGACCTCCTCCCACACCGCAGGGTCCTCGCTGGGCGCGCCACGCCGTACGTACATGATCGGCAAGGCCCGGCCCAACGCCCTCGTCGGAAAGAACCGCGAGACGGGCGAGATCGGCCTGATCGTCGTCGGCGCCTTTCTCGGCATGATGAGCGGCCTGCTCATCCCCGTCCTCTCGTTCCGTATCCCCGCCCTGATCGGCTTCCCGGTGCTCGCGCTGGCGGCTGTCTACGTGCCGTACAAGGGCCGTACGTTCTACAGGTGGTTCGAGATCAACCGCTCCTACAAGCGGCTGCTGCGCCGCGGTACGACGTATCGTTCCGACGCCGTCGAGGCCGGCACCATGCTCGACGGCCGTGAGGTGGAGATCGGCCCGCCGCCCGGCGTGGGCCGCATCAACTGGCTGTCGGCGCCGTTCGGCCCCGACGAGATCGCCGTGCTGCTGCACGCGGACCGCCGCACCGTGACCGCCGCCATCGAGATCGAGGGCCCGGGCGTCGGTCTGCGCGACAGCGAGGACCAGGAGGCCCTCGTCGAGCGCTTCGGCACGCTCCTGAAGCATGTGGCCAACGGCGACGGCTATGTGACGCGGCTGCAGATGCTGGCCCGTACGCTGCCCGCCGACCCCGACGCGCACGCCAAGGACGTCACCCAGCGCGGCAACGAGCGGGCCGCCGGATGGCTGCGCTCCTCCTACGAGCAGCTGCTGTCGATGGTCTCCACCTCCAGCGAGCAGCACCGCGCCTATCTGATCGCCTGCATGCCCTACGGCCGCGAGCTGGCCACCGAGGGCGCCACCATCGCCAAGGCCGCCCGGAGCACGGCGGGCCGCAAGCTGACCAGGGACGAAGGGCTGGCCATAGTGATGGCCCGCGAGCTGACGGACATCTGCGCCCGGCTCACCGAGGCCGACATCCGGGTGCGGCAGCCGCTCGGGCAGGCCCGGCTGGCCTCGCTCGTCCACTCGATGTACGACCCGGACCACCCCATCGACCACATCCAGGCCATGTCCAAGCGCAACGCCTGGCCGGCCGAGCTGGACGCGGTCGAGCCGACGTACCTCCAGGCCAAGACCCGCGAGTCGACCACCCGCGAACCCTGGTGCCACGCCACGGCATGGGTCAAGGAGTGGCCGATGACCCCGGTCGGGGTCAACTTCCTGGCCCCGCTGCTGGTGCACACCCCGGACGTGATCCGTACGGTCGCCGTGGTGATGGACCTGGAGCCGACCGAGCTGGCGATCGAGCGGATGCTGACGGAGAAGACGAACGACGAGGCGGAGGCCAGCCGTTCGGCCAAGATGAACCGCACCGTCGACCCGCGCGACATCGCCGCGCACGGCCGCGTCGACCAGCGCGGCGAGGACCTGGCGTCGGGCGCGGCGGGCGTCAACCTCGTCGGCTACATCACCGTTTCCTCCCGCTCACCGGAGGCGCTGGCCCGTGACAAGCGCACGATCCGCGCCTCGGCGGGCAAGAGCTACCTCAAGCTGGAGTGGTGCGACAGGGAACACCATCGCGCCTTCGTCAACACCCTCCCCTTCGCCACCGGTATCCGGCGCTGAGGAGCCCTCCATGACCCCCACCCGCTCCGACGCCCGACCGCTCCACCCCCGCACCGCCGCTCCAGGCCGGAGGTAGCCAGCATGGCCGCGCTCGATCCCCTGTCCGCCATCACCGAAGCGTTCACCAGCTTCCTGTTCGGCAAGACGGAGACGACCCGCCTGCCCGTCCGTACGTCCACGGGCCAGGCGCAGGCCGTCTACCTGCCGACGGCCGCGCCTGGGCTGGGCGACTCCGGCGTCATCATCGGCCGCGAGGTCTACAGCGGAAAGGGCTACATCTACGACCCCTTCCAGCTCTACGGACAGCAGCTCCCGGCCCCGCACTGGCTGGTGCTGGGCGAGTCCGGAAACGGCAAGTCGGCGCTGGAGAAGACGTACGTACTGCGCCAGCTGCGCTTCCGGGACCGCCAGGTGGTGGTCCTGGACGCGCAGGGCGAGGACGGCGTCGGCGAGTGGAACCTGATCGCCGAGGAGATGGGCATAACCCCGATCCGCCTCGACCCCACCGCGGCGCTCGATCAGGGCATCCGGCTCAACCCGCTGGACCCGGCCATCACCACCACCGGCCAGCTGGCGCTGCTGCGCACCATCATCGAGGTCGCGATGGGCCACGGCCTCGACGAACGCTCCGGCTTCGCCCTCAAGGTCGCGCACTCCTACGTCAACTCCACCATCACCGACCGCCAGCCGCAGCTCACCGACATCGTCGAGCAGCTCCGCCACCCCAAGCCGGAGTCGGCGGAGGCGATGAACGTCGCCCTGGACGACGTACGCGACTGGGGCCTGGACGTCGCCCTCGTCCTCGACCGGCTGGTCGACGGTGACCTGCGCGGCATGTTCGACGGCCCGACGACGGTCGGCATCGACCTGGACGCGCCGCTGATCGTCTTCGACCTCTCCCACATCGACCGGAACTCCATCGCCATGCCGATCCTGATGGCGATGGTCGGAGTCTGGCTGGAGCACACCTGGATCCGCCCCGACCGGCGCAAGCGGATCTTCCTGGTCGAAGAGGCGTGGCACATCATCAACAGCCCCTTCGTCGCCCAGCTCTTCCAGCGCCTGCTGAAGTTCGGCCGCCGCCTCGGCCTCTCCTTCGTCGCCGTCGTCCACCATCTGTCCGACGTGGTCGACGGAGCGGCGGCCCGCGAAGCCGCCGCGATCCTCAAGATGGCCTCCACCAGGACGATTTACGCCCAGAAGGCCGACGAGGCCCGCGCCACCGGCAAGGTCCTGGGCCTGCCACGCTGGGCCGTGGAGATCATCCCCACCCTGTCGCCCGGCATCGCCGTCTGGGACGTCAACGGCAATGTGCAGGTCGTCAAGCACCTGGTCACCGAGGCCGAACGGCCACTGGTCTTCACCGACCGCGCCATGACGGAAAGCGCCGCGGAAGCCGAGGCCGCAGAAGCCGAGGCCGCCGCCTCCTTCGAGGCCGCGCTGGAGGCCGACCTGGAGGCGGAGACCGAAGCACGCGCCATGGCCATGGAACGCACCCCGTCCGGACCGGCCGCCCCCGGCTCAGGCGTCGCCTGACCGACACCAGGGCACCCCCACCCGTCGCAGCCGCGGCGGGGATCTTGCCGCAACCGACCGGCCCCCGCTTGAATACCGGTACCGATGTCATACGACGACCGCGAGCGTCACCGCCGCCCGGGATACCACCCGGGCCACTACCCCCACCATGAACCGCACCGGATGCGCCGCACAGCCGGTGGGGGCGGCGGAGGCATTCCCGACGGCCTCCTGGTGGGCGTCCTCGCCTTCCTGCTGGGCCTCACCATCTTCGTCTGGACGGCCACGGGACTCGCGGGCCTCTTCTCCCACGGCGCCTGGCCGGACGACGTCACCTTCGCCAATACCCCGCTCGCCGTACGGGAACTGGTCACCGAGCCGCACGACATCCCCGGCGCCTGGCCCACCACCCCGCGCAACCAACTCTCCGGCTACGGCCTGTTCTGGGGCATCTTCATCAGCCAGTTGATGGTGCTGATGGTGCTCACGGTCTTCGTCATGGGCACCATCGCCCGCGCCCGAGCCGTACGAAAGGCCAGGCGCATCCGGCGCGACCATGCGGGGGAACCCCCGGAGCACAAGAGCGCGGGGCCCACGGAGGCCGCGCGGGAGCCCGGTGCCGCCCCGCTCCCCTCGCAGCCGCCCGCTCCGGCTCCAGCCTCCCAAGAGCAACCTGTACCGCCCCAGGACCCCTCCGCACCAACACCACAGCCGCCCTCAGCCGCCCCACCCAGCCCGCTGGCACCAATCCTCCTCGGCACAGCAGCGACCACCGGAGCCACTTCCCCCGTCGACGGCCAGGACGCGACCGGCAACGTGACCGGCAACGGCTCGGTCGGCACCGGCTCCCTCGGCAACGCGACAGGCGGCCCGTCGGCTGACGACGACCCCGTGACACAGATCCTGGAAGCTCCCGGCGCCGCACTCGTCAGCTCGGCCACGCCCGCCCTGTGGACCGCCACCAAGACGGCCCGCGCCAAGCTCGGGCCCGTCCACCTCTTCGACCCGACACACGCCTGTGACACCCCCGACCGCCTCCGCTGGTCACCGCACCATGGCTGCGCCGACCGCGCCACCGCCGCGGCCCGCGCCACAGCCCTGCTGGCCCCCCTGCGCTCCCCGCGCCCCATCGACGCGACGACGCACACGACGGCCGAGACCGTCCTACGCTGCTGGCTGCACGCCGCAGCCCTGGAAAAGCGCCCGTTCCGCGAAGTCCACCGCTGGGCACTCGCAACGGGACAGACAGCGGACGCCGTACGCATCCTGCGGACCCACCCCAAGGCCGCCTCCGGCACCGCCGGCGAGCTGGAGTCCGCCCTCGCGGGGCATCCCCAACTACGCGCCGACGCTGTCGCCCTGATCCGCCGCGCCCTGGCCCCACTGGGCCAGCTGCATGTCCGGAACGCATGCTCCGCGGAGCGAGCCGATCGCCTCGCGTTGGAATCCTTCATCGCCGAAGCGGGCACCCTCTATGTAGTGGGCGAGGACCCGGACGTACTTCCGATCCTCAACGCGCTCACCCAGAGCGTGGTCGAGCACGGCCGCCGCATGGCCGCACGGTCATCTGACGGCCGGCTCGACCCACCACTGACGACGATCCTCCAGCTGCCGCTGAAGCCATAACCGGCCATGCCGAGAGCTGGGTCCGGACATGGAAAAGCCCCGTTGGCGTCAGCCAACGGGGCTTTCCTCACAAAGAGTTCGGCGGTGTCCTACTCTCCCACACGCTCCCGCATGCAGTACCATCGGCGCTGAAAGGCTTAGCTTCCGGGTT